>NZ_JAPNXR010000009.1:0-196491 GCF_030397615.1 Vibrio sp. 14N.309.X.WAT.E.F5 | reverse complement strand
ACCGATGACCTCAACCTTGGCAAGGTTGCGCTCTACCAACTGAGCTAGTATCGCAATCTGAAAACGTCTTTCGCCGTTCAGGGCTGCGAATTATAAGAGCATTTTTTTGTGATGCAAGTCCTTAATGCAAAAATCAGCAAGTTTTTACTCAACTGCTGAAAAAGCACACAAAATTGCAAAAAAAATGCCCTGTATGTACCTGAAAAGTTAGATAAACGTGATCATTCAATCAGATTAGATGCTAATGATTGTTTTTCGGTAGTACTGAAGCTCTGCAATCGACTCTCGAATATCGTCTAGTGCAAGGTGGCTTCCTGATTTAGAAAAACCATCGAGTACTTCAGGTTTCCAACGACGCGCAAGCTCTTTCAAAGTGCTTACGTCGACATAGCGGTAGTGGAAGTACTCTTCCAACTCTGGCATGTGCTTGTATAGGAAACGGCGATCTTGGCCAATGCTGTTACCACAAATAGGCGATTTACCTTTCGGTACCCACTTTTCAAGAAACTCAATTGTTTCTTTGATTGCGTCTTGCTCTGAAACGGTGCTTTCTTGAATTCTCTTTACTAAACCGCTGCCAGTATGAGTCGTCGTACACCACTCATCCATCTTATCCAGTTCACTCTGAGGTTGGTGAATGGCCAAAACAGGCCCTTCAGCCAGAATGTTGAGCTCACTATCTGTAACGATAGAAGCAATTTCAATAATTTTATGAGTTTCAGGATCTAGTCCTGTCATCTCTAGATCAACCCAAATAAGGTTCTGATCGCTAAAGGACATAAGGCGTCGCCTATTTGTTTATGTATAAAAGAGGTACTATACCCAAATAACTATACTCAAACTAGCTTTAGGGCCATCGAAATCAGTGGCACCAATAACATCCCGTTTGAGTCCTCAATCATCAAGTTAGATGTGTTAAGTGAAAAATTGTGGCTAAAAAAAAGAAGTTAACCAAAGGTCAGGTACGTCGCGTACGTAGCAACCAGAACAAGCGACTCAAGAAAGAAGATTCTATCCAGTGGGATGAGAACATGCTTGGCGGAACAAAAAGCGGACTCGTGATTACGCGCTTTGGTCAACATGCTGATATCGAAGATCTTGAAACCAACGAAGTTCACCGTTGTAACTTACGTCGTAGTATCGAAACGTTAGTTTCCGGAGACAAAGTAACTTGGCGCGCAGGGCTTGAGTCAATGGCTGGCATCTCTGGTGTTGTCGAAGCCGTTGAGCCTAGAACGTCAATGCTAACTCGTCCTGACTACTATGACGGCCTAAAACCGGTTGCCGCAAACGTAGACCAAATGGTTATCGTTTCAGCTGTACTACCAGAGCTATCACTTAATATCATCGACCGCTACTTGATCGCCTCTGAAACGGTGAATATTGCTCCTTTAGTTGTACTCAATAAAGTCGACTTACTGACAGAGCAACAAATTAGCGAATACCGCGAAACACTGAAGATATACGAGAAAATCGGCTATAAAGTCATGTTCGTGAGTAAAGAGTCGGGGTACGGCATCAAAGAGTTGGAAGCTGAACTGAAAGATCGTATCAACATTTTCGTTGGTCAATCTGGCGTAGGTAAATCCAGCGTAGTGAATGCACTGATGCCAACATTGGACATTGAAGAAGGCGCAGTTTCTGAAAACTCAGGACTGGGTCAACACACCACCACAGCAGCGCGTTTGTATCACTTCCCTTCTGGTGGTGATCTTATCGATTCCCCGGGGGTACGTGAATTCGGCCTATGGCATTTAGAACCCGATGAAGTCACTGATGCTTTCATTGAATTCAAACCATACCTAGGTGGCTGTAAGTTCCGCGATTGTAAACACAATGACGACCCAGGATGCCTGCTACGTGAAGCCGTTGAAGACGGAAAAATTAGCCGCTTACGCTTTGCTAGCTACCACCGCATTATTGAAACAATGGCTGACAACAAAGATAACCGTCAGTACTCACGAAGCAAGAAAGCCGATCTCTAATCGCGTTTTTGTGAACAAATGTGTGCATTTACTGACAATTGGCGCGAATTTAAGTAACATCTCGCGCCCTAAACCGTCATCGACAGATTTAATTGAAAAACAATTAGCATTGGAAAATTAATACAATGGATAAGATTAAAGTTGGATTGCAGTACTGGATCCCACAGCATGGGCTAACTCGCCTAGTCGGTAAACTGGCATCTGCTAAAGCGGGTGGCTTAACGACAGCGATCATCAACTGGTTCATCAAGCAATACAAAGTAAACATGGATGAAGCTCTGCATAGCGATCCAAAACACTTTAAAACATTCAATGAATTCTTCGTACGTGAATTGAAAGAAGGCATGCGCCCTATCGCAGAAGGTGACTCTGTTATTGTTCACCCTGCTGATGCTCGCGTAAGCCAATTTGGCCCAATTACTGATGGTCAACTGATTCAAGCTAAAAACCACAACTACTCCGCACGTGAGTTGCTTGGTGGTGATGCAGACCTAGCCGATGAGTTTAAAGACGGCGAATTCGCAACGCTTTACTTGTCGCCAAGTGATTATCACCGCGTGCACATGCCATGCGATGGCACACTGCGTCAGATGATCTACGTTCCGGGTGATCTTTTCTCAGTAAACCCGTTAACGGCAGAGAACGTTCCAAACCTATTCGCACGTAACGAGCGTGTGGTTTGTATCTTCGATACTGAATTTGGCCCAATGGCACAAGTGCTGGTTGGCGCAACTATCGTAGGTAGCATCGAGCAAGTATGGGCTGGCACCATCACGCCACCTCGCGGTAACTCAGTTTACAAGTGGGATTACCCGGCACAAGGTGATAAATCTATTATCTTGAAAAAAGGCGAAGAGATGGGTCGCTTCAAGCTTGGTTCAACGGTTATCAACCTGTTTGCTAAAGATGCAATCAAGTTTGACGAAACTATGCAGAATGGTGAGAAAACCGTTCTAGGCACCCCTTTCGCGCACATTGCGGGTAAAGAAGTTGAGACTGAAGCTGTTGATTCAGCAGAGAACACTGACCAAGCTTAACGGTTTGAGTTCGCTCATTTAGTTTTAAAGGCGCGTTATTTTTCTATATTTAGAGAAGAGCGCGCCTTTTCCTTATCTAGTTCCAGACACTTCCCTCCAAGATTTCAACAAGCCTAACTACCGACAACCTTACTCCCAACGAGCAGGACGTCGAATTGCCCAGACAAAAGATTGACCAAAAACAAAACAACTGTCGAAACCTTAAACAACCTTTCGATTTTACAACCCGTCTCCAAGTACCAAAAATCCAGATAACTTACTCTATTTGAAGATATTTTATTCATAGGGTCTTTGTACATGCCTAAACTCAATATTGGCGTTCTGGTCAAGCTGTTGATTTGTTTTGCGATTCCCTTAGGCGTGCTATTCATGCCGATAGATTCCATCCCAATCGATGATCTCACGCTGATTCAACACCGCTTACTGGCCATATTCCTCTTAGCTGCACTGCTTTGGGTACTAGAGCCCGTTCCGGTATTCGCCACCTCAATTCTTATTATTGCACTTGAACTGGTGATGATCTCCGACAAAGGCCTGCACTTATTTAGAAATCCACCAGCAGGACACGATCTCGGTGAGTTAATCAAATATACCGACATCTTCGGTGCATTTTCGTCACCAATCATCATCCTTTTTATGGGTGGGTTCGCTCTTGCGATATCGGCATCCAAATACGAACTCGATAACAACTTAGCACGAGTATTGCTCAAACCGTTTGGCACGGAACCGCGCTTCATCATGCTCGGTTTAATGCTGATCACCGCCGTGTTCTCAATGTTCATGTCAAATACCGCAACAACGGTAATGATGCTTGCATTGCTAGGTCCTATCGTAGCCTCTGCGCCAAAAGGCGACATGGGGGTTAAAGCGCTCGTGTTGTGTATTCCAATCGCCGCCAATACCGGTGGTATCGCGACACCCATAGGTACACCACCCAATGCGATCGCACTGCAATACCTAACTGGCGAGAACAGTATCGACTTCCTTAGCTGGATGATGATGGGCTTACCCTTTGTGATCATCCAACTGACCATCGCTTGGTTTCTCTTACAAAAACTCTTCCCTTCTAAAGAACGAAACATGGTCCTCAAGCTTGATGGTCAATTTAGAAAAAGTTGGCGAGCGATTGTGGTTTACATCACCTTCGCTGCAACAATCTTATTGTGGATGACTACCAAACTGCACGGCATGAACACTTATGTGGTCTCGATCATTCCGCTGGCAGTATTCACCCTGACCGGCATCATGGGCAAAGAAGAGCTCAAGCTGATTAACTGGGATGTGTTGTGGTTAGTCGCGGGTGGTATTGCGATTGGTATTGGCTTGGACAAAACAGGACTAGCTGCAGCATTAGCGCACGCGATTGATTATGAATCGCTCTCGCCTACTGCTGTGGTACTGACACTATCTATCGTGTGTTGGTTAATGGCGAACTTCATGTCGAACACCGCGACTGCCAACTTGTTGATGCCGATAGCAGCTGCAATTGGCGCATCCATGGAAAGTTTGGTCGCGATTGGCGGCTTACAAGGCTTGTTGGTTGTGGTCGCCTTCTCAGCATCACTCGGTATGATTCTTCCAGTATCAACACCACCCAACTCACTGGCTTACTCAACCGGACTTATCGAAAGCAAAGACATGGCGAAGATGGGCATCATCTTAGGTATTGTCGGCTTGTTAATGGTCTACCTCGCGTTGTTCATCATCACCTAATAGACGTTCAACGATCACTTTTATTCCGACTAAGGCGCTAAATGTAAATTTAGCGCCTATTAGCGCTATCTCACGCACAATGACCACAACAAGTGATTGAAATTTAACTCAATAAATAACTGTGACTTTACTTCACTGTTTTACAAAAATCAGAGTAAATATATTTAGAATTTATGATTTTAAACACATTCATTCTGCCTAAGACAACGGCAATATACCCCCATAAGAAACATATCACTTCAATATCAAGTACGTCACCGTAGTTAGGTTTTTGTCTAATAAGAGAGGAATGGACCTTGAGACATACTATTAAGTTTAAAATTCAGATCGCGATTGCGGTCATAATTGCCGTCGTAAGTGGCGCTCAAGCTTGGATATCGGTCAATCAGCTGACTCAAGAGACTGAAGTCGCGATCAACCAAGAAATGAAAAATGTCAGTGTTGGCACCACCAATTACATTGCCGATTGGCTCTCTATCCGCAGTGATATGATGCTTGCCAATGAATCGACCATTTCAAGCAACAGTAACTCTGACCGCGAGTTATTGATCACCAAACAAGCCGGGCAATTCTTGTCTGTTTATGCAGGATTCAGCGATGGCACGATCGCTTATGGCGACAAAGGTGAAGATTGGCCAGCAGGCTATGACCCTCGCACTCGCCCTTGGTATAAAGATGCCAACGCAACATCAGATCTCATCATTACCGAACCTTATCAAGATTTTGACGGCAGCATTGTCATCAGCTTTGCTAAAGCATTCAGTGGCGATAGACAAGGTGTTCTCGCGGCTGATTTAACCGTAACCAGCATTATTGATACCGTGCTCAATGTAAAACTGGATAACGATGGCTTTGCGTTTTTAGTCGATGGTAACAACAACATTGTGGCCTACAGCGATGAAGCGCTGAGTCAAAAACCACTGACCAGTTTGAATCCAGAGCTAACAACCAACAAGGTTTCACAACTGCTCCAAGACCAAATGATCACCACTCTAACTTGGCCTGGTCAAGGCGATAAGCTGGTCTATATTGCCAATGTCCCGAATACCGATTGGTCGCTAGGCATTGTTATCGATAAAGAGATGGCGTTTTCTGCAGTATCCGATGCCATTCAATTCATCACGCTGACCTCTTTGGTTTTGTACATCATCATTTCAATTGCGAGCACAATGGTGATCAACCGCCTGCTTTCTCCATTACAAACATTGTCTACAGCGCTGACTCAGCTCGCTCAAGGCAGAGGCGATCTCACTCAGCGCATTGATATCACACGTATGGATGAAATTGGTAAACTTGCCGAGCTTGTGAACCAGTTCTTAAGCCAGATGCAAAGCATGTTGAAGGGTGTGATAGAACACAGCCACGATCTCAACAATCATGCAGAAAAAGCCAATCAACTGGCGACCCAATCTTCGATTAGCGTTGAGAATCAACAAAACGATATCAACCAAATTGCGACCGCGATTCATGAGATGTCCGCCACCGCCGCTGAAGTGGCTAGCCATGCCGAATTAACCGCCTCCGCTTCTCAGGCATCCGCTACCGCTTGTAACGAAGGCCAAGAGGTAATCCAACAAAACCGCGATGCGATTACTGGCCTGGCGACTCAAGTTGAAGATGCCGCCAATGTAATTCGTGAATTAGAGAGCAATGCTCAAAGCATCAACCAGATCCTCTCCACCATTCAAGGCATTGCCGAACAGACCAACCTGTTGGCATTGAATGCAGCGATTGAAGCCGCTCGAGCGGGTGAACAAGGTCGCGGATTTGCTGTTGTCGCAGACGAGGTTCGAGTGCTAAGCCAAAGAACCCATGGCTCGACGGAAGAAATCCGCGTGATGATTGATACGCTGCAGAAGAATACCGAACATGCCGTTGAAAGCATGACCACTAGCACTCAACTGGCAGAGAACAGTGTAGGCTTCGCCGAACAAGCCCATGGCAGCCTCACTAAAATCACGCAAGCGATCACTGAAATCAACGATATGGCGCTGCAAATAGCCAGTGCTGCAGAAGAGCAACGCGCGGTGAGCGAAGATATCAGCCGCAATACGCAAGGAATCAAAGATGCCTCTGACGATTTGGCACAACAGGCGGAAAGCAGTCGCAATAGCTCAAATGAAATGAGCAGCGCTGCTGAGTCGATGCGCCAAGACGTGGAGCGCTTTAAGGTATAAAGCCTCGCTAGTCAGACAATCGAAACGGATAACCGGAACAAAACAGTAATTGAGGAGCAAGGCAGTAACTGAGCAGCAAAGCGGTGCTTTTATTAAGAATCACTTTGTTCTCAGTTCGGTTTGATGCATATTGATGAGCTAATTTATCCCAGACACAAGGATGTTATTCAGATGGGATTCGAATGGTTGGCTCTAGCTGCCGCTTTTCTTTGGGCGATTGCGAGCCTAATGTCAGTAAAGCCGGCTCAACACTTAGGTTCTTTCGCCTATAGCCGCTGGCGAATGGGTTGTACCGCGATCATCTTATCAAGCATGGCTTGGTTTACCGGTGGTTGGTCAAGTGTGGAAGCCGATCTGGTGACGCCTATGATGCTGTCAGGCCTGATTGGTATCTTCATTGGTGATACTGCCCTATTTGCTTGTTTGAATCGCATGGGGCCACGACAAGCTGGCTTACTGTTCTCTTGCCATGCCGTGTTCTCGGCGATTCTTGGTTACTTCCTATTTAGCGAAAGCATGACTTCGGTAGAGCTGATTGGCTCGGCTTTGGTGTTTAGCGGCGTGTTAACCGCGATATTCTTTGGTCGTCGTGGACAAGCGAACAACCAACTCGAAACCATTAAGGGAACAGTGTGGATTGGCGTTGCGTTAGGAATCACAGCGGCGATTTGCCAAGCATTGGGCGGTATTATTGCCAAACCCGTGATGCAAACCAACATTGACCCAGTAGCCGCCTCTGCCATTCGAATGATCACCGCCTTTGTGGCTCACTCACTGTTTCGCTTAACGGGCGCCAAGCTTTCACGCGCACTTAATCCAATAAATAAGCAGATATTCGCAATTACTGCTGTTAATGGTTTTCTAGCGATGGCGGTGGGAATGACGCTGATCTTGTATGCGCTGCAGGAAGGCAATGTCGGCATGGTCGCGCTGTTATCTTCAACCACACCAATCATGTTGTTACCAATACTCTGGCTTTACACCAAGCAGAGACCAAATGCCTACGCTTGGATAGGTGCCATTGTTGCTGTAGTGGGTACCGGTATTCTAGTCAGCTAGTGAAGCGGATAGTTAATGACGATTAATTATCCGCTAAAAACAAAAGCAAAAAACTAAGAACGCGGGAAAGGAAAAGCCGTCACGTCATCGATGTGATCGTACCCCAACGCCAGCATGATTAACCTATCGATACCTAAAGCCACACCCGCACAGTCCGGCAAGCCCGCTTTTAACGCCTCAATCAAATGATGATCAATCGGTTGAGGTGATAATCCCATCTCAATACGCTTGGCATTATCATCTTCAAAACGCTGCAGTTGTTCTTGTGGTTTATCTAACTCATGAAAGCCGTTAGCTAGCTCGATACCTTTGAAATACACCTCAAAGCGATCGGCAACTCGTGAATCGTTTGGGTTGATCTTAGCTAACGCCGCTTGTGAAGCAGGGAAGTCATACACAAAGGCAGGAACGTCTTGGCCTATTTTCGCTTCAACACCAATACTAAACAGCAGTTGCAATAAGGTATCGCGGTCTTGTTCCGGGTCAGCTATGTCGCTGAGCCCTAGTTTCGCGGCAGCTTGCTTTAGCGTATCCATCGAATCTTCCAGTGGACACACACCTAACACATCAATAAAGGCTTGTTGGTAAGTCATTCGCTCCGCGACACCTGCTTTAAGTACCTGCTGTAACAGCAGATCCATTTCATCCATCAAATCATGATGATCAAAGCCAACTCGATACCACTCCAACATAGTGAACTCAGGGTTGTGGTAACGACCGTTTTCTTCATTACGAAAAGACTTACAAATTTGGTAAATACAGCCACTGCCCGCCGCTAACAGCCGTTTCATATGAAACTCAGGGCTCGTCATAAAGAACAGTGGCTGGCCGTGCGCATAACCCGGTCCTACGAATTCAGTTTTGAACGTATGCAAATGCACATCCGTCACCGTAGCATGACTCATGGCTGGTGTATCCACTTCCAACACGTTTCGCTCTGTAAAGAACTGGCGAATTTGATTAAGGATATCAGCACGTTGCTTTAACTGCTTAATGGTTGCGGCGGGTTGCCATGTGGAGTGCATTATCAAGTTCCATATCACTGAATTCTAGGCGACGAAAATTACCACCTTTCGTCTCTTTTGTAAGCATCTATCTGTCTATTGATGAAAGCAAAATGTTGTTTTAATGAAGCCAGAAAATTACGTTCTACAATACAATTATCAATACAGCTTCCACATCAACATTGATAACGAAAATCATACTCAACAAGCCGTTAACACCAGTCCTGTGGGTTAATCGTTATCAACAATTGATTGCCGTGATTGCAGTCACATAACCTATAAATTCTATGCCTCCATATGCATTACTGGAGCAAAAACCTAAATACATCAATTTTTGAAACGCCCTCCTCTCTTACACTGAACCTACCACTTAAGGCTTAGGGGTGATGATCGGTTGATGCCGTTTACTGCTCTCTAACTTTTTATAATAACAAGCGGAATACTCCGCATCACACTGGAGAATAACTGTGAAGACAATTACCACAGATATCGCAGTCATCGGCGCAGGCGGCGCTGGTCTTCGTACAGCTATCGCTGCGGCTGAAGCTAATCCTGAACTGGAAGTAGCACTGATTTCTAAAGTTTACCCAATGCGTTCGCACACGGTAGCTGCAGAAGGCGGTTCAGCAGCAGTAATTAAAGACGAAGATAGCCTAGATAACCACTTCAACGATACTGTTGGCGGTGGCGACTGGCTATGTGAACAGGATGTTGTTGAATACTTTGTTGAAAACTCGACTCGCGAAATGATCCAAATGGAACAATGGGGCTGCCCATGGAGTCGTAAAGAAAACGGTGAAGTAAACGTACGCCGATTCGGCGGTATGAAGGTAGAAAGAACGTGGTTCGCAGCGGATAAAACCGGCTTCCACATGCTTCATACTCTGTTCCAGACTTCGATGAAGTACGACACAATCAAACGATTTGATGAGTACTTTGTGGTGGATTTGATCGTTGAAGATGGCGAAGTACAAGGCCTTATCGCGATTCATATGTCTGAAGGTGAGCTTGTTACGATTAAAGCGAAATCTGTTGTTCTAGCAACCGGTGGCGCAGGTCGTGTTTACCACTGTAATACTAACGGCGGCATCGTAACTGGCGACGGTATGGCAATGGCTTATCGCCACGGTGTACCACTGCGTGATATGGAGTTCGTTCAATACCACCCAACAGGCCTACCGGGCACTGGCATCTTGATGACCGAAGGTTGTCGTGGTGAAGGCGGTATCATCGTCAACAAGAACGGCTACCGTTACCTGCAAGATTACGGCATGGGCCCTGAAACTCCAGTGGGCGAGCCGAAAAACAAATACATGGAACTGGGTCCTCGTGACAAAGTTTCTCAAGCATTCTGGCACGAGCAGCAGAAAGGCAACACCATCAAGCACCCGCTTGGTGATGTAGTACACCTTGACCTTCGCCACCTTGGTGAAGAGTACCTGCAAGAGCGTCTTCCGTTTATCTGTGAGCTTGCAAAAGCGTACGTAAACGTTGACCCAGCAAAAGAGCCAATCCCAATTCGTCCTACCGTTCACTACACCATGGGTGGTATCGAAACTAACGGTACGTGTGAAACTCGCATTAAAGGCCTATTCGCCGTTGGTGAATGTGCTTCAGTTGGCCTACACGGTGCAAACCGCCTAGGTTCTAACTCTCTGGCTGAGTTCGTTGTATTTGGCCGCGTAGCCGGTGAACAAGCCGTGAAACGTGCAGCTGAATTCAAAGGCTGGAATGAAGACGCTATCGCTAAGCAAATTAAAGCGGTTGAAGATCGCATCGCAGGCATCTTAGCTCAAGAAGGCGATGAGAACTGGGCTGACATCCGTACTGAAATGGGTCACACCATGGAAGCGGGTTGTGGTATCTACCGTCAAGAAGACTTGATGCAAGAAACCATCAACAAAATCACAGAACTGAAAGCTCGCTACAAGAAGATAAGTATTAAAGACAAAGGCAAAGTGTTCAACACTGACCTACTTTACGCTATCGAAGTGGGCTACGGCCTTGAAGTTGCAGAAGCAATGGTTCACTCAGCGATCCTTCGTAAAGAGTCTCGCGGTGCACACCAACGTCTAGACGACAACTGCACAGAACGTGATGACGTGAACTTCCTGAAGCACTCTCTCTCTTTCTACAACGAAGATGCAGCACCAACCATCGACTACAGCGGCGTTAAGATTACTAAATCTCAACCTAAAGCTCGTCTGTACGGTGAAGCTGCAGAGAAAGCCGCTGCCGCTGAAAAAGCAGCAGAAGAGAATGCTAAGAAGAGCGAAGAGGAGCAAGCATAATGTCAGCGAATCGAATCCAAAAAATTGAAATCCTGCGTTATGACCCTGAGCACGATGCAGAACCTCACTTTCAAACCTTTGAAGTGCCATTTGATGAAACCATGTCGGTACTTGATGCGATCGGTTACATCAAAGATAACCTAGATAAAGACCTGTCTTACCGTTGGTCTTGTCGTATGGCGATTTGTGGTTCTTGCGGCATCATGGTTGATGGCGTGCCAAAACTGGCGTGTAAGAGCTTCTTACGTGATTACCCGAATGGCTTCAAGATTGAGCCTTTGGCTAATTTCCCAATCGAGAAAGATTTGATTGTCGACATGACGCCGTTCATCGAGCGCCTTGAAGCAATCAAGCCATACATCATTGGTAACGACCGTAAACCTGAAGATGGCACTAACATCCAAACTCCAGAGCAAATGGCGAAGTACAAACAGTTCGCTGGTTGCATCAACTGTGGTTTGTGTTACGCAGCGTGTCCTCAGTTTGGTCTAAACCCTGAGTTCATTGGCCCTGCGGCACTTGCTCTTGCTCACCGCTACAACCTAGATAGCCGTGACAATGGTAAAGCTGAACGTATGAAGCTTATCAATGGCGACAACGGCGCTTGGGGCTGTACGTTTGTAGGTTACTGTTCTGACGTATGTCCGAAGAAAGTAGACCCAGCAGCGGCAGTAAACCAAGGCAAAGTTGAGTCTTCAATGGACTTCGTTATTTCGATGTTCAAGCCTGATGGATCGCAAGTAAAAACAGCAGAGGAGGCATAATATGAGCAATCGTAAGCCTTATGTTCGTGAGATGAAGAGAACGTGGTGGAGCAACCATCCGTTCTACCGCTTCTACATGCTACGTGAAGCGACTGTACTGCCTTTGATTCTATTCACTCTGTTCCTAACCTTCGGTTTGGGTTCGCTAGTGAAAGGCCCTGAAGCATGGGAAGGTTGGTTGAGCTTTATGGCTAACCCTATCGTTGTTGGTATCAACATCGTGGCACTGCTTGGCAGCTTACTGCACGCACAGACCTTCTTCAGCATGATGCCTCAAGTAATGCCAATCCGCCTTAAAGGCAAATTGGTAGATAAAAGAATCATCGTACTGACCCAATGGGCAGCGGTGGCATTTATTTCTTTAATCGTTCTGATGGTGGTGTAAGGAGCTTCGTTATGAACACAAATTACAATGTTAACCACAATCCGAAACGCTCTGATGAACCAATCTGGTGGGGCCTATTCGGCGCTGGTGGTACTTGGTTCGCGATGATCACACCAATCACGATCCTAGTGCTGGGTATCTTAGTGCCAATGGGCATTATTGATGCGGATGCAATGAGCTACGAACGTGTCTCTGAGTTTGCCACCAGCATTATCGGTGCGCTATTCATCATCGGTACGCTAGCACTGCCAATGTGGCACGCAATGCACCGTCTTCACCACGGCATGCACGACCTTAAGTTCCACGTCGGCGTTGCAGGTAAAGTGGGTTGCTACTTCGTTGCAGGCCTAATCAGCGCGCTATCTGTTATCTTCATTTTTATGATTTAAGAGCAGATACGAGATTCGGGTAAACGAGTATCGAAGAGCTTAAGAGCAGATGCGGGATTCGAGTAATCGAGATGCGAAAAGCTTAAGAGCGAAAAGACTAAAAGCAGAACAGGATTATCTTGTTCTGCTTTTTTTGTTGCTTGTCAAATCTCTTATCCTCTAACTTGCTCTTCCTGCTTTTCGTATCCCGTATCTCGCTTACTCTAATCTGCTCTTCCCGCTCTTCGTATCCCGCATCTCGTTTACGCGCATCTGCCCTTCAAGCTTTTCGTATCTCGCATCCCGCTTACTCGCATCTGCCCTTCAAGCTCTTCGTATCTCGCATCCCGTTTACTCGCCTCTGATCTTGGGATACAAAAAAGGTCGCTCATAAGCGACCTTTCTTATTTCACTGAGCCATCCTAAACAAGATGGACACAATCAAATTATTTTACACGACCAACGTATTCGCCAGTACGAGTATCAACTTTAACAACTTCACCGATAGCGATGAATAGAGGTACGCGAACTACCGCGCCTGTTGCTAGAGTTGCAGGTTTACCACCCGTACCCTGTGTATCGCCTTTCAGGCCAGGATCGGTTTCAGTTACTTCGATCTCAACAAAGTTTGGCGGAGTAACAGTGATAGGGTTATCATTCCACAACGTTAGAGTACAAACGTCATTTTCAACTAACCATTTTGCTGAGTCAGCGACTGCTTTTACGTCTGCTGCAATTTGCTCAAATGTTTCGTTGTTCATGAAGTGGTAGAATTCGCCATCGTTGTATAGGTAGCCTAGTTCAACGTCAACAACATCTGCAAGCTCGAAGCTTTCGCCTGACTTGAATGTTTTCTCTAACACTTTGCCTGACAGCAGTTTACGAAGTTTTACACGGTTAAACGCTTGGCCTTTACCTGGCTTAACGTATTCATTGTCGATAATTGCGCAAGGCTCGTTATCTAACATGAATTTTAAACCGCCTTTGAATTCATTGGTGCTTACTGACGCCATGATTTTCTCTTCCACATCTTTGAGTTAATTTCAATGCCGCATATCATAACCCGAAAAGTCGAATCTGTTGAGCAAAACTGGCTCAAACAACTATCGAATGCGATCTCTGACCCGACAAAACTGCTTGAAGCATTGGAAATAGACCCAACACCGTGGCAAGCAGGGTTTGCTGCTCGTGAGTTATTTGCCCTTCGGGTGCCCCTAAGTTTTGTCGAGCGAATGGAAAAAGGCAACCCTCACGATCCATTACTGCGTCAGGTATTACCTTTAAGCGAAGAGTTCGAAGTACACCAAGGTTATTCGGCTGATCCACTGGAAGAACAAGACAACGCGATCCCAGGGTTGCTGCATAAATATAAAAGTCGCGCGCTAATGATCGTAAAAGGTGGTTGCGCCATCAACTGTCGCTACTGCTTCCGCCGTCACTTCCCTTATCAAGACAACAAAGGCTCAAAGTCAGTTTGGCAAGTCAGCTTAGACTATGTGGCTCAACACCCTGAGATCAACGAAGTGATCTTGTCTGGCGGCGACCCTCTGATGGCAAAGGACAGCGAGCTAGATTGGCTGATCAATGCCATCGAACAGATTCCGCATGTGAAAACCGTTCGAATCCATAGCCGTTTACCGGTTGTAATCCCCGCTCGAGTGACGGATGAACTGTGCCAATTGTTAGCTCAAACTCGCCTCAATGTGGTGATGGTCAGCCATATTAATCATGCCAACGAGATCAACTTAGAGCTCAAGCAAGCCTTCTATAAGTTGAAGCAAAGTGGTGCGACTCTGCTTAATCAAGGTGTGATGCTAAAAGGGGTCAATGACAGCGCTAACTCATTGAAAGAATTGAGCGAGAAGCTATTCGACGCCGGTGTTTTACCTTACTATATGCATGTGCTTGATAAAGTTCAGGGCGCTGCTCACTTCTATATTTCCGATGAAGAAGCCAAGCATCACTTTAAGGGGTTGATCTCTGAAGTTTCTGGCTACCTAGTACCAAAGCTAACTCGCGAGATTGGCGGACGCAGCAGCAAAACACCACTCGACCTACACATTGAATAAAGAAGTCATATCAATGATATCCCAATGCCTTAAGCGCTTGCTCACAATCACAGACTCAACAGAAAGGCTTCACCATTATCGAACTGGTTGTGGTCATCGTGATTCTGGGTATTGTTTCGGTGACTGCAGCTTCTAAGTTCCTCAACCTTCAAACCGATGCTCGCATCTCAACATTAAATGGCCTGAAGGGCGGAATGGAAGGTGCAAGTGCTATGCTTTATGGTAAGACATCAGCATTAGGCTTAGATAAAGCAGCTAGCGCATCCGTTAATGTTGAGGGCGACGATATCTCAGTCGTCTACGGCTACCCAGCAGCAATCAACAGCGACGCTTGGTCAATGCTCATCGAATCAACCTTTCTTGATGCTGAGTGGGGAGTCGGTAATGCAGATTGGTACTTTACGAACAGTAATGACAAAGATGGAAAAATTATCTACGCTCCAGCAAGTCGTAAAAAGGTAGGGGATAACTGCTATCTTGAGTATCAAGAAGCGACTGAGACGACAACACCAGTATTCACTCTAACCACGACAGGCTGCTAGCGCTTCATCATTAGCACCAACCGTTAAGACAAAAATTTTTTGTTCGATCGTCCGGTCTATTATTAGCATACTCGGCTCTATTCTAAATTCTTAGGAGGGGTGATATGTCACAATTTATAGAACAAACTCTCAACCTTGCCCCCTTTAGCTGGGCAGGCCTTGCGGCATGTATGCTGTGTGGATCGTTGATCGGAATCGAAAGACAAACTCGTGGTAAACCCGTAGGAATAAGGACATCGATCCTTATCATCAGCGGTACCTATTTTTTCCTCACCATGGCGATTAGCCTATCCCCCAACACGCTCGACCAGGCTCGTGTGCTTGGCCAGATCATTACTGGGGTGGGTTTTCTTGGTGCAGGGGTCATGATGACACTAGATGGCAAAATTCATGGCGTCACCTCAGCGGCCATTATTTGGGTGTTGGCGGCGTTGGGGATGATGATTGCGTTAGGGCACCTTTCGCAGTCGGTCATTATCACGCTAATGGCTCTAGTGATTCTGCTTGGGGTCGACAAGGTCGAGAACAGCTTCCAAAGTTTACGCCGTGGTGTTCACCAGAAATGGATGAACAAAGGGCGAATGAAAAAGTAACAACTCCCCCCTCTTCATCAAATCAAATCAAATCAAAAAGCCTAGTTGGAAAACAACTAGGCTTTTCATTTATTTGTTTATGTTAGCTATGCATTCCGGAACAAAGCACAACTCTTAGTAAACGTGAATCAGCACTTGATTCTTGCCCGAAGCTTTGGCCTTATAAAGCTGCTCGTCGGAAGCGCGAATACTCTGGTTTTCCCACAAGTGCCCGACACTATCGAACTTATACAGCGAGTAAAGCGTCGCGCCCCCTGAAACCGATATATCGATCTTGTCACCATTCGCACAACGGTAACTTTGTAAATTAATGTCGTTTTGTATGCGCTCAAAAATCGACGTAAGCAACTCCGATGATTCGCCAGTAATGGCCACGACAAACTCCTCACCGCCAAATCTGGCGACAATATCTTGTTGTCTAATGCTGTTCATCATCAACTGAGCAACATGACAAATCACTTCGTCTCCGACTTTGTGCCCATATTGATCATTCACCTTATTAAAGTCGTCAATATCGAACACACCGAAGCCAATAATCGGTGCTTCTTCTTGTGCTAACAATTTCGCTTCAAAGCCACGTCGATTCATTAGACCCGTCATAGGGTCAAGCATCGCTAAATCATTCAACCGCTTGTGCTCTTGTTTGACATATACACGCCACAGCCATAAAGACAAGATGAAATACAACGCTAATAATATGACAAGCTGAACTCTTTCCATCTCCAAAACATGTAGAAAGTGCTCGATCTTATCTTCTTCAATACTCAGGTATAGCTGGGTATTAATGCCATCAACATACAGAGGCTTGGAATAGGTAAAGTCCATAAACCCGTACTTGTTTGCGCCTCGAGTACTCGTGACTTTATAGCCATGGGTAGGGTTCGAGACTAGATTAGAGACATAGCCATCAACACCCAACACCCCTTTGAATTCACCATTAACGTAAATTCCCTTGGTCAAGGTCACCACTTTCTTACCTGTTAAGTAATCATCGTATTGGCCGGTGTACACCACTTGGTCTTGCCCCTGAGCTAAGCCAAAGCGAATCGTATTAATCCAATATGGTCGGCTATTTACGACAGAGTCGAACGTATCGCCTTTCATATATTGGGCAATATCGGAGGGGGAAGAGATAATAAACTTCTCTTTTGAAATAAAGTAGATCGCAGAGATGGTCTCTATGGTATTTGCAAAGTAAGCCATGGTTGGCGCGATAAACAAACGCTTACCGGCTTCGGTATGAAGATCCGACTTAGGGTCACACATCTCACGAGGGCCAGAGAACATAAAGTCAAAGCGAGGGGCATGCTGCTCTTCACTGGTGAAATAGCACGTTTCATCTTCGATCTTTTTCTCATGCGAGAATACATAGGTATCCCCATGCAGTGGATAGAGCGCCGTAATGTTGTACTCAAGCGCATTTATGATCTGTGTGAGCTCCGCTAAAGAGCGTGTCACGCCTTGGTTTTCGATTCCATACTGTTTATCTGATTCTTCCGCTGAATCAACGAGCAACAAGCCCAAAACTACTAAAAAACTGGCGGTCAGACTTAAAAAAGCCTTTTTAAAATCGACGGTATGGGTATTAATCAAAGCATATAAATCATCGTTGAAAATTTATCGCACATTGTACTTATAAGTAAAAATACTGCAATAGCAAATATAAAACAGAATGCTTATTGAGTCATTTGAGATATGTGCGTTAGGAATGGAAAGCAATGACGCCTAAGCTCAAGGGCTTAGGCGTTAATAGGTTTAAACATTGAAAGCTTTAAGCCTTACTAAAAAAAGCAACTCGCCAATAGAGAACTGAGAAGCTTACTACAATTTACTTAGCAAAGTTCACAATCGGGAAGCACGGGAAGAAGCCGTTATCAGCACAGTTGATCAAACCAATCTGTACGCCTTCGATCTTCGTTGTTTTGTTGAAAATACCCACTTGAACTGTTGATACTTCAGAAAGGTTAGCTGCGCCGACATCAACCATGGTGTCGCCTTCAGAATAGTTTACGAAGCTCACGTTCGCGCCTTTCACATCATTAGTAATGTTTACAGCACCTAGGTTTAGACCCGTCGTTTTACCTGTATTCCAGTTAAAGAAGCCAAGTGAAGCACCAGTCATCTCTTGATTTACTTTTGATGCACCAAAAATGCCCAAGTTTACACCCGTTGTGGTTTGCGTCTCTGACATACCAACAACAGCAAGATCAAGGCCTTTAAGGTCGTTCACTTGTCCATGAAGTAATGCCAAGCGCACACCGCCAACCGCATCTGAGTCCGGTGCGTTGAAGCCGTTAATGGTTGAGAACATAACAGGCGAAGAAGCGAATACAGCCGGTGCCATTACTGCTGCAGACACAGCAAGTACTGAAAGTAGTTTTTTCATTGGGGAAGTCTCCACTGACTATTATTAACTTGATTTATATATTATCAATCAAGCATTTATTATCCTTAATTAAACAGTTAGCCATGTTAGATTGATGTCATAACTGTACTGTTGAATATAAGCCGCTAAGTCATAAAGAGCAATATAAAGAAAGGGATACGGTGAGAGGTAAGAGTAGCCGTCAGCACACATTTCGATGCACAACACTAAAGGTTCCCTACCACGCTCGTGCCTCGCTGTAGGGAATGACGAAACACAATATAGCTCAAGCAATAACAACCGTCATTCCAGAACTTAGGGACAAAGTATCTGGAATCTCAGAACACAAAATCCTCTGGTGCGTATAGCAAAGAGCAGTAGGGAGTGACGATTTCAAAACATAAAAAAACGGAGACCGAGGTCTCCGCTTTAAAGCTTATGTATAGCTTTCTCTGCTATAGATAAAGGGGGGATGATTACATCATGCCGCCCATGCCACCCATACCGCCCATGCCACCCATATCAGGCATTGCAGGGCCAGAGTCTTGTGGCTTGTCAGTGATCATAGCTTCTGTTGTGATCATAAGACCAGCAACTGATGCTGCGAACTGAAGTGCAGAACGAGTTACCTTAGTTGGGTCTAGGATACCCATTGCAATCATGTCGCCGTATTCGCCAGTAGCCGCGTTGTAACCGTAGTTACCTTCGCCAGCACGAACGTTGTTAGCAACAACAGATTCTTCATCACCTGCGTTCTTAGTGATTTGACGGATAGGCGCTTCCATTGCACGTAGTGCAACACGGATACCTACGTTTTGCTCTTCGTTGTCGCCTTCAAGGCCAGCAACTTTAGATGCCGCGCGGATAAGTGCAACACCACCACCAGCAACCACACCCTCTTCAACAGCAGCGCGAGTTGCGTGAAGTGCATCTTCAACGCGGTCTTTCTTCTCTTTCATCTCAACTTCAGTCGCAGCGCCAACTTTGATTACTGCAACACCGCCAGCTAGCTTAGCTACGCGCTCCTGAAGTTTTTCTTTATCGTAGTCAGACGTTGCATCTTCGATTTGTTGACGAATTTGAGAAACGCGACCTTTGATCATCTCTTCATTACCCGCACCATCGATGATGGTTGAGTTTTCTTTAGTGATCGTAATGCGCTTAGCTTGACCTAGGTCTTCTAGCGTTACTTTCTCAAGGTCTAGGCCTATCTCTTCAGAGATAACCGTGCCGCCCGTTAGGATAGCGATGTCTTGAAGCATAGATTTACGACGGTCGCCAAAACCAGGTGCTTTAACAGCAGCCACTTTAACGATGCCACGCATGTTGTTCACAACAAGAGTTGCTAGCGCTTCGCCTTCTACATCTTCAGCGATGATAAGAAGTGGACGAGATGCCTTAGCAACTGCTTCTAGAGTCGGAAGAAGTTCACGGATGTTCGAAACTTTCTTGTCGATAAGAAGAATGAATGGGCTTTCTAGATCAACAGAACCTGCTTCTTGGTTGTTGATGAAGTAAGGAGACAGGTAACCGCGGTCGAACTGCATGCCTTCAACTACGTCTAGCTCGTCTTGTAGAGCCTGACCTTCTTCAACCGTGATTACGCCATCACGACCTACTTTTTCCATCGCCTCAGCAATGATGTTACCTACTGTCGAATCAGAGTTCGCAGAGATAGTACCTACTTGAGCGATAGCTTTCGTGTCTGAACAAGGAACAGAAAGGTTCTTCAGCTCTTCAACAGCCGCGATAACCGCTTTGTCGATGCCGCGCTTAAGATCCATTGGGTTCATGCCAGCAGCAACCGCTTTTAGGCCTTCAGCGATAATAGACTGAGCCAATACTGTTGCTGTTGTTGTTCCGTCGCCCGCCGCGTCATTTGCTTGCGAAGCTACTTCTTTAACCATTTGTGCGCCCATGTTTTGGAACTTGTCTTCAAGTTCGATTTCACGTGCAACTGAAACACCATCTTTAGTGATCGTTGGTGCGCCAAATGATTTGTCTAGAACAACGTTACGGCCTTTAGGACCCAGCGTTACTTTTACTGCGTCAGCCAGAACGTTTACACCTTCTAGCATTTTAATACGTGCGTCGTTACCAAATTTAACGTCTTTAGCAGCCATCTTAATTTCCTTTAAAATTCTTTATTCAGTCAGTACAGTTTGATGGGTCGGATTACTCAACGATCGCCATGATGTCGTTTTCAGACATGATCAGAACTTCTTTGCCGTCGATCTTTTCAGTTTTAGTGCCGTAGCCTTCAGAGAAGATAACGGTATCGCCAACTTTAACGTCCAATGGTTGTACTGAACCATTTTCTAAAATGCGGCCTTTGCCAACAGCTAGAATAGTACCGCGCGTTGATTTTTCAGCGGCAGAACCAGTTAGAACGATGCCACCAGCAGATTTAGATTCAACTTCTTGGCGCTCAACGATAACTCGGTCGTGTAGAGGACGGATATTCATCGGTCGTATCTCCTGATAATTTCCATTTAATAATGATAGTTGCCACGATTGGCATGGGTTAATCAGTATGTTGGGGCGAAGTGAAAGATCCCAAGGGGGGAAAGAAAAAATTGTGATCTAAAATGCAGATACGGGATGCGAGTAAACGAGTAGCGAAAAGCTTTGGAGCAGATGATTTTAAGAGTGATGGGAAGATAGAGAAATAGATATGAGACATAAGCAACTAGGAAACATAAAAAATGGCTAGTAGTTAACTACTAGCCATTAAAAATAACTTAATCTTTTTTTCTAAATGCAAAACGCATTAGAACGATTGCCACACCCAACATACCACCTAGCAAAGTACCAAGAACGACAATCAAAGCGCGCTTAGGTTTATCGCGAGTTATCGGTTGTTCAACATTTTCTATATAACGGAACGTTTGAAATTCAGCGTTTCGATCAATTTCAAGATTCTTCAACATATCTAGTTTTGCGTTTATCTGTTGAAGGCGAGGTTCAATAACACTCAAATTTTTAATCGATTCTAAAGCTTGAACTTTTGCATCTAAGCCCTTAACACCTAAATCAATGCTAAATAGTTCACTTTCATTACCTGTTTGAATAGGTCTATCGACTCCTGCAGACTTGGCAATTTGAGCTGCATATTTTGTTCGTTCCGTTTCGACTAACAACTTATTGTTTGCTTGGCTTTCTAAAATTCTTTTTTGTTGAATCAACTCATTACGCTTGCCATTCACTACCGCGCGTAAGTTATTAAATGCATCTTCATGAACTTTCAACTCTGTAATCAAAATGTAAGCAGTTAACAAGTCAAAGCTGCTTTCCTTAGTCGTTGTTTGAAAACTAATAGTATATGGTGAATTACGATCCTTTTTATCGACTTTAGAAGCAGAAATTCTATCAAACCATTCAGCATATAAGGCTCTAATTTCATCTGCTGTCATATCAGAACTACCAACAACAGAGCTTTTAAACTCTTTGAAATCAACACTATTATCTAAGAAATCTCTCTTATTATTCGTTGAATTAAAAGCATTTACAAAGCGTTGGAACAATACCTCAGAATCAACCAAACTGTCTAACTCTCTACTGACTAGGACAGTGCCATCATCTTGATATATATCAAAAATAGGCTGAAACTGCTTCACTTGTTGTTGATATGTAGATAAATCTTGAGGTTGAGCCTCTGTGATCTTGGCATTAGAAGACCACCATTCTTGAGCTAATAAAGCAAACCCAATACTACTAGCAGTGAATAAAGCAGTCACCAATATAACTATTAACTTACCATCCCACAGCGCCTTAAAAAGCTCTCTCAGATCAATCTCATCGTTCGTTGTGTACATCGGTGGATTTTGCGGGGAGTACGGCTGTGGTTGTGTCTGCTGCTTCACTTTAAATCTCTCAAAACATCTAAATTATTAACGGCAGAATGCTATCACACCGTATGCTGTTAGTATTGTACGATTTGTAAACTTTATGAAAGTGATCTTCAGAGAGATGACAATTCACTGTATTCTACCTCTACTATTCTAGTTCAATCGGTATTTTACATGCAAGATAAGCATGGGCTTCTCACGGCCCCGATAACACAGACTCTACGTACTATGACTATACCGACGATATTCGGTATGGTGGCGATCTTGATGTTTAACCTTGTCGATACCTTCTTTATCTCATTGCTCGGCACGCAAGCCCTTGCAGCGGTGAGTTTTACCTTCCCTGTCACCTTCGCTATCAACTGCATTACCATGGGTATAGGCATTGGCTTATCAACGTGTATCGGGCGATTACTTGGCCAAGGTTGCGCGCAAAATGCGGCTCGTTTTACTTGCCACGGTTTACTGCTTGCAGTGCTTCTTGTTGGTTTTGCATCAATACTGGGGCTCGTAACGCTGGAACCCATGTTTACACTGTTGGGAGCAGAGCCTGAGTTACTGCCACTGATATCCGAATATATGTCGGTCTGGTATTTAGCGATACCGCTGCTTGTGATTCCAATGGCAGGCAACAGCGCGATACGAGCGAGTGGCGATACCAAAACACCCGCCAAGATCATGATGCTGGCCGGCCTTATTAACGGCATTCTCGACCCGCTGCTGATCTTCGGTTACGGGCCTTTCCCTGAGCTAGAGATTCAAGGCGCAGCCATTGCTAGCGGATTCAGTTGGCTTGGTGCGTTATGTGGCTCACTGTATGTGTTAACCATACGAGAAAAGCTGCTTGCTCCACCCAAAATAAAAAACATCATCGATGACTGGAAACAGATCTTAACCATCGGCACACCCGCCGCCCTTTCCAATGCCCTGAACCCAATTGCTGGCGCCATAATCATGATGATGTTAGCCAAACAAGGAACAGAAGCCGTGGCAGCTTACGGAGCTGCCCAGCGTATTGAATCGATTTTGATTATCGTGTTGATGTCTTTAACTTCTGCCCTCACGCCTTTCATGGCACAGAACTTTGGCGCTAGTAATCCACAGCGTAGTTTCAAGGCTCTGTTCTTAAGCATGCGCTTTGCCGTGATGTTCCAAGGTTTGATTTTCTTAATGATGGTGCCATTGAGCATCCCTTTGGCTGCCCTCTTTTCTCAAGAAGAATCCGTACGAAGCATCTTGTGGCATTACCTGTTAGTCGTCCCATTTAGCTATGGATTCCAAGGCATTGTGATGATGCTGATCAGCGCGATGAATGCGATGCATCAACCACTCAAAGCCTTTCAGTGGAGCTTCATGCGCTTGTTTGTATTCACATTGCCTTTCGCTTGGATAGGCAGCCAAATTGATGGTATCGAAGGGTTGTTTATTGGCTTAGCCTTGGGGAACATCATGGGCGGTGTTTCGGGGTATTGCTTTGCACTTCGTGTTAGAGCTAAAACAGATGCGGGATGCGAGTAATCGAGATGCGAAAAGATGTAAGAGCAGATGCGAGATTCGGGTATCGAGATTCAAAGAGCTTGAGAACAGAAAGAGACTAGAAGAAGGAAGATGACATGGAAGAAACCATTTACAAAATGCTTTATGACGCACCGATTGGCAAGATGATCATTGTTAGTAATGGTGTGTCGCTTATTGAAATTGACCATGTAAATCACGAAGAGCTAATGACTAGCAATCCAGATGAGCTTTGCCTACTGGCGACAAAACAGTTAGATGAATACTTCGCAGGAAAACGTACAAGCTTTGATTTACCTTTAAATCCACAAGGCACTGATTTTCAGCTCAATGCATGGGCAGCTTTAACAACAATTCCATATGGGGAAACCATCAGTTACGGTGAACAAGCGAAAAGAATGGATACCCCAAAAGCCGTAAGAGCGGCGGGTGGTGCAAATGGCAAGAATCCATTTAGCGTCGTTGTTCCCTGCCATAGAGTCATCGGTGCGAATGGCACATTAACCGGCTATACCGGCGGCATGAACCGCAAAGAGTGGTTGTTGGATTTTGAGCGTTCGGTTTTGAAAACAAGATGAGAGTTGCGAGTGACGAGATACGAAAAGAAACAAAGAAGGATTTCTTTCTCTGCTGTTAGTCCTGTCACAACCCGTATCCCGATTCCCCGCCTTCGCCCCTTATCATTACACTTTTGACAACGTCATTCCCTGCGGCGAGGTACGAGCGTGATAGGAAATCTCTCTTTATGTAGAACACCGAATATGGCAAGTAATACGTTGCATGAGATTCCAGATATTTCGTTCCTCTATTCTGGAATGACGGGATAAGAAGGTAACGAGTAAACGAGAGTCGGGATACGAAATGCAAAGAAGAAATGATCTTTCTGCTTTAGGCTTTATCGCTTTTCGCCACTCGTTTACCCACATCCCGTACCTGCCCTTTATCATTACACTTTGGACAACGTCATTCCCTACAGTGATAGGGAATCTCTCTTTATGTAGAATACCGAATATGACAAGTAATACGAGGCATGAGATTCCAGGTATTTCGCTCCTCAATTCTGGAATGACGGGATAAGAAGGTAACAAGTAAACGAGGATCGGGATGCGAAAGGCAAAAAGGAATTCTCTTTCTGTTTTTGGCTTGATCGCTTTTCGATACTCGATTACTCGCATCCCGTATCTGCCCTCAAGCTCTTCGAATCTCGTCTACCCGCATCTCGCATCTGCTCTTAAGCTCTTCGAATCCCGTTTACTCGTATCTCGCATCTATAAAAAAGCCCGCACTTTGAAGTGCGGGCTTTCAAAATCATTAAAGCTCAACGTGAACCGCTGAGCCAAACAACTATTTAACTACTTAACGATCACGTCACCTGACATCTCAGCCGGAATTGCGATACCAGATAGAGAAAGCATCGTTGGTGCAAGGTCAGACAGCTTACCGCCTTCTTTGAACTCAACATCTTTGCTGCCTACATAGATAAGTGGAACAGGTAGGTTTGTGTGTGCTGTGTGGATGCCGCCCGTTTCTGGGTTTACCATCATTTCCGCGTTACCGTGGTCTGCAGTGATAAGCAGTTGACCATCCGCTTCTTTGATTGCTTCAACCACTTTGCCAAGACATTCGTCTAGCGACTCTACGGCTTTAACTGCTGCATCGTAAACGCCAGTGTGGCCAACCATGTCACAGTTAGGGAAGTTACAAACGATAGCGTCGTATTTGCCGCCTTTGATTGCTGCAACTAGCTTTTCAGTGAGCTCTGGTGCGCTCATTTCTGGCTGTAGGTCGTACGTAGCTACTTTTGGAGAAGCAACAAGCTGACGCTCTTCGCCTTCAAACTCGTCTTCTTTACCGCCGTTAAAGAAGAATGTCACGTGCGCGTATTTCTCTGTTTCAGAGATACGTAGCTGCGTTTTGCCTTCTTTAGATAACCATTCACCGTAGGTGTTCTCTAGAGAAGCCGGTGGGAATGCACAAAGAAGTGGGATGTCGGCTGCGTATTGAGTCAGCATCACGAAATCGATCGCTGGGAATACGTTGCGCTCAAAACCGTCGAAGCTAGGCACGAATGCACGTGTGATTTCACGAGCACGGTCAGCACGGTAGTTCATGAAGATAACCGCATCGCCATCAACGATAGCTGCTGATTCTTCACCTTCCGCTTTGATTTCAGTCGCTTTAACGAACTCATCGTTTTCGTCACGAGCGTAAGCCGCTTCTAGGCCAGCAACAGCTGTATCAAACGTGAAGTCACCTTTCGCTTGAGTAAGCAGGTCGTAAGATTCTTGAACGCGATCCCAGTTGTTATCACGGTCCATTGCGTAGTAACGACCAATAAGTGAAGCAACACGGCCTTTACCTAGCTTAGCGAATAGCGCTTGGAAACGTGCCAGTGTGTTTTCTGCGCTACGTGGCGGCGTATCACGACCGTCTAGGAATGCGTGTAGATAGATTTTCTCTGCGCCACGCTCTGCTGCCATTTCAACAGCTGCGTAGATGTGGTCTTCATGAGAGTGAACGCCACCTGGAGACATAAGGCCCATGATGTGAACCGCTTTGTCTGCTTTAACCGCTTTATCAACAGCATTCACTAGCGCTTCAGTTTGGCCGAACTCGCCGTCTGAAATTGACTTAGTAATACGAGTAAGATCTTGGTATACCACGCGACCCGCACCAATGTTGGTGTGACCCACTTCAGAGTTACCCATTTGGCCATCAGGTAGGCCTACATCTAAGCCAGAAGCCGAGATTAGCGTGTTAGGTTGGTTAGCAATAAGACCGTCTAATACAGGTGTATTAGCGTTCGCGATAGCGTTGTCTTGGTTGTCTTCACGGTAACCGTAACCGTCAAGGATCACTAGAGCCATTGGCTTCTTAGCTGACATAGGACTGACCTCGTTCAATTCAAAATAAATCGGTATAAAAACAAATTAGCGTAATTTTACTACAGTTTACAGTCAAAACTGTAGCGGAAGATCAAGAAAGAGCGCAGAAAAGAATATCTTATGTGAAAATAAATAACATTCTATAGGTTTTTGCGCAAGTCAATAGTTTGACTTGTAATTTCCGGATACAACAACATAAGTCAGTTAAAGTGGCCAATACACACTAACAAAATATACATTATTACTCTTTTAGAGTATCATTTAAACATTCAAATAATTAGTACAATTGGCTAGAGACTATAATGTTATTAGAGCTATCTTTCGTTGGCTTTTTTTCCTTTTCTTCACTATTTCTCATGCGTAAAGTCGCCAAAAGTATAGGCTTAGTTGACAAACCAAACGCTAGAAAACTGCATAGCGGTACTGTGCCGTTAGTTGGTGGGATTTCTATTTGCCTTTCTATAGGGCAGTTCATTGCCTCTAATCCAGATGTGATTACGCATAGTTACTTATTCTTAAGCTGTATATCAACTCTTGTTATAGTTGGCGCTCTTGATGATAAGTTTGATCTTAACTTCAAAATACGTTTATTGATTCAGGGTGCTCTCTCTATAGGGATGATGTACTTCGCTGATTTACGTCTACAAAACATTGGCGACATCTTCGGTATTGGCGCTATACATCTAGGAATATTAAGTCCATTTGTTACTATTTTAGCTGTAATTGGAGCTATAAATGCTTTCAATATGGTAGATGGCATTGACGGACTATTAGGCGGATTGTCAATCGTAACCTTCGCAGGAATTGCAGTGTTACTACAAGTTGAGAGCCAACATGGATTAGCATATTTATGCGTTGTCTTTATTGTTGCAATTGTCCCATATATACTAATGAACTTAGGGATATTAGGTCGGAAAAGAAAAGTATTCATGGGCGACGCTGGTAGCATGATGATTGGCTTCACTGTCATTTGGTTGCTGTTGGGGGCAAGTCAAGAAGAAAAATCTTTCCTAATGCGCCCCATTACCGCACTCTGGTTAATCGCTATCCCTTTGATGGATATGGCAGCTATAATGTTCAGAAGAATACGACGCGGTGACTCACCATTTAAACCTGATCGAGAGCATTTACATCATATATTCCAGCGCTTAGGATTTAGCCCACGCCAAACACTTGCAATAATATTTATTATTGCAAGTGTTTTTGCAGGTTTTGGAATATACGGTGAGTTATCAAAGATTGATGAGTCGATAATGTTTACGTTGTTCGTACTTTGTTTTTCAATCTATACAATCACAATCAGCTATATTTGGAGGATTACAAGTTGGTATCGAAAATTCCGAGGGATGCCTGAAAAAAGCTATTGATTAACTCTAAATGAAACAAGGTGTTTAGCCTTGTTTCATTATTAATGCCTTATGCCTAATCATTCTTATAAGTAAAACTTATCAAAGCTCCTCTATAGCATGAATGAGATTGTCAATATTATCATCCATCTGACTAAAATGCATAACCTTAGCTTTTGTAGAAGGGTTATTTAAGAATACATCTTCTACAAAATCACTCATAGTATTCAAGACCCTTCCGTATTTCCAATAAGTTGGGTAAAGTGAAGAGTCTATATTAGAATCAACTAAGAATACTGCTGGA
Organism: Vibrio sp. 14N.309.X.WAT.E.F5; assembly: GCF_030397615.1. NCBI lineage: Bacteria > Pseudomonadati > Pseudomonadota > Gammaproteobacteria > Vibrionales > Vibrionaceae > Vibrio > Vibrio sp. 14N.309.X.WAT.E.F5. The sequence goes on along the minus strand of NZ_JAPNXR010000009.1, from coordinate 168,241 downwards.
ACCTCATTAAACAATAGCATTTCAAAATATTGACTGCTGACATCACCTAAGTATAAGTCAGCACATTGTAAATAAAACCCATTTGTCAACCTATCAGAATTGGTATCGATATGAATATTATCAAATTCATAAAAGGATTGAGGAATATTAATATCGAAGAACTTATCTAAATTGACATGAGGGGCAAAGATCAAATTATAGTTATTATTCTCGACAAAAAACTTTATCACTTGATTAAAAAAAACAAAATAACTACTTAACCCGTCCCGATTGTCCCAATGAGGATTATAAATTACAGTAGGATTACTATTTTTAAATAAATCAGACTTTATTTTTTTATCTAAAAGATCAAGAGAATTTTTCTTCAAGTATATCTTATCATATACAGATATATTTTCATTGGCGTTAGTATGAGTCAAAAGTTCATTTCTAAAATTTAACTTAGGACTAACAATAAGATCAGCAGTCCAATCTTTACTATAAGGGTAATGATTAGAAATTACACCATGGAGAAGCCAAACCAGTTTAACACCGTATTGTTCTAGTACTACTCCACCTTTTAATTCGGTTGTCATAACAACATCGAAGTTGGAAAAAAAATTCATATTATTAGAATAAAAATCGTTAAATGATTCAGTCTGGCTACGTGTATTTCCATAAGAAGATGCACCGTATATACGCCTTACTAATGGTAATAAAAATTTTGGAAAATAATTAATCACCAAATACTTCAACTTAGATTTTCTATTTGGAGGAAGTGCAACAAAATCGACCATGTCAATAAAATGGCTATATTTCCCAAAGTGCTCTAAGACATAATCGCGCAATAGCTTCAGGTTAGTTTCATTATCACTGTATAACTTAACATCAAATTTTCTAGATTCTACACAATGGAAAAATAACGGTAAGAAATGATTATACTGAGCGATATTTGAACTAATTTCAAACGCAACTTTTTTCATAAATTAATTCCTGTAATGATTCAAAACTATAATCTAGGCGGTAACGAGATAAAGAATCATACGCTGCAAAAGTTGCCGCAAACCTAAAATCACGTTCGTTGTCTAGCTCTTTAATGATTTTCGATAGCGTATTAATATCACCAACAGGAAAAAGCGTTCCAAACTCACCATTCTTAAGTATCTCTCGAGGCCCAACAGGACAGTCTGAACTAATTACTGGAATATGATGAGACATGGCTTCTATTAGCACCATTCCAAAACCCTCACTTTTAGAGGATAGAATAAACGCACGTGAGTCACTAATTATTTTGCTTGGGTCTTGAATAAAACCAAGAAACTTTACTCTTTGACTACACTTTAACTCATATGCTAATTTAGTTAAAAATAACCTCGAGGGACCATCCCCTATTATATATAACGGAAATTGACTATCAGAGTCAGCATATGCACGAATCAACGTTTCAAAATCTTTATTTGACTCATCTAGGCGGCCGCAGGAAACATAATATTCAGATTCACTTGGTTTAACCGACTCTGAAATATTATTACTAACCACCTCGAAGGGGTTAGGAATGACAACTAGATTAGCATTATTTTTTGGATAGCGTTTTTCAAAATCTAGTTTGGAACAGCCTAAAGGAAATATAATCGAATCAAAATGTGAAAACCTTTTTTCAATAATGCGCCCCAAAAATCGCCTAACTCCCGAATCTAAAGACTGGATACTATTATGGAAAAATAGTATTTTCTTCCCATTGCACTTACTTGCTAAATGGATCGGAAGCAATTGATAACCATAAATTATCACATCAAAATCATGTTTGATTTTACCTATTTTAAACGCTCCCACATATAAATCGATTAAATACCTAATAAACATCAGGATTATTTTCTTTGGGAAGTTTAATTTTGATTTTGAAAGAAGTGATAATTTTGAAATAGCCTTACTTTTCAAAAAAAACATTCCACTAACTTTTAACTTTTTAAAATCTGCATTCTCATTACCTATTTCAACCTCATCGTCAAAAATCAGTGTTACGTCATAATACTCACATAACTTTTCAATATAAGTAATACTAACTTTCTCTACCCCACCAAAGCCATTAGACGATAAATAAAATGCAATCTTTTTCATAATTACAACAACTCTTTATTGTTTTCCATCTTATGATAGAAGTAAATAGCAAATAATAATGTATAGTATGGCTTTGCCATTAATATAACATCACCTTTATAATGAAAGATAAATGTCAAAAAGGATAAAAGTAAAAAAGCCATTATCCTACTTGATTGCTCAAGAAACAACTCCCTTGATAACATATAACTAAACACAACATTAAAAATATAAATAAATAAGCTAAATAGGCCGAAGAAAAGAAAATTCCTCATGTAGCCTGCATCAGTATCGCCATAATAATGAAAGCCATCACTTTGCATATACAGCCCATCACCAAGTAATAACTGTAAGTCTGATAACGGATAGTACATTACGGCTAAAACATCTGTTGAATTAGTCCTCACTTCACCGTATAAGTAATAATTATAAATAAATTCAAAAGTAAACTCCAACTGCTCTATAATTCTTGAGAAGTAATCTTGATTTGTAGATATCAACACCGAGAATATAAAGACAATTCCAAGAGCTAGTATTTGCATTCGACTAAATGTCTTCCTATTAAAAAACCAAAGGGCAATATAAGAGAAAAAAACACCAACTAAAACTGTTCTAGCTATTGTAAATGAAGAGAAAAAGATTATTAGTATTATGAATAAATATCTATAATTTCTATTTTTATTTTTCATAGATAAGTATAGAAAAAAAACTGAATATGTAATTGCTAGACCAAAATATATAACACCACTTACAGCCAACCCTCTCACACCATCATAACGAGCTGATGACTCAACAGATTCTACACTACGAAAGATGTCAAATACGCTTTTAATATCAGCACTAAACATTGAAGTGATAATAATAATAGCTTGTAAACTAAAAGCAAAAATCAAACTATCCATCAGTGAGATGTTATTTTTACTTAAGTGACAAGAATAAATATACGAAATTAAAATATATACAGGGAATTTAATAAGATGATTTACATATGATACATCTAAAGCTCCCGCTATAGATGTTCTTATAACTGCCCCACTCAATATAAGAATAAACAGTAAGATCAAAAAAACAAGATCATAGGTTAATTTCAAACGTAAATAATGTTCTAATTTCTTATACCTTAAAAAATCGATAATTATACAAATTATAGGTACAACAAATAAAGAAGGTAATTTAACTAATGGTAAAGGAAAATTAAAAACGAGTAAAAATGTTATTATACCATAAAGAATCATACTCTAATCAACTCTGATAATTGACTTAACGTCTTAGTGCGTACGCAATCACTGTAAAAATCAAGGTTTTTTTCCTTATCAATAATGGATTGAAAGGAGATCAATTTTTCTGATATTGGAAAAACTAGCGGTTTACACCCGAGCTGAATACCCATAATTAGTGCGTGCATTCGCCCGCTAATGACTATACCATAGTTATTCAAAATATTATTTAGAGTGTTAATATCCGAAGCTTCTTTTATATCAAGTTTCACTTTATACTTACCTAGAACATACTTAGAGAACAGCCTGCTCTCTACAAGGTCATCGTATGTTGTGTGAAATAACTCTACATCGTTTAGATCTATTTTATTTTCTTCCAAAAAGCCCAACCACTTTTCGAAATAGGCGTCTCTTGTCAATTTATCATTGTATGTATTGAAAACATAAAGTCCAGGTATTGCTACCCCAACAGTCTTAGTCCTTATTAAACTTCTTTCTCTTTCTTTTTTTTCAGTAAAAACCACATCTCCGGTTAAATATGATCTAACACCAAATTTGTTATCTAGTATTTCTTTTGTTTCATCATCTCTAACCAAAATTAAATCAGATTTTTTAAGTGAATAATTAAATAATCTTTCATCGAGTCTAGTAAATTTAGTGCCAGCCCCAACATTGAGATAAATACAAGTATAACCTAGTCTTTTAGCTATAAAAACCCAAAGAAAGGCAGCAATAGGAAAGTACGTGTTTGATAATACTAACTGCCCACCGCCAATAAAAAGATATTTTGAATCTGAAACATTTAAAGTTTGATGAATTCTCTTAACATTTAAAATGGTCCAAATCAACTTTAATGGTAATAACTGTTTAACTTTACTCTTTAATGAACCCTGCCCTTTTGTTTGCTTTCGATTTAATACGGATGAAGCTTTAGACGTATAATCATGGCAGCATACATCTATAAATCCGAGTTCTTTTAATAACTTATTTGCAGATTGAGCTATAGCTTGGTCACCTAAGTTATCAGAATAACATTTATTAACTAATATTGCTTTTTTAAATTTTCTCATTTTTAATCAACTATAGTCTATCTTTTATGGAATTGGAATTGATGAACATTAAATAAAAGTAATATAAGCCAACAATGGGGAAAAATGCAAACAAAGAGTGACACGTTAAAACCAACAAATTATGCAACCGCTCCCCTTCATCATATATAAATTCAAAACCAACTAGGCCTCTAACTAATGAAATAATCGCAGTGGAGATGAAAAATGGCGGTATGATGTAACGAAAAAGCCATGAATAAAAACTTCGATTATGATGTTTTCTAAAAACAATCACACCACCTAAGAATAAGTATATAAATGCCCCTAACAACCATGAAACTGAAGCTCCTAAAACACCATATGATTCTATTCCAAAATACATACAGAAAACAAAAAACAAAAATAGAAATAAATGGAATGTATTGTGTAGTTTCAAATCGCCTTGAGAGTGCTGGAGATAATAAAATGAGTTGACTACCAACATTAATATAGTTGCCAACAAATAGAAGATAATATATCTATTACTACCATCAATTATTAGACTATTCTCAAGCCAAATATAAATAATTTCATTTGAATATAATAATATAAATATCGACACAGGAGCGACGAATGCATAAACCTTTAATACTACATCATCAAAAACCTTATAATAGCTATTTATATTTTTACCATAAGATAGTGCTAATTTAGGAAGAATAGCTTGTGCTGCAGGGGTAATCAATAAATACATTGAATTGAACAACGTTGCTGCAAGAGTAAAGTAAGCAAATTCTTTTAATGATAGATATTTAGTCAAAAGTATTTTATCTATTTGGCTAATGCCAATCCATAACCAAGATGATAACGCAACAGTAACGGCAAATGTATATATACGCTTACCTTCTTTAAGACGATTCAAAGATAGCTTTCTATTGATAAATGGGAATAGCTTATTAGCCCCCAAAAGTAAAACAATGAACTCGACCAAAGACAAAAATAGTTGAAAGGTAAAGTAGTGGATAAGTGCATTATCACTTACATAGAGCAATGGAATAACTCCAACATACTTAGTAATTGACACTACTATATTTATAGTATTTAGCCTGACTAAATATTGACACCCAATGTATATACTCTTTAGTGGACCTGATAGCCATCTCAAACCAACTACAAGTCCAATTAAAGATGCACTATCATATAATACTGATTTATCAATTTCATTGTTATCTGGAAAAATTACACTTACTAACCCAGAAGGGAAAATTAAACTCACAGTAGAAATCACTAGACATATTACAAAAAAAACAATAAATATAGCTTTTAAATGAATAGAGACTAGTTCTGATTTATTTTTATCATCAACAGACAATGCAACCTGACGAGTAAATGTACTCGATATTCCAGCATCTAATACAACCATCAACGTTTGTATCAACATGTAAACTGATATTATGCCATAAGACTCGATCCCGATAATACTAATATAAACAGGTGCACAGACTAAAACCAATATCGTATTAATAAATTTAGATAGATAACTAGAGATTACATTATATTTAAATTTCAATGTAACCCACCCTTACCCTTTATTAATTACAATTAGTATCTTTCTCTTAATAAAGCTTAATTTTTCCTTGATTGAATGAATCTGGTATCTAAAAGACTCGACTAAGTTAAATGAAGTGCTCTCTCTTGCGAAATTCCGACAATGCTCTTTATAAGCATAGTATGAATTTAACCTTTCAACAGTCCTTAAACTATGACTAATATTAGTTGAATGTACTCGGTAAAAAGCTCTTGATTTATTAGTATATTTAATCGGCAATACAGACTTCATTTTTATATAATATAGCCACTCGCCATACAAATTATACCTTTCATCCCATCCGCCAATATCTTTAAAGCACGATGTTTTATGTAGCATACCCACCACACTAATAAAATTGTAAATACTAATTTGGAAGTCAATATCCTTAGTGTACTCAACCTGTAAATGGTCATCTCTTATTAGACCAAAAGTCTCTCCAATCTCATTTATTTCAATACTGTTACAATGAATTAAAGATTCCGATCCTGACGCTTCTGTTAACATACTATCCACATGTTCTTCAGGTAATAGATCATCATGCCCCAAATATATAAAATAATCTGATTCTATACTGTTAACACCTCTATTTATTGAAGTAGGAAGACCCGAGTTTACTTCATTTTTTATTAATCGTATTTTGTCAACAAAATGACTTTGGCATAAGTTATAGGTATCATCAGTACTACAATCATCAACGACAACAATCTCAATGTTTTTATATGATTGCTCTAAACAACTGTTTATCGTCTCGACAATATATTTACTTCCGTTATATGTTGGTATGATAATCCCAACTTTCTTTGAGCAACGATTATTATCTTTCACAAGACATCTCCTCTTTCAATGATGAAATAAAACAAGGGAATTTATAACCGACTTCGCTTATTATCCGATTATTATTTAATATGACTTTATTCGGCCTATTTACTTTTGTTTTTAAACCGTAGTCACCTAATGTTACGATATTTGTTCTTTTAATTATATCTTTCTTAAACCTAACTAATGTTAGGGCTAGTTTGTATGGCGAAAGAACAAGCTCTCCACAAACATCATAAACACCAACTTGCATTGGAGATTTAATTGCTAAATAGATGATATTTAAAAAATCATTTATAAATATGTAGTTAGTTTTAAAGTCACTAACCAAGTTAAGTTCACCATCACCTAAAACGACATCTAATATACCGCTTCTTTGGTTTTCCTGTGAATGGAATAATATAGGTGTAGGTCTTAATATAATATAGTTACTGTTAGTCTCTTTTATATAATTATCTGCTAATAACTTCACCGTCCCATAATAATTCAACGGTATTTCTCTATTGATATTATCACTACTTGTTGAATATACCATAGCACTAGAGATGTGTATAAATTTCACTCCTCTAGATTGACACTCAAAACTAACATTTTTAACTAAAGAATAGTTAACATCAAAACATAAACTAGGATTTTCCTCGCAATATTCAACGCCACTAATACCAATACAATTGATAACTACATTTGGCTTGACTTTTTCAACAGTCTCTTTAATAGAGGTTGAAGTTAATTCGTCCACTTTTAAGATAAAAGCTGTGCTTTTGTTCCTAGATGTGCCAAAAACAGATAGGTTATCTATTTTTGACAACCGTTTAAACAACCTTGCTCCCAATAAGCCTGTAGCTCCAAGAATTAAGACTTTCATATCTAAACCTCAAGAGCCAACTTTCTAAGGTACTCACCGTAATTTGTTTTATTCAACAACTCAGATGTTCTGAGCAAATCTTCTTTCTCTAACCACCCATTTCTCCAAGCAATCTCCTCTAAACAAGCAACCTTTAACCCTTGAATATTTTCAATCGTTTGTACAAAAGATGAAGCTTCATGGAGACTATCGTGTGTTCCTGTATCTAACCAAGCAAAACCACGTCCTAATAATTCGACATTTAGAGAGTCATCATTTAAATACATTTCGTTCAGCGTGGTAATTTCCAACTCCCCCCTCTCAGAGGGTTTGATTTTTTTTGCCATTTCAATAACACGATTATCGTAGAAATATAGTCCAGTTACTGCATAATTTGACTTCGGGCGTTTTGGTTTCTCTTCAATCGAAATGACACTCATATTCTGATCGAATTCAACAACACCGAACCTTTCGGGATCTTTTACTTGATAACCAAAAACAGTCGCGCCAACTTCGATTTTAGAAGCATCCCTTAAAATTTTTGAGAATGATTGACCATAAAATATATTGTCTCCTAGAATCAAGCATACTGAATCATTACCAATAAAGTCCTCTCCAATAATAAACGCTTGTGCTAAACCATCAGGCGTAGCTTGAACCTCATATTGCAAGTTAATACCATACTCACTTCCATTACCTAATAGACGCTGGAAACTGGCTTGATCTTCAGGTGTCGTAATTATTAAAATATCGCGTATACCAGCTAACATTAGAGTGGATATTGGGTAATAAATCATAGGTTTATCATAAACTGGCAACATCTGTTTTGATGTACCACGAGTTAATGGGTACAAACGAGTGCCTGAACCACCAGCAAGAACAATACCTTTCATTATTTTTCTCCTTGTTTAGTAACAACAGGAGGTATGCATACTCCCAAACGTTCACCGATATATGAACCATCTAACACGCGCGACCACCATTGTTTATTATCTAGATACCACTGAACAGTCTTACGAATACCCGATTCAAACGTTTCTTCAGGCTTCCAACCTAATTCGCGTTGAATTTTTGATGCATCAATAGCATAACGAACATCATGCCCAGGACGGTCAGTAACATAAGTAATTAAATCTGCGTATTTATTCACACCTTTAGGTTTAGTTGGTACCAATTCTTCAAGCAATCGGCAAATGATTTGCACTACTTCAATATTTGCTTTCTCATTATGTCCACCAATATTATAAGTTTCACCGACTTTCCCTTCAGTCAGTACTTTATATAAAGCTCGCGCATGATCTTCGACAAACAACCAATCTCGTACCTGCAGACCATTTCCATAGACAGGTAATGCTTTACCAGCCAAAGCGTTCAAAATCATCAGCGGAATGAGTTTTTCAGGAAAATGAAAAGGACCATAATTATTTGAGCAGTTGGTGATTAAAGCAGGTAAACCATAAGTACGCCCCCACGCACGAACCAAATGATCAGACGATGCCTTTGATGCTGAATATGGACTTGATGGTTCATATGACGTTGTTTCTGAAAATTGGTCATCAGTGCCTTCTAAGTCACCATATACCTCATCGGTAGAAATATGATGAAAACGAAACGCAGCCTTATCACGTTCAGACATTTCATTCCAATAAGTGCGAGTCGCCTCTAATAAGGTATACGTACCAACAATGTTTGTTTCGACAAATGCAGCAGGACCATCAATGGAACGATCTACATGCGATTCAGCGGCAAGATGCATCACCGCATCAGGCTGATACTGCGCAAAAATACGGTCAAGCTCCGTGCGATTACAAATATCAACCGCTTCAAATACATAACGAGCATTTGATTCAACTTCAGCAAGCGACTCTAAGTTACCTGCATACGTAAGACTATCAACATTTATGACTCTATTAGATGTATTCTTGATTATATGACGAATGACTGCAGAGCCGATAAAACCGGCACCGCCAGTAACTAGAATTTTCATAGTTTTCTCTGTGTTTTTGAACATAATCACGAACGTGAAGATGTGTATTATTTTTAGGTAAAAAATCACAACACATATTTAATACGATAGAATCTCAACTTCGACATTAAAACAGAGTAGTGATAGTGTGATGAACATTTCTATTTATGTGGAACTTATCAAATTTTCGCTATTTTTCCCTAGGGACTATGTACCCGCTTTATTGTAATAAGCCCTAGCAAATTCACCTAGAGTTCACCAGGCTGCGATTTATCTACACTAAACGTTTTAGAATGGCGTCAGTAAGAATTTAGCAAAAAATAGATAGACGATATTGTATTCCAAACTCAAAAGGCAGATTAGCTTTTATGATTAGTTGAATAAACATAATTATAATAGCCATAAGAGCTTGATGCTTTCTTCTCGATGGCGTTGAATATGACCCCCTTCACTGCAATGCCCGACTGTTTGAAACGGCTACGAGCCACGTCGATCTCTTTAACAGTATTTTGACCGTAACGAGCAACCATCAATACTGTACCAGAAAAAGCGCCGACAATACTTGGGTCGGTTACCGCGAGTACAGGTGGAGTATCAACGATCACCAAGTCATACTCTTTTGTTGCCCATGCCATTAACTCTGCAAAACGTGGATGCATTAGTAATTCAGATGGATTTGGTGGCACTTGACCGCGAGTAATAATGTCTAAGCTCTCGACAGATGTTGCTTTAACGAATTGAGCAAACTCTTGCTTTTGACTCAATATATCAGAAAGGCCATTATCCCACTCCACACCAAAACTTTGGTGTAGATAACCTTTACGCATATCGGCGTCAATAAGTAGAACCTTTTGGCCCGTTTTAGCTGCTACTGCGGCAAAATTTGTTGAGATAAAGGACTTACCAATACCCGGTGCTGGGCCAGAAATCATCAAAATGTTATTTTTCGCTTCGAGCATCGCAAAGTGCAAGCTAGTACGCAGACCACGCAGCGCTTCAACCGAAAGATCCGCTGGGTTAGATTCAGCAAGCAGGGTTTGAGTCCCCTTAATTTGTTGTTTCTTCGATTTAACGCGGTTGCTTAGCTCAATTTGTAAATCAGATTTTGGCACTGCTGCGTAAACAGGCAAGCCAATTTGCTCAATTTGGTCTGGACTTTCAACGCCACGGTGGAACGCTGCTTTCATCAACACAAACGCAACACTTAACATGCCACCCAGTACCGTAGCTAATATCACTATCAATGGTTTGCTAGGTTTTACTGCTCGCGGATAAGATTGAGCGTCATCTAAGATACGAACATTACCTACAGTACCAGCTTTAATAATACTCAGCTCTTGAACCTTGTTTAAAAGCTGGATATAAATTTGTTGGTTTACTTCTACATCACGAGTCATACGCAGCACTTCACGTTGAGTCTTAGGTAGTTTTTGCACTTGCTTGTTTAAACGCTCTTTTTCACTCAATAAGACACTTCTTTTGTCTAGTAAAGCTCGGTATGTAGGATGATCTTTCGTAAACTTTTGGCTAACTTCACTTTCTTTAAAAGTCAATTCATTTAACTGAGCTTCTAAACCAACCATAACTTTTAACGTGGACTGAGCTTCTAACCCTAAATCTATCGATTCATTCTCTTGACGGTAGTTGTTCAGCGTGTCTTCATAACCAGTTAACTCATATTTAATTCCCGGAAGGTGTTTTTCCAAGAAAGAGAGACTCTTTTCAGCTTCCGCGGAATTTCGTTTCACATTTTGTAAGAAATAAATCTGACTAATGTGGTTCAATATTTCGGAATTCAGCTGTTTATTTTCACCAGTAAAGCTCAACTTCAGAACCCCAGTCTGCTTACCTTGCTCAGATAAAGACAAAGATTGCTTCAGCCATTCGATCGCTTCTAATCGGCTACGTTTGCTAATCAAGAATTCAAAATCGTTATGCGATTCAAAACCAGCCACAAACAAGCTGTATTCGCCTGCAGTTGCTAGTTCACCCACTTTGCCTTGCAAAATAATACGTTTATCATCACGAATTAATCGGTAAGTACCTTTTTCGGAATCAACAATCTGAATCGTGTGAGAATATTCATTTGCATAGCTTGGTAACATAAAACGGCTCACCACAATGTGGTTGATGCCACCGGTTAAGCGTGCAAAACCTTTACCGACGATTGGTGCATAATTAGGAGACGTTACGGTGGTTAAATTGAATTTATCAACCGTTTCACCTAAGATCATACGAGATTTGATGATCTCCACTTCTGTCGTCGCAGAAGACTCTTGCGAGAACATGTCACCCATGTCACCAACCATTGATGAAATACCGCCAGAGCTCTTCTCTTCAATTTGAATCAGCGCATCGGCTTTGTATATTGGGGTTGAAAGCAGAGCAAACGCGATACCAAACACAGCAAATGCAAATGTGGTGAGCATGACCAGCCATTTAGCATCCAATAAGATACCAATCAATTTCCCTAAATCTATCTCATCAGAGTTATCTGCGTGTGATTGCTGAGATGGTTGTGTTGTCATCAGATTACTACTTCCTAAACTAGTATTTTGAAGAGAAGTTAGATGCGGCTTATATGCTTCTCTCTTATATGATTCTATTAATCGCTATGTCTCATAGCTTAACTGGATATTTTATCTATAGATTAACTACAATTTCTTAGCCCAAGCTTGCGCCGCTTCGTCAATCAACTTATAAGCGTGTTCAAACGCCTCACGACTTTGACGGTAAGGATCGGGAATGTCTTTATGATCAATCCACTGACCAAATAGCATGGTTTTACCACGAGCCTCCGGTGATATTTGAGTAAGCGCCTCTAAATGGCCTTTCTCCATCACCAAGATCAAGTCATACTGGGCACAAAGTTGCGGCGTAATTTGTTGAGACTGATGATTTTCAACATCTACCCCATTTTCTGCGGCAATTAAAATGGCGGTTTCATTGGCAGGTTTACCGATTAAACGACTTTTCTCGGCAGCAATACCGGCAGAGGCAACTTCTTTACTAGGAAGCAAGTTTTGTAAAACTCGCTCTCCCGTAGGGGAACGACAAATGTTACCAACGCAGACCACTAAAATTTTATTAAACATAACTGACTTCTGACTGTAATGGACTTATAAGCTGAGCGTACTCATAAACCGAATGCACTTCTAAAAATAAAAAATCAGGCCACACGTGAAGTGCGACCTGATTACTGTTCAATCTTAGCCTAAGGCCAATTACGAACACGTAACGCACCTTCGGTTAAATTATTAAATCCGGTAATGGTTGGTAGCAACTGCCCTACAACACGGTTCCAACGACTGATAGGAGCTGCTGTAACGTATACAATATCATAAGGTTTTAAGCCGAACTCGGTACCAATCACCAAAGCTGAAGCATCTTCTATGTTGAGCTGGTAGATATCCGCCATACGTTCTGATTTATTATCAGAAGTACGAATCACAAACACACCCGTTGCATCAGCAGTCAGTTCATTAATACCACCGACATTACTCAGGGCTTCCGTTAGGCTCATCCCCACTCTGTCAATCTTCAAGAGTTTCGGTTCCTTAACTTCACCCATCACGAATACTTTCTGCTTGTCGTTTCGAGGGACGTGAACAATATCACCTGCTTGCAGCAAGCGGTTTTGAGTTAGGTCGCCACGTTGCATCAAGCCGTAAAGAGAAAGGTTTTCTTCTACGCCATTGCGCGTTAACGAAACGTTACGCCAGTCGGCATCTTCAGACAAACCTCCTGAACGGTTCACGGCATCCAACAAAGTTAATGGTATATTGGTGATGGCTTGCTGGCCAGGTTTTGAGACCTCACCAGTAATATAGGTTTTCTTAGAGCGGAAAGCCGCGACGTTAACATCAACCTGGGGGCTTTCGATGTACTTAGCTAAGCGGTTTGCAATATCAGTACGAACTTCGCGTACGGTTTTACCAGCTACTTCAACGGTACCAATATACGGGTAGAAGATTGTGCCATCAGCATGAACCCAGTTACCCGCTTCGGTACTACTACGGTAAGAGCCAGCCGGAATAGTCAGTTCTGGGTGATCCCAGATCGTAATGTTTAAGATGTCACCGACACCCACTTGATATTCATACTTTGCAATATCAACATCTAACGTCGGGTTAGCTTGGGAAACAGATAAAGATTCATTTCGGTAACTCGATACTGATTGAGCTGTCAGTGGGTAAAGGTTAACCACATCAGAGATATCAGATTCTTGCTGTTCCTCTGAAGGCTGAATCACATTCTTGTTGCCAGTAGAAAGGTGAGTTCCTGGAGTAGTACACCCTGCAAGCAATGCAGGAAGGAGCGCTAAAAGGAGACGATTTTTATTAATCTTCATGTTAACCAAGTCATAGAAACGGAATGTGTCGTGGTATCCCAAAGGATCCCCCAAAGAAGCTAGAACAAATAATTTTATCAGCTACGCAGTGTTTAATAGAGTTAAGGAAGGCTATTAGAGTGATCTCACTTCCAATTTCACATAAAATAGGAACGCTACCGCCCCTTGATATTCCGCGACATCACACTGCGTAGTTATGTTGCTCCTATCTGGATGGGATTTGATTAGGAGTTTTCTGTCTAAAATGTAGTAAAAAGTGTGCTTGCATACGGTTAGTTTAATCCGTAAGCATTATCCACAAATTGTGGTTATTATCAACCTAGTTGAATGGTTTAAGGTTAAAGAGCTAAGAGCAGGTAAAGTCGTGACGGGATGCTTTTAGCTCCTCTCCTTTATCACAGCTATTGCTTGGTAGAAAATACCAACACAAGTGGAGACTGGGAACGGTTGGTAACACATAGATTAACATCCGACTCTAACTCACCTTTTGATGAACTCACCCATCACAAACGGACGGCGTTCAAGAGGGAGAACCAAAAGCTAGGCTCTTCGCAGGCTTAATTACTCTCACCTGCTTTAAAGCTCTTCAAGACTCGATTACCCGAATCTCTTTACTGCTTTTTCCCTGATCTTCGATACTCGAATCTCAATACTGTTCTTTTCCTCGCTCTTCGCATCCCGATTACTCGTTACCCGTATCTGCCTCTATATCTATTTCACACTACTCGGTCTTTGGAACCAAGGGGAGCGAGCATCGGTTTGATCGAACAAGTTGTACTGCTTATTCAATACTTGGCCGCCGTCACGCGTGATCGGTAACCAGGTGAAGCCAGCGCGGCTTGAGCTTGGTTTCACGGTAACGAGATCAAACGGAATCGACACGTAGAAGCCTTTGGTGTAGCTGCCTTCACCGTACTCTTCGGTTGTCATGTCGGTTAAGCTGACAAACGCACCGGCAATCACGCCGCTCTTGAATTGCTTAGAGAAATCGACACGAGTACCGATATCACCCGCCAGGAATTTACCGACGCCGACTTTCAGTAAGGTATCGCTCAAGAAGTCCCATTGTGGGGTGTAGTAACCGGTAATAAAGCCAGTGGTGCCTTTATCGATCACTTTGTACGTTCGGCTGCTGTCATCTGGGTTGACTTGGATCTCTTGATCAAACGTACCAAACCAACTCTCGGGGTCTCGTTGACTGATCGCGGTCATGTCCGCGCCAATCGCCCAGTTTTGGTTGAATGGACGATACAGGATTTCTCCACCCACACCCGCGAACATGCTCTCTAGGTAACCGCCGTAGGCTTGGGTGTAGACACCGCTGCCGTAGTCTTCAAACCAAGTCAGTTGTAAGCGATCTAAACGAACCGGATCGTCAACGTAAGAACGGAACAAAGTTCTTACTCTTGGCGTTTGGTCAGTGCCATCTGATGGAATTTCGTAATTAAACTTGTCGTAGTTATCGACTAAGTTAACGTAAAGAGAACCCGACAGTTCGACATTGTTTAACGCCCAGAACGAAGCATTGGTGTATAAGCCCAAACTGTATAAGTAGAAGTTTTCAGCCGAACCGAACGATTGAGCTAAGTTTGGTGAAATCGACACATCGAATCGTTCACGCCCATCATGATAAATAACGGATTTCTTACGCTCTAATTCGTGAGTATCGGTTGCATCACTGGTTTGAGCGTTGAGGTAACTGTTGTTCGCCGCCGCTTTGAACGCTTGTGCATTTACCGTTGTCTCGGTGAGTTCCAATGACTTATCGTTTTCGATGATTTTGTAGGTATCGATGTAACTCGGCACCGCGTTGGCGATCACGGTCGCACCTCGCTCAAGGGCGATGTCTCTGTCTCGGTACTTAACCTGAGTACCCTTTACCACAATACTGTTATCGTCGACCAAGATTTGCGCTTGTTCATAGCCAGCGATCGTTTCAAGCTCTTCCGCGAGGGCTGCCATGTCAATATCATCAACCGTCTCGACACCGCTTGGACGCAATTCTGCGGTTTCAGTATCTCGCCACACAGAATACATTTCATTGAAGTTAGTCGAGAGATCAAAGCCAAGAGTCAGACTATCACCTCGCTCGTAGCTCACTTTCGCTGAGCCCCAATCAGTGAAACGGTACACCGCACCCACGTTCCATGGCGTGTGCTGTGTCATGTCTACACCACCACGTACTACTGGGAAATCTTGAGAGTAATCGTTGCCATCGTACTCAAGCTTCAAGGTTAGCGGCTTATAAGGGGTTTGGTATTCAAAACCGCCATAAATTGCAGCATCGCCTTTAAACCAACGCTCAAAATCGACACTGCCGCCATTACCTTTATAGTCAGACGGGCGTTCACAATACTTGTCACTGGCTTTACACAGTGGGTTAGTGAAGTTGCCACTGGTGCCCATGTATCCCCAAGCCATGCCCAAGGTAAAATCAACAGGGCCAAAGCGCTTGGTTGCCGCGACAAATTCGCCATCAAACAATCCTGTACCACCGAAGTCACGCACACCTACCGACACTTCCGGCAAGTAGTACCCTTCTTCGATTAAACGCAGTTTAAAGTCGATGCCTTTATCTGTGTATTTAGTACAACCACTGAATGAGTTTTGTGAGCAGTCTTGGTCTGCGCCTCCGCTATAAAGCAGATCTTGTACTTGTGTATAACGAATGGTGGTTTCAAGCCAAGGCATCACCTGTAGGCTCACGTTATAAAAGTAATATTCGTTATTAAACGAGGCACTAAAGTTAAACTCGCCTTCTGGTGCCATTCGGCCTGTCGGCATTTGCATTAAGCCAACACCACCAAAGTTCATTTGCGACGTTCTGTATTCTGTGTCGTCGAATGATGATTTATCTGCTCGAATCGAAGCGGAATCAATGGTTGTTTCTGCACGAGCTGTTTCTGCAAATGCAAAGCCACTGTTGGTTATTAACAAAGCGCAGGTAACCGCTGTGCACACTGTCGATAGAGGGAATGATTTCTGTTTCAGCATTACAGGTCAACCTTATGACGTAGCAAATCGACAATATCTTGGTTCAACGTTGAGTATTCCGATGGCAAAGAGTAAAACGCCATAAATACGATGGCACCAGGTGCTAAATAAACTGGCTGTTCGTTCCAGTAAGCGTATTGAATGGTTTGCACCACGCCATCTGGCTGAACAACATACGTCACGCTTTTATCTGCGGATTCACCAATAAAGCCGTTCGGCAATGCATCGAGATAATCATTCAAGGTTCCATGCTCAATCAGATCCATTGTTACCGACTTTTTCATTACACCCATCAACTGAATGGACATTGGTCGTTGTGGCAAGTACAGAGAAAAGGCTTGAGTTTGACTGGCTGACGGCTTGTTAGTATGAGAACTTGAAACAAGCAGTGGATTCTTATCTGATTGAGAGATAACCGCATTACGGTCTAACTCAATAAAAATTCGATTGAGATATTGGAAAGAGGCTAATTGTTGGCGCACTAGGTTTGCTTCTGGCTCTTCTCTTGCGAAAGCTTCAAGCTGGTTCAGCACATTGCGCTTTTTTGTTTCGATATCTTTGTTAGCTTTGTTGACTTGGTTAGCTTCAGTAGCTTTATTAGATTCATTAGCTTGAGTATTGGTTTTATCAAACAGTTGAGCCGAAAGGGGGAAGTAACCAATACTGCCGCTAGCATTTTCGTTAGAGCTAGCGTTAGCGTCGTCTAATACCTGAAGTAATCTAACGTTAGCTTTATACTCAAGCGTTACACCTTGAAGGGGAAGCTCAACCGTTGTCTTAACCGAAGGCGTAACAACGTTAGATGCCGCTGAAGCGTTGCTAACAGTGCACAGAGAGAACAGCGCGCTCAAAGCTAACAAGTTTCTCATCATTAACAGAGCTCTCACTACTGGCAACCGACGTCCCGTCATTTTTGATGCGTGACCAATATAATTCATCATTTTAGTTCATTACCCTGTTCGTTAATTGCTTTGATAATGCTTAAGGACGGTTAACTCAAGCCTTGTCATATCAGGGCCTAAATACTGTATGGTTTTGACCACTTTGCCTTTACTGTCGACCCAATATTCGTTGGTTATGTCTTGCTCTAACATTGGGAAGTTAATTTTTTCTTGGAACTTCTTGGTATCGATAGACGCTAACGGTGTTTCGACCGTTTCATTCCCTGCATACGTTCGGGTGATATTTGCTTTATAGCCGAATCGATAGTTAGGTTGCCAGTCGTACACCGCTTGCCACTTTTGGGCACCCGGATTCGCTGACACATCAAACGCAGAAGAAGAGTCTGGTGACGAGCTGCTTGCAGACGAGAACGTATTTAACGGTTGGAATGCCAAACCTGAAAGGTTTTCGTAAGGAAGCAATAGCGTTTGTACGATACGTCCATTTTCAGTGACGATCATCGCTTTGTCAGAAGACATCCACTTTAACTGCTCTGCGCCCGTGTGAGGGTTTTCACCGACGTACGCCAAAACCATAAAGATTTTACCTTGATCGTTTACTTCCGCATAAATGCTGGAATAAGGTAAGGCTTGAATATATTCCTTTGACAGCCCAACATCGGAGCTTCCAAAAAAGGCTTCATCAAAAGTGGCATTAACGTCTTTGGCTTTTTGAGAACAAGCCGTTAATAAGAGAGCTGTAAAGAGTAGTAAGATCGTTTTATTCATGAAAATCAGAACCAAGTATGATGGTGGCATAAAAAAGCCACTTTACACATATATGTAAAGTGGCCTTTCAGCTCAAAGATTGATTACTTTTGAGCTGTCACTGTCGTTGCACCGCTTTCATTAGAAGCAACCGCGACTGCTGCCGCTGCCGCTACTGCCGCGGTGGTTACTGCTACGGTAGTTGCTGTGCCAGCTGCTGCTGCAGATGCACCTGCACCAGCTGCTGTACCACTACCTGAACCAGCACCCGCTGCCGCTGTAGTTTCAACTGCAAATGCAGCACCGGAGAAGCTAACTGCTAATGCAGCTGCTAGAGCCATCTTTTTCATAATGATTTCCATTAATATAAACGTTTATATGTAGAGGATGATTTTCACACCCTCAATCAGTTGCTCAGCTTAAACAACTGATTGATCATCATAGATAATAACCACAATCAAGTAAATGAGTAAATCATAAGCAATACCTTATAACCCCTTCTTGAGATAACGCTTTTTGCACTACAGTACCCTTCCTCTGTATTCTCCTATCCTTTCTCGCTATACTCCGACCTAGAGTTTTTCGCCCAATAACGAATAAGAGTTCAAGATATGCAAGAGTTAGTGCCATTTGTTCAAGAGAATATGATTTTAGCCATCGTATGGATCGGCTTGGTTGTTGCCATCATTGCGAACGTTATCAAGACATCAAACGCAGCTTACAAAGAGATCACGGCAGCACAAACCACACACATGATTAACCGTGAAAACGGTGTTGTGGTTGATATTCGTACTAAAGATGAGTTCAAAAAGGGCCATATTACTGACGCAGTTCACATTTTGCCGTCAGATATCAAAGCAAATAGCTTTGGTAGCCTTGAAAGCCACAAAGCCGACCCAATCATCGTAGTATGTAAGACAGGTCAAACAGCTCAAGAAAGCGCTAACCTACTGGTTAAAGCTGGTTTCGAAAACGTAAGCGTGCTGAAAAGCGGCTTAGTGGCTTGGAGCGAAGCTAACTTACCTTTGGTTAAAGGTAAGAAGTAGTTCAAAGCAAAAAGTAAGCTGACCTGATTACGCGAATATGACTTTAAGGTTTTGTTCGGCTGATATGACGAACGAAACCTAATTATAAATTTTTAAGGACAAGAAAATGGCTGAAGCAGCACAACAAGACGCACAACAAAACTTCGCAATCCAACGTATCTTCCTAAAAGACGTCTCTTTCGAAGCGCCAAACTCTCCAGACATGTTTCAAAAAGAGTGGAACCCAGATGTAAAACTGGACCTGGACACTCAAAGCCGTGAACTTGGCGAAGGCGTTTACGAAGTAATCCTACGTCTAACGGTTACAGTTAAGAACGCAGAAGACACTGCATTCCTTTGTGAAGTTCAACAAGGTGGTATCTTCTCTGCAAGCGAAATGGAAGCTGGTCAACTGGCTCATTGCCTAGGCGCATTCTGCCCGAACATCCTGTTCCCATACGCTCGTGAAACAATTTCTAGCCTAGTGGTTAAAGGTACGTTCCCACAACTGAACCTAGCTCCAGTAAACTTCGATGCTTTGTTCATGAACTACCTACAGAACCAAGCTCAACAAACTGAAGGCGAACAGGCTTAAGTCTCAAAGTAGAACTTAACTCTAACGTTTCAAGCGCTAGTTAGCTTTTAAATGCACATCGTAGCTTCTGCGATGTGCATTTTTTATTTACACTGTACTAAGATTGAAAGCTCTTCCTATTTTAGTGGAAAGCTTTTCCAGAACTCTTCGATTTCCCTCATTATTTTTAGGTGGAAGCATGACAGAAACAACTCGCCCGACGAACACGACAGACGCTTACGGCAAAGACAGCGCTTACGGCAAAGAGATCACTATGACAGTGATTGGCGCAGGTTCTTATGGAACATCTTTAGCGATATCTCTAGCGCGTAACGGTGCCAATGTTGTTCTTTGGGGACATGACCCTGTTCATATGAATCGCCTTGAATCAGAGCGTGCGAACAACGAGTTTCTACCAAATATAGAATTCCCAGAAAGTTTGATCATTGAATCTGACTTAGAAAAAGCAATAACTTCAAGCCGAGACCTTTTGCTTGTTGTCCCGAGCCACGTATTCGGCGTCGTGCTTAACAGCATTAAACCTTACTTAGCCTCAGACTCTCGCATCTGTTGGGCGACCAAAGGCTTAGAGCCTGAAACCGGTCGTTTACTTAAAGATGTCGCGCATGATGTGCTTGGTGATGGCTACTCACTAGCTGTTCTATCAGGGCCTACCTTCGCCAAAGAGTTAGCGATGGGCATGCCAACAGCAATTTCAGTGGCTTCACCTGATGAAGTTTTCCTAGAAGAGCTTCAAGAAAAAATTCACTGCGGTAAAACATTCCGCGTGTACGCAAACTCAGATTTCATTGGTATGCAGCTTGGCGGCGCAGTGAAGAATGTTATCGCAATTGGCGCAGGCATGTCGGATGGTATTGGCTTTGGTGCGAATGCACGTACCGCGCTTATCACTCGCGGTTTGGCTGAGATGAGTCGCTTGGGCGCAGCACTTGGTGCCCAGCCAGAAACCTTCATGGGCATGGCTGGATTAGGCGACCTAGTACTAACCTGTACTGATAACCAATCACGCAACCGTCGTTTTGGTTTAGCGCTTGGTGCAGGCAAAGATGTAGATACCGCACAAGAAGAAATTGGCCAAGTCGTTGAAGGTTATCGCAACACCAAAGAAGTTTGGTTATTATCAGAACGCATGGGTGTTGAGATGCCAATTGTTGAACAAATTTATCAAGTGTTGTATCAAGGGAAAGATGCAAACTTAGCAGCACAAGATCTACTTGCTCGAGACAAGAAGTCAGAAAGATAATAAGAGCAGATACGGGATATGGGTAACGCAAGAGCAGTAGAGAGATTCGGATAAACGAGATACGAAAGATTAAGAGCACATTCAAAGTTCGACGGATATGCTTTTCGTTACTCGCATCTCGCGACTCTAATCTGTTCTTCTAAGCTCACTCGTATCAGCCCCTTAAAAATAATGGATGGTAAAATGAAACACTGTGAACAACAAAAAGTTTGGCAATGCATTGTGAAGGAAGCTCGACAGCAGTCGGAGCAAGAGCCTATGCTTGCGAGTTTTTATCATGCCACGATCATCAACCATGAAAGTTTAGGCGCAGCCCTTAGCTACATCCTAGCAAACAAGCTAAAGACGGCTTCAATGCCTGCAATGGCAGTGCGTGAAGTGGTTGAACAAGCATTTAAGCAGGATCAATCTATTATCGATGCGGCCGCTTGTGATATTTGCGCGACGGTAAATCGAGATCCTGCGGTCGAGATGTACTCGATGCCTCTGCTTTATCTGAAAGGCTACCATGCTCTACAAGGCTACCGAGTGGCTAACTGGCTGTGGAAACAAGGTCGTATTGCACTTGCCACTTACCTACAAAACCAAATATCTGTCGCTTGCCAAGTTGATATTCACCCGGCGGCTCGTATCGGTAAAGCTATCATGCTCGACCACGCGACAGGCATTGTGATTGGTGAAACCGCTGTCGTTGAAAATGATGTATCTATCCTTCAAGACGTGACTCTTGGTGGTACGGGTAAAGAAGGCGGCGATCGTCACCCTAAGATCCGCGAAGGCGTGATGATTGGTGCAGGTGCTAAAATCCTCGGCAATATTGAAGTTGGCGAAGGTGCTAAGATTGGCTCTTGCTCTGTGGTTCTGCAAGCCGTACCACCTCATACAACAGTCGCTGGGGTTCCTGCAAAAATTGTCGGAAAACCGAAAACAGACAAGCCATCTTTAGACATGGACCAAGGGTTCAATGGTCGCTCGCAAAATTTCATCCATGGTGATGGAATTTAAGAGCAGATACGGGATGCGAGTATCGAGATGCGAAGAGCTTAAAAGCAGATTCGGGATGCGAGTAACCGAGATACGAAGAGCTTAAAAGCAAATGTGGATTCGATTCAGCGAAATTCGAAAAATTAAAAGCAGATGAATACAACCAAATGACGATAATGATGAAACAAATTCGAGCCATTAGCCGGACTCTTCTGATATCTGCTAGCCTTTGTGTTGCTCTTTTATCGACATCGTCATTTGCCGCCTCTCAGGGCGAACTGAAAGGTGTATCGAGCGAAATATCTCGCCAACAAAAAAATCTTTCCTCACAGCAGAAAAAACTCGACAACCTACAGGCAAACCTCAAGAAACAAGAGCTGTCCATTGTTTCGCTTGAAAAGGCGATTCTAGACAGTAAAAAGCAACTCAATACCGCTAATGCAAATATTGCCAACTTAGACACCAAGATTAAAGCGCTTACAGCTCAGAAAAAAGTTCATACCGACAAATTAGAACAACTGATTCAGACTTACTACATGACAAGCCGAGCTAAAGCTTCTTCTCACATTCTCAATACTGGTGTTGAAGAAGATCGCATCAGTCACTACTACCAACACCTTGCCAAAGCTCGCTCCGCAACAATTAAAACGATTGAACAGACGCAACTTGAATTAGAAGAGAGCCATAAACAGCGTCAACTCGAGCAGGAACAAATTGCGACCCTGTTAAAACAGCAAACAACAAAGCGCGATACGCTAGCCAAAACCCAAACACAACGTAAAAAAACCGTTGGCAGTATTAAAAAGAACATCTCGGGTGACAAAAATTACTTAGCAGAGCTTCAGCGAAATGAAACTCGCCTTAAAGCTGAAATAGCGAAAGCGGAGAAAGCGGCTCGCGAAAGACGTAACGCTGTTCCTATGGATGGTTTAGCTAAACGCAAAGGCAAACTACCTTGGCCGATCAAAGATAAAGTTCTACATAACTACGGTTCACGTCAAACGGGTCAAATTAACTGGAAAGGCATGGTGATCAACGCCAAGTACGGTCAGCAAGTAAAATCAGTTTACTCAGGCACGGTGGTATTTGCCGAGTATCTACGTGGTTATGGCTTAGTAGTACTGCTTGACCATGGTAAAGGCGACATGACGCTCTATGGCTTTAACCAAGCGCTTTTAAAGAAAGAAGGTGACAAAGTTAAAGCGGGTGAAGCCATCGCGCTTGCAGGTGACACTGGTGGTCAAACACGGCCATCGCTGTACTTTGAAATTCGTAGAAACAGCCAAGCTCAGAACCCGAAGAGTTGGTTGATTAGATAGAGAAGATTCGGGATTCGAGTAATCGAGATGCGAAGAACTTAAAGAGACGCCGGGTTCGAGTCACCTAAAAACGAAAAGCTTAAAACCGACACAAGGTCAGAGTAAAACGTGACATGAAAAACGCTAGCCTAGTTGCCGCTCTACCCTGCTTTTCGTTTACTCGAATCTGCTCTTTCCCGATCTTCATTACTCGTATATTTCTACTTTGAATTCAACGCCCTTACACCATCTTCCAGTAATGTCAGTTGCTCAAAACCTTGGGCAGTCGCAATAGGCTTCACAGTAGCTATCATCTGTAGCATACCTTGATGTACCACTTGCTCTGTAATTTGAGCTTTTGGAGACATCGCAGACTGATAAGCTAACCAGCCTGATGCGATCAAGTGAAGCGACGTTACCATCGACTTCATTTCCGCATCCGTTGCTTTGAGCAAGTTCAACTCAACAAAGGCTCTCATGATATCGACAAGGTTGGTTTGTAATCTTTCTTGTACTGCCATGTAATCAAGGTGGAGTTTTTCATCACGTGACAATATTTCAGGCAGATTCGCATAGAAAAATCGGTACTTCCACATCAGTGTGAAGATAGAATCTAAGTAGGTCTTTAGTAGCGTCAGGCTTTCTTGTTGGCCTTGAATTGGCGTGAACCTTTCAAGCAACTCTGTTGAATAGAGAGTGAAGATATCACGGACAATTTCTTGTTTGTTACGGAAGTGGTAGTAGAGGTTACCAGGGCTAATCTCGATATGCTCAGCAATATGATTGGTCGTAATACTGCGCTCGCCATGCTCATTAAAAAGCTCTAGAGCAGCGTAAACAATCTTGTCACGTGTTTTCATTAGTAATTAGTATCCCTATCCGTTTAGTGGTTCAGTATATCGCCACTAAACAGATAGATCGAGCTGTTAACATCTGGTCTAATTAGCAAGTGCTAAAATTCAACTGTAATCAATCACTGCCAAAGAGGTCTCGTGTGTAAACCTTATCTGCAACGTCTGCGATTTCTTCTACCATTCTGTTAGAAACAATCACATCTGATACGGCTTTGAACTCTTCTAGGTCAGAATAAACCTTCGAGTTAAAGAAATGCTCTTCTTCTAATACTGGTTCGAATACGACTACTTCGATACCTTTAGCTTTCAAGCGCTTCATGATTCCTTGAATCGACGACGCACGGAAGTTGTCCGAACCAGCCTTCATGATCAAACGATAAATACCGACAATTTTAGGCGAGCGCTTGATAATTGAATCAGCAATGAAGTCCTTACGAGTGCGGTTAGCATCGACAATGGCACCCACAATGTTGTTTGGTACATCTTGATAGTTAGCTAACAGCTGTTTGGTGTCTTTTGGTAAGCAGTAACCACCATAGCCAAATGAAGGGTTATTATAGTGATTACCAATTCGAGGGTCTAAACCAACGCCTTCAATGATCTGACGTGAGTCCAAACCATGCGCTTCCGCGTAAGAATCAAGCTCATTGAAATAAGAAACACGCATCGCTAGGTAGGTATTTGAGAACAGTTTTACCGCTTCTGCTTCTGTTGAGTTAGTAAACAAAACATCGATGTTCTCTTTTTCTGCGCCTTCAACCAGCAGATTCGCAAACACTTTAGCGCGCTCAGAGCACTCACCAACGATAATACGAGACGGGTGTAAATTATCGAATAAAGCCTTACCTTCGCGCAAAAACTCTGGTGAGAACATGACGTTTTCACAGTTTAGCTCTTGCTTAACGCGCTCAGTATAACCAACAGGCACCGTTGATTTGATCACCATGACAGCATTTGGATTGATATCCATGACGTCTTTAATGACCGATTCTACAGAACTGGTATCAAAATAATTATTTTTTGGATCATAATCGGTTGGAGTAGCAATGATGACAAACTCAGCATCTTTGTAAGCCGCTTTATCTGTTGTCGCTCTGAAATTCAGAACCTTACTTGATAGAAAGTGCTCAATCTCATTATCTACAATCGGTGACTGCTTATTATTCAGCATTGTCACTTTTTCATCGATGATATCTACCGCGACTACTTCATGATGTTGTGCTAACAGCATTGCGTTTGATAGACCTACATACCCAGTACCGGCTACTGCAATCTTCATGATAATACCTATAGTTTTGAGTAATTAACTCAACATAATTTATAACTTAGCTTGCCGTATCATACTCTGGTTGGGGAATTATTCCACTAGCCCGCTTTATCCATTTCTTGCTATACTCATGACAGTTTTGTATTCAAAAGAGTTAGAAATTATGATTATCGTAACTGGTGGTGCTGGCATGATTGGCAGCAATATTGTTAAGGCGCTAAATGAAGCGGGCCACAACGATATTCTGGTCGTCGACAACTTAAAAGATGGTAAGAAATTTAAGAACCTTGTAGACCTAGACATCACGGATTACATGGATCGTGATGATTTTTTAACTCAAGTTATGGCCGGTGATGATTTCGGTCATATTGAAGCTATTTTCCATGAAGGTGCATGCTCTGCTACCACTGAGTGGGATGGCAAATACATGATGCTTAACAACTATGAGTACTCAAAAGAGCTACTTCATTACTGTGTTGAGCGTGAAATTCCCTTCCTATATGCCTCTTCCGCTGCAACGTACGGTGAAACTGATACTTTCATTGAAGAGCGAGAATATGAAGGTGCATTGAATGTCTACGGCTACTCAAAACAGCAGTTTGATAACTACGTTCGTCGCCTAACCGCGGATGCCGAAGCGCATAACGAAACACTTCCACAAATCGTTGGCTTCCGTTACTTCAATGTTTATGGTCCACGCGAGCAACACAAAGGCAGCATGGCCTCAGTAGCATTTCACTTAAACAACCAAATGAATGCCGGTGAAAACCCTAAGTTGTTCGCAGGCAGCGAAACCTTCAAGCGTGACTTTGTGTATGTCGGTGATGTAGCAGCAGTAAACCTATGGTTCCTAGAAAACGGTGCTTCAGGTATTTTCAACCTAGGTACAGGTAACGCAGAATCTTTTGAAGAAGTCGCAAAAGCAGTAATCAAGTACCACGGCAAAGGTGAAATCGAAACGATTCCTTTCCCTGAACATTTGAAAGGCGCTTACCAAGAATTCACTCAAGCTGACTTAACGAAGCTTCGCAGTACTGGTTGCGATATCGAGTTTAGAACAGTGGCAGATGGTGTCGCTGAATACATGAAGCTCGTAAACGCATAGTTGTAAGCTTTATATTTCAGATTAAGACTAATAGTGCCCCCTACTTTTAGGGGGCACTATTGGAGAATCTAGTAAACATAATAATTCCCTGAGTGACCGATATAAAGTTAACTCTCTGATTTAAATAATGTAGTGAACGAATGACCACACAACGCAATGATTTTGATCCAAAAGCTTACAATCCTGAGTTTGAATGGGGATTTCTAGCACCTAAATACTGGGGCACTTGGATTGCTGTTCTGTTATCGTCTTTAGTCTGCTTCTTACCTAATAGCATTCGTTTAGCACTCGCTAAGTTTATGGCTAAACAAGCTGTAAAAATCAAGAATAAGGCTAACCGCCGAGCTCGCGTAAACCTTGAGATGTGCTTTCCCGAGCAATCTGTAGAACAACGCGAAGAAACTCTCTATCAGTCATACGTTACATCTATATCGTTTTTGATGGGATTTGCTTCACTGACACTCAAGAGTAAAACTTGGCTAGAGAACAACACTTCGATAAACGGCCTGAGTAACCTAACCGATATTACGGACAGCGGCGAGAATGTGATCTTGCTGGTACCACACACATGGGCTATCGATATCCCAGCGGTATTATTAGCATCACGTGACCTTCCGGTATCTGCGATGGCGAAAGCTCAGAAAAACAAACTCAGTGACTGGTTGATGCACCGACAGCGCGTGCAATATGGTGGTCGTGTTTATGATCGCAGTGGTGGTATCAAACCTTTCATCAAGTCAGTGCGTGATGGGTACCTTGGCTACTACCTCCCTGATGAAGATCTTGGCCGTGAGCACAGTGTCTTCGTTGACTTCTTCGCGACTCAAAAAGCAACAATTTCAGGTCTTGGTCGGCTATCGAAACTGAGTAAAGCTAAAATAGTTCCTTTGTTTGCTCAATACGATAGCAGTATTGGCCAATACACCTTGGACTTCTACCCTTCTCTACCCTTCCCAACAGGAAGTGAAGAAGAGGACGCACGCATGATGAATCAATGTATTGAAGATTACGTGAGTAAGAACCCAGAACAATATATGTGGATCTTAAGACTGCTTAAGACTCGTCCTGAAAACAATATCAACCCTTATAAATAATATGTTTCGAAAACTAATACAATTTATACACTTACTGCCACTTTACTGGGCTATTAGTGGTCTTTTCATTATTAACAACGGTGATAAGATCTTAGTTACGTTGATAATAATATCGTTAGTCACAAAATTAATATTTTGCCTTTTCGATGATAATGAGAACCTTGTTTTTAATTTCAACAATATGGTTGGGATAGTCTTCATATGTGCCATTTATGCTTCATTAAAGTACCACCAAACTGGATATAGTTCTTCCGAAATAAGAGTTCTAATCAGTACAGCTTTATACTCACTAATATCACTCCCTAAAAATATTCGTTACAAGTCATTAATATTTGTTATTACGTTGAGTTCTATATACATATCTTACCAAACTATAAATATAATCGAGATAAAAAATTTAAGTCGGATGAATCTCCCTTTAAATGCGATCCCTTACTCAAATTATACCGGTTTATTATCGATAATTGCTCTTTATCTAAGCTACACCAGCAAAAACAGGTTATTATCCGTACTATCAACTCTAAGCTTCATTCTTCTTAGTATTAATGTCATACTTATCGATACAAGAGGTACATGGCTTGCTTTGATCGCAGTATATATCACAATTATTTCTCTCATATTTATAAAAAAAAGAAACTGGAAACTTACTCTTATTAGCCTACTATTATTTACAACAGTCATTGCCTTGAGCTACCCCGTTATTGAAAGTAGAGTTGACCGCTCAATGAAGGAGGTTGAACTTCTTACAAAAGGGAATCTAAATTCATCATGGGGAATAAGGGTACAATTATGGACCGCTGGTTATGATATTATAAAAACTGAGAAGTCATGGTTAGGATTAGGTCAGACTAAACACCTAGAACTCATTCAGGAAATGTATAAAAAAGGTGACGTTAAAAAATCTCTCGCTAGGTTTGATAATAAGAACTTTCATAACAGCATTATAGACAGAACGGTAAAATATGGATTCATTGGTCTAATTTTATATATTGGAGTTTTGGTAATTCCATTTATTTATGGACTTAAAAACTTTAACTCTGACCATTCCTCACTACTGATAGTTATGCCAGTATTTATATTTGTAGCAGGACTTAGCTACGTGCCGCTGTCTCACCCTGGTACTTACTTTCTTTATTTACTAACGTCTATATTTTTAATTAATAAATTAAAAGCAGATAGGACGCACGCATGAATCTCTATGTTTGTTCTACACTAAGACACTTTTTATTTTCAATATCAAAATCTTGTTACCAACCAAGTGAACATTCTACTATTTTGTTTTTCTATGATTACCAAGGAATCGACAAGGACAAGATAAATAAAAACATTAAAAGTGAAAACATAGAAATAATATTAATCAGTCGAAAAGAACTAATTTTCAATTTAAAAAAGTCTTGGCTTGGAAAGTTAACATTATTCCTATCCATGAGAAACATACAGCCAAACGAACAATTAATAAAATTAGTATCCTATCAACTAATAAAATTAAAAATATTGAAGCCAAGTGATTTTAATAATTTATCCTTGTTTATTTTCAATGACAAAAACAAAGTTGCTCGCATTTTTAAGTTGTTAATAAAAAATTATGAAATTATAGAGGATGGAGTTGGGAATTATTATAAGATACCAAAGAAGGGGATAAGTAAATACTTAAACCCAATAAACCTTAAGGGCCTTAATACTTGGGTTATGGGGGAAAGCAAACGCTGTACTACTATCAATGTAGTGTGGCCAGAGAAGTTACCGATTTCAGTAAGAGAAAAAGGAAAAGCTATTGAATTTCTTGGGAAATCAGAAGGTTTACCATCAATAAACACTGTTTTTAAGTTCACTCCAAAATTAGTAAATGTTCAAAACAGTATCGTTATTATCGCTACTCAACCACTATCATCAAATCTTGCTAACATGCTTAAAGATGAAGATTACTTTTTCTATATACATCAATGTATAGCAAGATATATGGAGAGAGAAGGGAAGCCTTACTTTATAAAGCTTCATCCTAGTGAAGACATAAAGAATTATCTTCCTTATTTTGATGAAGATAAATTTCTTTCAGTCAAACACCCATTGGAATTAGAGCTTCTTAATAGCCCTAAGAAGGTGATTGTTGCTTCTATTAATTCAACAGCAGGGCTAGGGTTTGAACAATTTTGTGAAAGGCGAAAACTGATCAGAGATGAAGAAATGGGGCACTTTAACGAACAGATTATATCTTGGAAAGATAACCCTAGCATCTTAAAGGAACGTCTAGAGGAAGCCTTTAGCTTCCTCTAGAGTTTGTGGCTAGTAGTGCTTAAAATCTAAAGGGGTTCCAAATCTAAGATCTTGTGTTGCCTTGCTTCCCAAAACATCATCAAGGTATTTTGGCAATATGCCATTACCTGGACGGATTGAACGAACATGCTCTTCTGTAAATACTTCACCTTTCTTAATGTCTTTAACAACATAAAGTGAACGGCGATGACATTTAGTCTGTAGCTCTGCCTCTGTGCTTACAAAATTTGGAGCTCCTATAGCTTCAAAAGCCATAGTACAATTTGTTACTAGTGACTTTAGCTCTTCTTTTTCTAAAGAGAAAGCCGAATCAGGGCCACCATCTGCACGCGCAAGCGTGAAGTGCTTTTCGATCACACATGCTCCCAATGCTACAGCAGCAACCGATACACCAATATCCATAGTATGATCTGATAAGCCGACTTCTACTCCGAAAGCGTCACGCATAACAGCCATTGTAGAAATATTTGCTTGAGATGCTGGAGTTGGATAACCACTTGTGCAATGAAGAAGTACGATATTTAAAGCGCCTGCTCCTTTCGCTGCAGCAACCGCTTCTTCAATTTCAGCCAAATTCGCATTACCAGTCGACATAATCATCGGCTTACCAGTTTCAGCTACTTTGCGAATCAATGGTAAGTCAATTAGCTCAAATGATGCGATTTTATACGCAGGTGCGTTCAAACTTTCTAGGAAATCGACAGCTGTATGATCAAATGGAGAGCTAAAGATAGTGATCCCAAGCTTTTCTGCCTCATCAAACAGTATCTTATGCCACTCCCAAGGTGTATGCGCCTGCTCGTACAGGTCAAATAGTTTGGCACCATCCCATAAACCACCACGAATCATGAATTCTTCACTATCGTGATTAATTGTGATGGTATCCGCCGTATAAGTCTGCAATTTAACAGCATCTGCACCCGCATCTTTCGCTGCTTTAATTAATTCAATTGCGCGAGTGATATCACCATTATGGTTACCTGACATCTCCGCTATGATGTAAGGTTTATGACCCCTACCAATTTCTCTATCTGCTATCTTCATTATTTCCTACTTATTTGTCAGGTAACTTTCAATCTTTTTCAACGACTCCAACGTCGACATATCAGACGCTGGTATCGATATTTCGAACTGCTTTTCAACTTCCATTATTAACATCAAGTGTTTAAAAGAGTCCCATTCAGGGCAATTCGCCATGTCCGTCCCATCGTAATCAACCCGTTCACTATCAATAACCGAACGATAGATTTCCATGAGCTTCTCTTTGCTCGAATCTACAACCTCAAGTTTAATAGGCTGAAGGGATACTGGCATTGAGTTTACAGGATAAGCTTCAAGTAACTCAAACAAACCATGATTTGGATGGACAAGAAAAGCGACTCTACGACCATCAAATGCTCCATCGGCACGAGGAGCAACCACAAGTTTTGCACCAAAATCCTGCTCTGCAACTTTGATAGCTTTATCAATGTCCTGCACGGCATAACAAAGATGGTAAGCACCACCACCTGAACCTAGATGTCCAATAATCGGAGAATGGTCATCTAGTGGTGCAAGTATCTCTACCACTCCCATACCATTGAGCTCCACAAATGCATAGTACACTTGTTGTGCTGGGTTTTCTCCAGGTCCTCGAAGTAACTTAGCTCCGGGAATAGATAAAAAATCTTTCAATGTAGCAATCAAGTCTTTCGTCGTCACAGCATAGTGATCAACATGAAGTACACCTAAAGCTGAAAACATTGCATTCATATAAATTTCTCCTACGCCTTCCAATTTAGAGTCATTAGGTTAGGTTCCGACGGCAACGACTGCTCTGCTAAGTCGAATACCCACTGCTCTTTATCATCTGAAGCAAAGTGATTGTTCTTGTAAAGATCTCGAACTGGCATATTTTTTGAACTCGCAATAAAGCGACCAACCACAGAATTCAAGGAAGACTCACTCGCTAAAAGAATCAGCTTGCTCAATATGACATGTTCAATATCTCTCCCCATCACGCGGCATGACATCACGAAATTATCAATGATCCACTGGTTATCCTGTTTCACGATAACCAGTGCTGCGACGCCCTCATACTCTTTGGAGTATTTGTCTTTAGAGCGGACATGGATTACTTGATAATCAGAGGCCCTCATCCATTCACTCAATTGTTCTTTGCTATAGCGTGTTGTCGTTGTGTTGAATTGATTCGTTTTATTAAAGAGTTGATGTGTCCGCTCGAAGTTATCTGAATTCAATGCTTCTACACATATTTCCATTCCCAAACTTTTGATAAATGACGCTCGGTCAACAAATTCGGTCTGGGTATTCTGAATGTCCACTCTCTGTTTGTAGAGATCCGAACGTCGTTTATCAGATTCACTCACTTGCGCGACACAAAGTTCAGGAAGATTACAAAGGTACTGGGACCATTCAGCAGGATCTTCCGGTAGCTCAGGTACAAAAACGTCTGGTGCATTTCGGCGCACTTCAGCACGCTCTACAGGGTTATCATCGATGAAACAAAAAGATGATAAGCCAAGGTTTAACTCTTTACTTAATGCATGAATATTCTGTGATTTCGGTTCCCAATTTATTCGATGACTGACAAAATCTTTCGCTCTAAGACGCATCTCCGGATGGGTTTCAATTGCATCTAGCGCCACTTCCTCAGTATTCTTACTGCATATAGTCAGCAAAATACCTCTGGATTTTAGTGTGAGGAAGAGCGATTGAAGATCTTTGTAAATATTGCCTGGGTAGTCTCCCCCCAAGCTAATACCGTCTTTTCCATCGTCACCAATGATCCCTTTCCACAAGGTATTATCAAGATCAAGCACTAAGACTCGAGCAGAAAGTGCATTTGCCGCAAAAATAATACCAATTAATGCCTGGCTGTACGCTTCCAGAAATTGAATGGAAAACGGTGCTCTTGCCATATACCAATATTTATTCGAGAAACTTTGCCCAGCGCGCTTGATGATTTGAGTGTAAGGAATAACTTCAACCAAATTCTCGGTTTTCATCGTATAAAGCGTTTTATTCCATTCCTGAATTAACCTCTGAATTTTTGAGTCTGATAATTGTTCAGAAATCGAAAAAGGAAAGCCCTTCTGAATGGCAAAATCAGCAACAAATATCCGATTTCCTCGCTGAGCAATACTCTTGATAAATACAAGGTATTGCAACACACGTTGCTCTATTTGTAACAAGGACTCTTCTGTTGGCAATGTATAGATATCAGAAAAGAAGTCTTCAATTCGCTCAATAAAAACGTAACAAGAAGATACATCATTGATATCAATATTCTCAGAGTCCAGAAGATCCAACTGATACCGACCAAATTCCGCTGTCGCAATTTTATAAGGAAACTTAGTATATGCCTTAATATGCTTCGTTAAGGTATCTGACAAAAAGTCGGTATTATGAGATGCGAATAGGTACAACCGATGACGTTTATCTAGCTTGTTTTCTGGGTAAACATATTTCATGTAAACGACATTTTTTGCAGTGTCAGTCGCATCTACAGGAGTATCGCATTCTACAAAACCACTTTTTTGATGTAATTTCCACGCGAGCTGATTCTGTCTTAGTGATTCACAATACAACTCATGAACCTTTAATGTTTTACCCGCATAGTGAATTACAGCTTGTTCAAGCTCAAGCCAAATGGCTGTTTTCTCAGCTTGTTCAAGCGCACTGTTATTGAGGTAAAAACCCCACCATGCTGTCGCCTTATCTTGCTCCCATGAATAAATGGTCACTACACCTACTGGTTTCTCATCACGACAGAATATTAAAATCTGTCTTTGGTCCATTAGCATGGTTTTATCCCACCACGCAGAATGTTCAGTTTTAGAGATAATATGGTCAGTTAACATCACAGCACGCACATCAGCGTGATTGCGCCACCCTAACACTGCCCACTTATCGCCTTCTTGTGCAGGGCGGAGACTAAATGTTGTCATTTGTTGAAATCTCTTCTAGGTGTTCAACGACTCTTTCGCACCCTTTGCCATCAACGAGCTCACCGCAAATGGAAGATTGACTCAAGAGACGTTCTTTTTGAGAAATAAAACGCTGATATGCAAGCGCGTAATCTTGTGATGATAGCTCGGAGTTCAAGCCCAAATAGCAATGGCCGTCTATGTCATGTAAATCTTTAGCAAGCTGAGTTTGATTATCTGCGACCGAGCATACGATGCCAGGAAGGGCAAGCACACACCTTTCCCACGTTGTTGCACCGACTGCTCCAACATATAGGTAGGCGCCTGAGAAATAATCCATCATATTTTTCACTTGGACATGAAGGGTCACCCTAGTCTCATGTTCAGCACACAACGCTTCTAACTGTTGCTTGTGAGGGTTGTTCATCCCAATAATCACATCAAGATGATCACCACTATTTACACTCAATAGTCCGTGTAACGCTTTTGATGTTTCATTAGCCCAATCAATACCCCCGAAAAACAACACGACTTTTCTTTTAGACAAGCGCTGCGTATAGTTTGACAGATGCTTTCTACTTTCACGGAACTCATCTCTCAATAAAGCATATTTAGGGCCACACAGGCGCTTGGTTGAGTTGGGAAGGTAAGCATCATAGCGACTTTTACCTAAAGAGTAATAATTCTGATCCAGTAACATGTCTACATCATGAACTCTATCAGCCAAATCGTCGATTTGAAGCATATAGCAAGAGAGTGGCCTCAAAGCCACTTGAAAGCGCTCATCTAACGCGTAGTGATCGATTACCAACCAGTCCAACTTTGTTCGAGTTAGACCAGATAGATAATGAGATACGACATCTTGTACTTGTACAATCTCAGTTTGATAAGGGACTTCCAACCAATTACCATGAGCACAATGCGTGTTGTGAGTCTCCTCTCCGTCCGGCTCAGGTAAACTAATAACATTGAAACTCTCTTCAATGAAATTAATTAAGTTACCTCCCAATTTTCGACATATGAAAACGACTTGATGTCCATTGCTCTCTAACTTACGTGCAAGTGTGAGCATTCTGAATGCATGCCCCGTCCCCATCTTGAACGACGCATCAACGCGAATACCAATAAGCACCTATCTAACCTTTTAATGCTTGAGAAAGTAATAGAGCAAAATCCCAATCCTCAGGGGTATCAAGATCAACAACTCGTTTCCTAGAGATAGGATATGCAATTGCTTTATCTGAAAACATAGGGATCTTTTGACGGTAAGCGCTTGGTTTACTCCAATAAAATTGCCCTACATCATGATACCCGACCTCAAGATCCTGAGATCGGGTGTTGAAATATTCTGGTTGGAACATCTCAACACGTTGTCCTTGAGTCAACTTTACGCCTCTTTGTATTGGGAATGGAAACTCACAAACAGGGAAACAGTAATCAGCAGAGGGTGACTCTAGTAGCAACTTATAGGTATTGCGTATGTCGTTGACATCGATAAAGGGTGCGGTTGCGTATATACAACACAGGTATTCAATAGACTGCGACTGTTCTTCGTACCAATCAATAGCATGCAACAGAACGTCTGCCGTTGTGGCAAAATCATCCGAAACGTCTGCTGGACGCATAAACGGTACTTCTGCGCCATACTGCTCTGCGACTTCAGCAATTTCAGCGTCATCCGTTGATACGATGACCTTATCAAAGCATCCAGATGCCAATGCGGCTTCTATAGAGTACGCAATGATCGGTTTTCCGTTAAAATCTTTAATATTTTTTCGCGGGATGCGTTTACTCCCCCCGCGAGCTGGAATTATCGCTATTTTCATTACGCACCTTTTAGAATATCAGTTAATACGTCGACAACCGTATTCTGTTGAGCTTCCGTCATACCATGGAACATCGGCAGAGAAATCGCTTCGCGGTAGTACTGTTCGGATTCAGGGAACTCCCCTTCAGTGAAACCTAAGTCTTGATAATACGGCTGGGTATGTACTGGAATATAATGCAAATTCACACCGATACCACGCTCGCGTAGCGCATCAAAAACCTGTTGATGACTGAGTGAAATATCATCTAGTTTCAAACGAATCACGAACAAATGTAACCCTGAGTAGGTATCAGGAAGCTGATAAGGCAGAACAATTGGTAAATTCTCTAACTTAGTATAATAGCCTTGTGCTAATTCGTGACGAGCAGAAACAAACTCATTCAAGCGATTCATTTGGCTCACACCTAGTGCAGCTTGCAGCTCTGTCATACGATAATTAAATCCAAGGTCTATTTGTTGGTAATACCAACCGCCATGAGACTCACCACACATCAACTCTGGATCACGCGTAATACCGTGACTACGCAGCAGCGTCATTTTATCAGCTAACTCTTTCTGATTGGTTAACGCTGCGCCACCTTCCGCCGTTGTCACAATTTTCACGGGGTGAAAACTGAAAACAGTAATATCAGAATGTTCACAGTTACCAATTGGTTGATCATGATATTTACCACCAATAGCATGAGAAGCATCTTCAATGACTTTAAAGCCGTATTCTTTGGCTAGCTTAGCAATGGATTCCATATCACAAGGCTGTCCGCATAAATGTACTGGCACTACGATTTTTGGCAGCCTACCTTCAGCTTTTGCTTTGATGAGCTTCTCTTCAAGTCGCTTAGGGCACATGTTGTATGTGTCTGGGTCGATGTCGACAAAATCCACTTTTGCACCGCAATAAAGACCACAGTTTGCAGACGCAACAAAAGTAATAGGAGATGTCCAAAGCCAATCACCTTTGCCTAAACCCAAAGCAAGACAAGCAATATGTAGAGCGGAGGTTGCGCTATTCACTGCTAACGCATACTGAGCACCAGTATATTCTGTTAACGCTTTTTCAAACGCAGGAACTTGTGGTCCCTGAGTTAGGAAATCAGATTTAAGAACATCAACTACACTATCAATGTCTTGCTGACTGATATCTTGCTTGCCATATGGAATCACTGTTTTACTCACACTGTAAATTTAGGGTCAACATGTTCTTTGATTAGGTCGCGTAGACCTTCAATCGTTTCCCACTCAGTATTCGTACCTGAGTTGTACTTAAAACCGAACGGGACTTTTTCAGCTTTATGATGATTCATGTATTCATCTTCTGTGTATGTAAAAGATACCGACGGAAGAATCGCGTAATAACGCCCTAGGTCAATCGTATTAAGAGAGTCAGTATCCGTAATCATTTCTTCATGAAGCTTTTCACCAGGACGAATACCAACAACTTTAGTTGGCATACCAGGCGCAATCGCTTCTGCAATGTCTAATATTTTGTAAGATGGGATCTTGGGTACAAAAATTTCACCACCAATATGGTTCTCGATAGCGTACATCACCATGTTTACACCATCCTGAAGAGATATATTGAAACGAGTCATCTCTTCATGGGTAATTGGTAATACACCTTCTTCTTTCTTCTGCATAAAGAACGGAATAACTGAGCCTCGAGAGCCCATAACGTTGCCGTAACGAACAACACTAAAACGAATATCTTTAGAGCCACGAATATTATTAGCTGCTGCAAATAATTTATCAGAAGCTAACTTAGTTGCACCATATAGGTTAATCGGAGCACACGCTTTATCCGTAGATAGTGCTACTACATCTTTTACACCACACTGTAGTGCGGCATTAATTACATTTTCAGCCCCATCAATATTAGTACGAATACACTCGGTCGGATTGTATTCTGCTGTATCAACTTGCTTAATTGCCGCAGCATGAATAATTACATCAACACCTTCACAGGCTTGAATCATACGGTTACGATCACGCACATCACCGATGAAGAAACGTAATTGTGGGTAATCTTTTTGAGGATAGTTTTGCTTAATTTCAAACTGTTTTAGTTCATCACGAGAAAATATGATGATTTTCTTTACGTCTTGATAGCGCTCTAAAATCGTTTTAATGAACTGTTTACCAAATGAACCTGTGCCACCTGTAATCAATACTGTCTTATTGTTTAACATACTAAAATCTCTATTAATTCTTATCTAAATGCTTATTTTTTTTCAGCTTAGCTTCTTGCTCTAAGTACCACAGGCCTGCATACTTATTAAATGAGGATTGAGCAAAGTTCATCGCCATCAATAGACCACGACTACCGTCTAGAAACCCAAAACGGATAATATAAATTAAGAAAAATGTCCAAACTGAACGAAGAATTGCAAACGGAATCCCCAAACTCGGTTTACCTTTACTGTAGTACTTCTTCGTGGTTTCCCAACCATAAACACGACTCTTCTCCATAAGGTGATCAAAGCCACGTAATGAGTTATGCATCAAAAAACCTTTCTTTAAAGTAGAAACTTTTCCTTCAGTTTCTACATTGGCATGCACAACCACTTTAGTGATCGAAGCTCCATCACACTTAAAAAGACGTTTAGGGGCTCTAGACGATCGACCAAAGCGCATTTGTTTACCTAGAATCAGATTTCCCCAAGGGAGTTTAAAAGCAACTTCTTCTAGTTTGGGATCACTTAATTGATGCGTTATCTCTGATTTCATCTCTTCATCTAAGTACTCATCAGCATCGATTATTAAAGCCCAATCACACGTAGCCTGCTCAAAAGCCCTAGCTTTTTGGTAACCATCTCCCGGCCAATCTTCTGTAACCCAGATTTTATCTGTGTATTCTCGTGCTATTTCAACTGTTTTGTCCGTACTACCAGAATCATAAACAATTATTTCATCAGCAAAACCCTTTAGCGATTCGAAACAAGGTCGAATACGGTCTTCTTCGTTCTTGCAGATAATTAACGCTGATAATGTTCTCATTGAATCAATATACCTTTTTCATTGAGCTAGTTTGAATGACCTAGTAGACGTTCAAAATACTTTAAGTGTTCTGCAACTGTCACTTTAGAACTAAAATGACGCGCTAGCCTCTCTTTAGCAGCAATACCCATTTCAATGCTTTGCTGTTTATCTTGTGCGATATGATTAATTGCTTCGCCTAATGCCCGAGCGTCGGCGGTAGGTACAACAAAACCTGTCTGACCATCTTCTACAAGTTCTGGTGCTCCTCCAGTAGTAGTCACTACTGACGCCGTACCATTTGCCATCGCTTCAATTATAGTGCGCGGTAAACCTTCACCACTCACTGATGGCTGTACTTGAATATCTGACATTGCCATCAATGATGGGATGTCTTTACGATGACCAATATAATGAATTCTATCTGAGATCGGGCTATTTTTCATCTCATCAAAGTGAGGCTCATAGCCACTGCCTGCGAGCACAAGGTGAAAATTGGGAGTTGTAATATAGTTAGTAGCTTCGAGGAGGGTAGAAATCCCCTTACTAGGGCGAACGTGCGCAGCACAAAAGGCAACAACATCTGTCTGGCTCAATTCAAGCGACTCTCTAGAAGTTGGTTCGACTTGATACCACTCTAATTGATGTCCCTTATAAATAGTCACGACATTATCTTTGTTTTTCCAAACTCGCTTGATAACATCCTGTCGAACTGCCTCCGACACACATACTACGCCATCTACACGAGGATGCAGTTGAGTCAGATAAGCACTTGGATCATGTCGATACAAACCACCGGTTGTTCCTCGGTACGCAATCAGCTTCACCTTGAGACCAACGCATGCAAATGCGGCATTAGGTATAGTTTTTGAGTTAAAGGCGTAACATATGTCATATGCCCCACTCTTTAGTTCGCTTCTAATTCTCTTAATCGTATCAAAGCAAATTTTTCTTTTAGGATAACAGTCGATAACCTTGATGCCATTTTTTCGAAGCCTATCGACATATTCAGACTCCCCTTGGGTCATCACTGTCACGGAGTGACCTTGATTTGCAAGTTCTACAAATATTTCCGCTTCAGGGCGAATACTATTCCAAGCATGTAGATACGATGCACAAACTAATATTTTCATTATTCAGCCCTAGAATTTCCAATAGTTTAATGATTTACGGATTTTAAAGTTACGAATCCAATTTTTTGGCTTGTTATCTTGCCAGCCGCTTTCTAGCACATCAGTAATAGCACTCAGAACTCTCGCTGAGGATTGCCCATCTAAATATGGCGTTATTGACGGGCCGTAATTAGCGATAGCGTTATCTCTAGTTTCATCAGCTAGCATTGCTTGCTTAATAGCTGATTCTAACTGTTCAGCCTGAGCAATATTAATGAAGCTTGCTTGAGGGTCTCGATTATTTACCGTGACAACAGGCTTATTGAGCAACAAGAATTCCTGAAATATCGATGAGTTGTCACACACCATAACATCAGCACGATGTTGCATTTCAATCACTCGGTCATTGTCGAAGAACAGAAGATTATCGCCCTCTAACGCCTGATATTTTGCCCGTGTCTCTTGCTTCATTTTAGGGTGTAATGTCACCAACCATTGCCATTGACTCAGTTGGCTAAGGCGCTTTAATTCTTCATAAACCAACTCAGCACACGATAAGCTTGGCGAAAAAGTGGAAGCAAATAGAATTTGA
Source organism: Vibrio sp. 14N.309.X.WAT.E.F5 (assembly GCF_030397615.1). Taxonomy (NCBI): domain Bacteria; kingdom Pseudomonadati; phylum Pseudomonadota; class Gammaproteobacteria; order Vibrionales; family Vibrionaceae; genus Vibrio; species Vibrio sp. 14N.309.X.WAT.E.F5. The sequence goes on along the minus strand of NZ_JAPNXR010000009.1, from coordinate 127,539 downwards.
GGTCTCTCAAAATGGTTCTCACCAGCTTGATAATTAAACAAACTATCTAGCTTCAGCCATCCAGTCTCTTTTACTTGAAAATAGCCGCGCTGTTTAGCTAGTGGTTCCAATGAGCTCGTTCTTTCATGGCCTTCTGTGCAATACAAATCAAATAGACCACGCTCAGGGTATAAGTTCCCTCGTTTGCTCTCGTTCAAACCATGAAATACTTGTACCTTCACCCCTGGAATAAACGCTGGAACACGATCTCCGGGCACTAGAACAGCTGAAGGGTTAAAAGAGACAGCTTCAGCTAAAGATACGCTTTGTTCATGCTCTAGTAAAAGATGTTCAGAAGCCTCGTCACCAACAAGCAACCACTTAACCTCATGGCCGAGCTGCTTCGCGTAATCATAGAATGGGCGAAGAATAGCAAATGAATAATTTTGCTCGACGTAGAGCAAGAAACGATAAGTTTGATCGGTTTGCATAAGCGATGAGATAAAATTCACCATGTCCGTTTGAAAGCGCAACTAAGCATTTAATTATAACGCTCTTTACTTTCGAGATTGAAGAAAATACTCTTCTGAATATTGATTTTACCTTCTGGTGTCACTGTTCTTATGCTTATACGACTTATCTATACTCTCATATTGTCATTAGCTTCTCCGCTACTGCTGTATGGGCTTTATAAGAGTAAACCAGGAAAGCCAAGTTTTGGTCAGCGTTGGAAAGAGCATTTCGGGATCACGCCGCAAACTCAAGGTAAGAATCCTATCTGGATTCATGCCGTGTCGGTGGGTGAATCTATTGCCGCCGTACCGATCATCAAGCAACTGAAGCGACGAAATCCAAACCAAGCTATCATTGTTACCACAACGACCAGCACAGGTGCTGAGCAAATAAATAAGATCAGTGATTTAGTCGAGCACCGCTACATGCCGATTGATTTTGCTTGGTGTGTACGAGGCTTCTTGAAAACTGTTCAGCCTAAACAGATGCTAATCATGGAAACAGAATTATGGCCAAACACACTGCACTGTGTCGCGAAAGCTAGGATTCCTATTTCAGTACTCAACGCTCGCCTATCTGAGCGATCGTGCCAACGCTATGCAAAATTCCAATCCGTCTTTAACCTTCTAGCGAAAAACCTTTCTCAAGTACTCTGCCAATACCCAAGTGATGCTGAGCGTTTTATACGATTAGGGTTAGATAAAGCATCGGTGCATGTGACTGGGTCGATCAAGTTTGATATTGAAGTTTCAGCAGAACAAGTATCAAAAGGCAAAGCGTTACGTGAACAAATTGGCTTTGAACGCTGTGTATGGATAGCTGCAAGCACTCATCAAGGCGAAGATGAAATTATCTTAGACGCTCATAAACAGCTCCTTAAAGACAATCCTAATACCTTGCTGATGATTGTGCCTCGTCACCCAGAGAGATTTAACCAAGTGTCTGAGCTAGCTCAAGAGCACGGCTTCAAGACTATCACTCGAACAAGTCAGCAACCAATCACCTCTGATGTTGAAGTATATATTGCGGATACGATGGGAGAAATGTTGGTATTACTCGGCGGATCTGATGTGTGCTTTATGGGAGGAAGTCTTGTGGGCGATAAGGTAGGTGGCCACAATCTTCTAGAGCCGGCGGCCCTGCAGTTACCTTTACTCAATGGCCCTAGCTATTTTAACTTCAGCGAGATCACAGACAAGCTACTGGAGGCCAATGCCGTGGTTATTTGTCAAGATAGCTGTGACATTGCAAGCCAACTCAGAGAGCTGTTCACCCAACCTAAATTACGTAAAGATAAAGGCTTAGCGGCTTATCAAGTTGTTGAGCAGAACCGAGGAGCGTTGGATAAAACCTTGGCATACATTCTTAACTGATAGCTATTAACCTTGATAGCCCTTTAACATAGGCTCCCAATCCGACTCTTGCCATTGAATCTGGCGCTTGTTCACTTCTTTTAAGAACGAGCGCTTTAAGCGATTCAAGTTACCTTCTTTCCAGTCCTCACCCGCTTGTTGACCACACTTGTCAAAGTCAATAATCCATACATTTTGCGAATCATCAAGAAGGATATTATGGATATTGAGATCTGTGTGATTAACCCCAGCATCGTGCATTTTGCGTATCTGGCGGCCAATCTTTTGATAAACATCCGCATCTATCGGATCAGAAACCAAGACATCAACCAGATCTTTGGCATTGGGAATTCGTTCAGACATTAAGTCCGCTCGATAAAGTAGTCCGCTTCTAATTGCTCGAGCAGCAATGGGCTTCGGTACATTCACACCTGCGTTTGCCAATACCTTGAGAACATTAAGCTCCATCGCACAGCGCGTGCTTTCCCAATCAGAAAAACGATATTGGTCTTCGACTAGCTTCCCAAACAATCCGCCACGGCGATAATGGCGCAATGCGGCCTGTATTCCATCAAGCTGAATGAACCATGTGGTACCACGACCTTGAGCACTCCCTGAAATAGCTTCACGTTTTCGCCAGTATTCAGCCTCGAAGATCTGAGCGATATCATCCTCTGGTACCTGAGCCAGAAGTTCAGGGTCGTACCAAATTGTTTGGTTCTTGGTGCTAATCGTTTCCATCTATGAGGCCTTTGGGTCGCTTTTCGTCATTGCTATTTTACAACTAATGCGAGTATCTGCATAATTCTGATGTTATTCACTTTTTTCGGGCACTTTATGTCACTGTTCTCAACTGCACCTCAATCTCTTTGCATACTTCGCCTCTCCGCGATTGGTGATGTTTGTCATGCTATCTCTGTGGTTCAAGCCATCCAGAAGCAGTGGCCTGAAACGAAAATTACTTGGATCACAGGTAAAATAGAAGCCATGCTGATCGGCGATCTACCCGGCATTGAGGTTATTATTTTCGATAAGAAACAAGGCTTCAAAGGAATGCGTGAATTATGGCACCAGCTATCTGATCGTAAATTTGATGCTCTTCTGCATATGCAAGCCGCACTCAGAGCCAGCGTGCTATCTTGGGGGATAAAGGCGAAGTGCAAAGTGGGATTTGGCAAAAACCGAACTCGTGAAATGCAATCACTCTTTACTAATCGCCATCTGCCTATTTCAGACAAATTTCATGTTTTAGATAACTTTGCCGAATTTGCTCGCTACATTGGTGTACCCTTCGATAAGCCTCAATGGAATATCCCTTTAACACCTGAAGATGAACAATTAGCAATCAGCACTATGGCAGACAAACCGACTTTGGTTATCTCCCCTGCTGCTAGCAAAGATTCTCGCAACTGGCTAACAGAGCGGTACGCAGCTATTGCTGACTATGCTGTCGAACAAGACATGCAAGTGGTGTTATGTGGTTCTCCGGCACCAAGAGAAGTTAATCTGGGTAACGACATCGAAAAATTATGCCAGTCGCCAATTACTAACTTGATTGGCAAAACGAATTTGAAGCAACTGACTGCCGTACTGAAACATGCAACGGTTGTTTTGGCACCTGATACCGGCCCAGCCCACCTGGCGACCACACAGTCGACCCCAGTAATCGGCTTATACGCACACAGCGATCCTCGTAGAACAGGACCTTACAATGATCTCGATATCGTAGTGAGTGTTTATCAACAGCATGTAGAAGCACAACAAGGTAAGCCAGTCGCAGACCTTCCATGGGGAACCCGTGCGAAGGGCGATGACTTGATGAAAGACATCACGCTCGACATGGTAAAGCAGACACTCGACAAAGCCTTAAACTCTATTAAAACACCAAGCAAGGACAGCTAATATGACCACACACGTTATCTACCCAGGAACTTTCGATCCGGTCACCAATGGGCACCTTGATATTATCGTTCGTGCCGCTAGCATGTTTGACCATATCACTGTAGGAGTTGCAGCGAGTCCAAGTAAAAAAACCATGTTTGAATTAAATGAACGAGTTGAGCTACTACGTGATGCGGTGGCTAACCTGTCTAATGTATCTGTTGAAGGATTTTCGGGGTTACTTGTAGATTTTGCCAAACAACAAAAAGCAAACGTGTTGGTGCGCGGTCTGAGAACAACCATGGATTTCGAGTACGAGTTTGGACTAACTAGCATGTATCGCAAACTTCTGCCCGGCCTTGAAAGTGTATTTTTAACGCCTTCAGAGGAGTATGCATTCCTCTCTTCGACTATAGTTCGAGAAGTCGCTATACACGGTGGGGATATAAGTCAGTTTGTTCCACAAAAAGTAGCAGACGAAATAAAGCTCAAAACAGCCAAGTAATTCCCTTTACCTACCCCGAAAAAAAAATAGCGCTCATTGAGCGCTATTTTTAATTCAAAGCCATCAATTATTACAGCGAGTAGTAGGCTTTATACCAATCCGCGAAAGCTTTCGCTCCTTCTTGGATCTTAACTTGAGGCTTGTAGCCAACAGCTTCAAACAGATCTTCCGTATCAGCATAAGTCGCGTACACATCACCTGGTTGCATTGCCATGAAGTTCTTTTTCGCTTCAACACCTAAAGCACCTTCTAATGCTTCAATGTAATCCATTAATTTAACCGGGCTACCATGACCGATGTTAAATACGCGATATGGTGCAGAACTGGTTGCAGGTGAGCCTTGCTCCACAGTCCAATCTGGCTGCTTAGCTGGAATACGGTCTTGAACACGAATAATACCTTCAACGATATCATCGATATAAGTGAAGTCGCGCATCATGTCGCCATTGTTATAAATGTCGATCTCTTTGCCCGCAACGATTAAGTTCGCAAACTTGAACATCGCCATATCAGGGCGACTCCAAGGGCCGTAAACAGTAAAGAAACGTAGACCGGTCGTCGGTACGTCATATAAATGAGAATAGGTATGCGCCATTAACTCATTCGACTTCTTGGTCGCTGCATACAGTGAGATCGGGTGATCAACACTGTCTGCTGTATGGAATGGCATTTTTTGATTCAAGCCATAAACTGAGCTTGATGAAGCATAAACGAGGTGTTCAACCTTGTTATGGCGACAACCTTCAAGAATAGCTAAGTGGCCAACAAGATTGCTGTCAGCATACGCCATTGGGTTATCAATTGAGTAACGAACGCCAGCTTGCGCTGCTAAATGAATCACACGGTCAAACTTTTGCTCAGCAAACAGCGTTGCCATGCCCTCTCTATCAGCAAGATCCAGCTCGATAAAGGTTAGGTTTTCATGCTCAATGCGCTTTAGGCGATCATGTTTCAAAGAGACTTCATAGTAGTCATTCAAGTTATCAATGCCGACAACCTTATGTCCTGCTGCACATAGTCTCTCTGAAACTGCAGAGCCAATAAAACCGGCAACGCCAGTTACTAAATATTTCATTCTACTATTCTCAATTTATATCATTAGTGTAATTGTAGCTAATAGCCTGCCTACCTACTAGCTTAAAAAAGTGAACATAGGTTCAGTTTTTCTATACCTGACATTGAGAGCAAAAAAACGTATTCCTTTGTCCGATTTTTTGCTCTTCAAGTTTCTCACCACAACTCGGGCACTTTTCTCCCGCTTTCCCATAGACTTGCAGTTCTTGAGCGAAGTATCCGGGCTTACCATCCGCTTGGGCGAAGTCTTTGAGTGTGGTGCCGCCTTGTTTGATGGCGGTAGCGAGTACTTGTTTGATCTCTCTGGTCAACAAGACCCATTCTTCCTTTGTTACTTTGCTTGCGGGGCGCAAAGGATGAATTCGTGAAGAAAACAGCGCTTCATTGGCGTAGATATTACCCACACCGACCACTACTTTGTTGTCCATAATGAACTGTTTGACGACAACCTTACGCTTTTCTGCTTTCTCAGCAATGTAATCTGCGTTGAAGTCGTCAGTTAATGGCTCAGGACCAGAACCAAGTAATACAGTGTGTATTTCATCAGGCGCCGACCATAACCACGCTCCGAAGCGACGCGGATCGTTGTAACGCAATATCTTGCCATTGGTTAGCTTAAGATCCACGTGATCGTGTTTTGTTGGCGGGAAATCGGCATCTAAAACGCGCAGTGAACCAGACATACCAAGATGAACAATCGCTGTGCCTGTATCGGTTTCAATCAATAGATACTTAGCTCGGCGTGAGATAGAGCGAATCACCTGTCCTTCTAGTCGCTTAAGCTCTTGTGGGATATCCCAGCGCAGCTTAGGTGTTCGAAAAGTCAGGGATTTAATCTTCTCACCGACTAAATGAGGCGAGATCCCCATGCGGCTTACTTCAACTTCGGGTAATTCAGGCATAGTTAGTCGTCCGATTTAGGTGATTTTTCTGATATAGATAGCTTGCCTGCTTTAAAGAGATGGTCTGATTTAAATGAATCTTCTGAGCCAAAGCTTGGAAACAAGTAACTCTCTTCAATAGACACCGCCAACCACTGATCATTCCAGTTTTTTAGCAACCAAAACTCAGCAAGTTGATAATAGGTAATACGCTGGGGCTCTTCTTGGTCTTGATACCAAACTTCAATGGTATGTGGCGTATTAAGCTGAGGAGTAAGGTCAGTATAAGTTTGTGAGTCGACTTCCGTGCCTACTAGCTGTTGCCAGCGTTGCGATAACTCTTGGGCACTCACACTTTGCTCTGAGACAGACTCTTTCATTTGATAAACCCAATGACCGTCTTCTTGCACTACCGACCACTTAGCAAAGTGTAAGGCTTGAAGCTCTGCTGTTGGGTTTAAAAGATAAGGATAAGGGCTGCTCGCCTGAAGTTCAGGCTCAGGTTCGATAAGGTACGTTTTGATCAATGTTGGAAGGTTTAACACGCCAATAAAAGCGATCACGCTTAACATGAGTATGTTGTTCCATCGACGTCCACGATATCTCATCTAATTCTGCTCATCTAACCTATTGAGTGTTCAGTATATCGTGAAAATGGCGACACATTCTATGCTGAGCAATTTTCTATCATAGAAGCCCATCGGCAAGTGTAACGTATACCAGTTAGATGCCAAATTGAACCAATAATACTTACCCCTATCAAAAACACAGAGTCTTCTCGAAAAAGCTTAAGCTTCTCAAAAAAACGTAGGCTTATCAAAATACTGGGGCTTCCCAAATTTTTGACATAAAAAAACCCAGCTATAAGCTGGGTTTTTAATTTATTCTTCTATAAAAGAAGAGACAAAGGGGCTATCAATTACTTGATTTTAGCTTCTTTGTACATAACGTGCTGGCGAACTACTGGATCAAACTTTTTGATCTCAAATTTGCCTGGCATGTTACGCTTGTTCTTGTCAGTTGTGTAGAAGTGACCAGTTCCAGCAGAAGATACTAGACGGATTTTCTCACGAATGCCTTTAGCCATTGCTTAATTCCTCTTAAACGTTTTCGCCACGTGCACGGATATCAACAAGAACAGCATCGATGCCTTTCTTATCAATAATACGCATGCCTTTAGCAGTTAGACGTAGTTTAACAAAACGTTTTTCGCTCTCTACCCAGAAACGGTGAGTTTGTAGGTTCGGCAGAAAACGACGCTTGGTAGCATTGCGTGCGTGTGAACGGTTGTTACCCGTTACTGGACGCTTACCAGTTACTTGACATACTCGGGACATGAATGTCTCTCCAAATCGTTTCAGCTCGATATCAACCTTGGTGGCCGAACCTCTCTATCAATTCTGAAAATAGAGGTAAAAACCATAATGGAAAATCCATTCAAGGCTATCAAAGGTCGCGTATTATACTAACTTGACATGCATTGCTCAAGACCCGAACAGATCCTTTTTAAGGATTTCGTGATCTTTTTTTGAACAGGGCAGCTATTTGAGTAATCAGAGCTGATTTAAGGTTCTAAAATGTGGGCGGAATGATAGCAGATTTAACGCAACTAACAACCTAAAATGTGATTCAAATCCATCCACGCTCTGCAAAAGAGATAACTTCGCCATCTCCAACGACAAAATGGTCGAGAATTCGGATGTCTACTAGCGACAATGCATCGGTTAATCTACGTGTAATTCGCCTATCTGCTTGGCTTGGCTCTGCGACACCAGAAGGATGGTTGTGCGCTAGGATTAATGCTGCTGCATTATGATGGAGTGCCCGTTTAACCACTTCTCTCGGGTATACCGATGCTGCATCGATGGTTCCTTCAAACATAACTTCATCCTTTATTACTCTGTTTTGGTTATCTAGGAACAATATATAGAAGGCTTCTCGCTGGCGGTCGCGCAACATACTCGAAAGATACAACTTGGTATGACTTGGACTGGTTAATGCGTCCCCTCGAGATAAAGTCTCCGCTAAATAACGTTGCGTCATCTCCAAAACTGCCTGTAATTGGACATATTTGGCCTGTCCCATCCCTTTATGAGCACAGAACTCGGTCTCGGTTGCTGAAAAAAGATGACGAAGCGAGCCAAAATCTTTGATCAGCTTGTCAGATAACTCTAAAACGTTCATCCCTTGTGTGCCGGTTCGAAGAAATATCGCTAACAACTCCGCATCACTTAAAGAGTCTGGCCCTCGACTCAGTAGTTTTTCTCTTGGCATCGACTCAACAGGCATCTTACTTATAGGCATATAAAAGCTATTTAGGGTCATGAATACGACCCGTCAGCTTAATGAACTTGCCACCAGGGATCCTTTGATAAAGAGAAAAGGAAACGAGTCGCTAGCAAAAACGTGTAATTGATAAGTTTGATAACACCAATTTGATGAGCATCAAGTCTGTTCGAATTCTGCTTCTAGGCACTAATCCTTTGTTCTGATATCGTAAGTCCCAGAGAAATTAAGGAACAGAATCATGCAAACATTGGTTAATCAACTGAGTAACGCTGACCAACAAGGCCTAGCTGGAAAAAAAATCCTCCTTGGCATTAGTGGTGGTATTGCTGCGTATAAATGTGCCGAACTGACTCGACGCTTAATTGAACGAGGGGCGCAGGTACAAGTCGTGATGACGAATGCAGCCAAGGAGTTCATTACTCCTCTCACCATGCAAGCCGTCTCTGGAAGGCCAGTGTCTGATAGTTTGCTTGATCCTGCTGCTGAAGCTTCCATGGGGCACATCGAACTGGCGAAATGGGCTGACCTAGTCTTATTAGCACCCGCGACCGCAGATCTGATTGCGCGCATGACCGCAGGCATGGGGAACGACCTACTGACCACTTTGGTTTTAGCAACCGATGCGCCAGTTGCGGTATCCCCAGCAATGAACCAACAAATGTACAGCAACCCTGCTACTCAAGAGAACATCGCCACACTAAAACGTCGTGGCTGTGAGATCTGGGGGCCCGCTGCTGGCGAACAGGCCTGTGGTGATGTCGGTATGGGTCGCATGCTCGAGCCAATGCAGCTTGTGCATCGTTGTGAAGACTTCTTCCAACCTAAGCCGCTTGCTGGCCGCTCTGTGTTAATCACTGCTGGCCCAACTCGTGAAGCCATCGACCCTGTGCGTTACATTACTAACCACAGCTCAGGCAAGATGGGCTATGCACTGGCTGAAGCGGCCGCTAAACAAGGCGCAACGGTAACTCTAATCAGCGGCCCTGTATCACTAGCAACGCCAAACAAGGTTAATCGCATTGATGTCGACAGCGCACAACAGATGTTTGATGCCGTTAGCGCTAACGCCGCTCAGCACGATATTTTCATCAGCTGCGCTGCGGTTGCCGATTACCGCCCTGAGACCATTGCAGACCAGAAGCTTAAAAAAGTGGATGGTAAAGATGACATGACCATTCAAATGGTTAAGAACCCAGACATTGTCGCTTCTGTAGCCTCAATGACCGAAGGTCGTCCATTTACCGTAGGCTTCGCAGCGGAAACTCAAGATGTTGAGAAATATGCTCGTGGCAAACTGGAACGAAAGAACCTCGACATGATTTGCGCCAATGACGTTTCTGTCGAAGGCCAAGGCTTCAATAGTAGTAGCAATGAATTGCACCTTTATTGGAAAGGCGGTGATAAATCTTTGCCACTTGATAGCAAAGATACCCTTGGTTTCCAGATCCTCGCTCAGATCCAACAACTTATTGTCGAATAAATACACGATTTCGCTCTGACAATGTGCTGACACCTCTCGATTCTGTTGACCTAGGTCTTACAAAACTAGGAACAGAATTGAATGGTGTTTATAATCCTGCTTCACTCAATCCTCATCTTTAGGAAAGGAAGTAAATAGATGGCTGGTACTCGAAAATCAAACCGTCGTGAAGAAATCCTGCAAGCGCTGGCACAAATGTTGGAATCGACCGAAGGTGCTTCTCGTATCACAACGGTAAAGTTGGCCAAGCAAGTCGGCGTATCTGAAGCGGCGCTCTACCGCCACTTCCCAAGTAAAGCACGCATGTTTGAAGGCCTAATCGAGTTCATTGAAGAAGCGTTGATGTCTCGAATCAACCGCATTCTAGATGAAGAGAAAGACACACTTGAGCGTATCCGCTTAGTCATGCAGCTTATCTTGGTCTTTTCTGAGCGTAACCCTGGATTGACTCGTATTTTATCGGGTCATGCTCTAATGTTTGAAAATGAGCGTCTGCGTGAACGAATCAATCAGCTTTTTGAGCGTATTGAAACTCAGCTTCGCCAAATCCTACGTGAAAGAAAACTTCGTGAAGGGAAATCGTTCCCGGTTGACGAGAAAATCTTAGCGGCTCAACTGCTCGGTCAGGTTGAAGGCAGTCTGAATCGATTTGTTCGCTCTGATTTCAAATATCAACCAACCGAAAATTTTGATGCTTACTGGGCACTGCTGAGCGCTCAAATTAAGTAAACCCAACCTTAAGTGATGGTTATGACGACGAAAACTTCTCCGGAAAACAGCACCGCACAACACGTTCTTACTAAGCCACCTTTTACCTTGGCTTTGCTCCACCCTAAACATTGGGGAGTTTGGTTCGGTTTTGGGTTACTGGCGTTTCTCGTTAACGTTCTACCTTACCGTGTACTACTGCTGTTAGGCCGTTCATTAGGCTCTCTTGGCGCTCGTTATGGCAAAAAACGGGTCGCTGTGGCAACACGTAACTTGGAACTTGCCTTCCCAGATAAGCCTGCAGACGAAGTCGCGGCTATGGTCAGTGAAAACTTTAAAAATACCGGCATGGCACTGATCGAAACCGGTATTACCTGGTTTTGGCCGACGTGGCGTTTCAAAAGAATCCTAGTGGATAAAGACACCCAAACGTTGCGTACACACAAAGCCAACGGTAAAGGCGTTCTTCTATGTTGTGTGCATGCCTTGAACCTAGAGATCACCGCACGAGCAATGGCGGTACTTGGTATTTCAGGTTTAGGTGTTTATCGCCCGCACAACAACCCAGCTTATGAATTCATTCAATACCGTGGCCGTACTCAAAATGGCAATCGGCTGATTCACCGTAAAGATGTGAAGCGTATGATTCGAATCCTGCGTCAGGGTGAGATCCTTTTCTACCTACCGGATCATGATTACGGTCGTAACAAGTCTGTGTTTGTGCCTTTCTTCGCAGTAGAAGATGCATGTACCACAACAGGCACCAGTATTCTGGCTTACACTAGCCGATGTGCACTTGTTCCGGGTTCAGGTTTTAGAAATGCCAACGGCAAATATGAAATCATGGCTGATGAGTCAATCGAAGAAAACTATCCGCAGAAAGATGAGAAAGCGGCTGCCGCGTATATGAACAGCTATCTTGAGAAGATTATCTTACGAGCGCCAGAGCAATGGATGTGGCTGCACAAACGCTTCAAAACCATGGAAGATCCAGAAGTTGAACGCGGCATTCGTTACAAATAAAGTAGCCGTTATAAATAGAGTAGCCGCTACAAATAAGCGTCTATCTTCAGATAAGAATGCAGCTCAGCCTCACAAGATTTAAGTAAAAAAGGCCCGAAAGATTTTCATCTCTCGGGCCTTTCTCTTTTTGAAATTCTAAACCTAGGGATCTAAACCATTAGGTTAAGAACTTCAGGCATTAGATACCATATTGAGCGCGGTACGCTTTTACAGATTCTAGATGTGCTGCGTCGGTGCCTTTCTCTTCAAGGAAAGTAACCAAGTCAGTCAGGCTAACGATTGAGATAATCGCACAACCGAAGTCACGCTCTACTTCTTGAATCGCAGACAACTCGCCTTTGCCCTTCTCTTGGCGGTCAATCGCAACCAACACACCCGCTAAGTCAGCGCCGTTTGCTTGGATGATTTCCATCGACTCACGGATCGCTGTACCAGCAGTGATCACGTCATCAACTAACATGATACGACCTTCAAGTTCGCTACCCACTAGGTTGCCACCTTCACCGTGGTTTTTCGCTTCTTTACGGTTGAAACAGTAAGGCGTGTCCACATCGTGGTGATCCGCTAGTGCAACCGCTGTTGTTGTTGCGATTGGGATACCTTTGTATGCAGGGCCAAATAGTACGTCGAACTCAATACCTGAATCTGCCAATGCTGCTGCGTAGAAGCGACCTAAACGCGCTAAGTCACGACCTGTATTAAACAATCCAGCATTGAAGAAGTAAGGGCTCTTACGGCCAGACTTTAAAGTAAACTCACCAAACTTAAGTACTTCTTTCTCTAGTGCAAATTCAATAAATTCACGTTGATATGCTTTCATGTTTTTCCTCTACGTTTATTCAATAAAACTTAACTTACGCTCTGCACTACCCTTTCGAGTTTTACAGACAAAAAAATAGCCCCTTTAAAAGGAGCTATTAAAAATGATTAGTCGGCCAACGCAGCTTTCTGCGCTTCGACGATATCGGTAATGCCCTTATTCGCTAGGGCTAAAAGTTGCATCAGCTCTTCGTGGCTGAACGGTTCGCCTTCTGCGGTGCCTTGAATCTCAATCATCTTACCGTCTTCCGTCATTACAACGTTCATATCGGTATCTGCTGCTGAGTCTTCAACGTACTCAAGGTCACACAGTGCTTGTGCACCAACGATACCCACTGAAACTGCCGCTACATGGCCTTTCATCGGGTTCTTTTTCAGTTTACCGCTTGCTAGTAGGCTGTTGATAGCATCCGCCATTGCAACGCTTGCACCTGAGATAGAAGCAGTACGAGTACCGCCGTCTGCTTGGATAACATCACAATCGACAGTGATCATGATTTCACCCATTACTTTCAGGTCAACAACAGCACGTAGGCTACGCGCGATCAGACGTTGGATTTCCATCGTACGACCACCTTGCTTACCGCTCGCCGCTTCACGACGGTTACGAGTGTGCGTTGCACGTGGAAGCATGCCGTATTCAGCCGTTACCCAACCCTTTCCTTGGCCTTTTAACCAACGCGGTACGTTTTCTTCTACCGTCGCATTACATAGAACTTTAGTGTTGCCGAACTCAACTAATACAGAACCTTCAGCATAAGCTGTGTAGTTACGAGTAATTTTAATTGGACGAATTTGATCTACAGCGCGGTCATTTGGACGCATTGGTATCTACCTTATTAACAGTCTGAAGTGATTTACTATCGAAAGAGTGCATCACCTAAGAAAGGGGTGAGACAGTTTTGATTGGGGCAAGATTATATAGCAGTTTATCTTTCAAATCTATTTACCGTTCAAAGCTATTTATCATGAAAGGCTATTTATAGTGAAAAGCGACAAGCTTCGGGAGCACACCATATCGTGATACTATGCGTGCGCGTTATTTTCAGAATGATAAAAGACAGGAAAATTCGATGATTTATAGTATGACCGCGTACGCACGCAAAGAAGTAAAAGGCGATTGGGGTACAGCAGTGTGGGAAATCCGTAGTGTAAACCAACGCTACCTAGAAACTTACTTTCGTATGCCTGAACAGTTCCGTGGTTTAGAGCCAATCCTACGTGAGCGTTTCCGTAAACGTCTAGCTCGCGGCAAAGTTGAATGTAACCTACGCTTCGAAGCAAACCCAGCAGCGAAAGGCGAGCTAAGCATTAACGAAGGTTTGGCTCAGCAAGTAATCAATGCTGCTAACCAAGTTATGACCATGACAGGAGAAGACAGCCGTCTGAACCCATTCCAAGTTATGAACTGGCCTGGCGTGATGGAAACGCCAGAGCAAGACATGGATGCCATCAACAAAGACTTACTAGAAGCATTCAACGATGCCATCGCAGAGTTCATTGACGCTCGTGCTCGTGAAGGCGAAAACATGAAAGCGCTAATCGTTCAGCGTTTAGATGCGATCACTGAAGAAGTAGTTAAAGTTCGTGCACGCATGCCTGAGATCCTAGAATGGCAACGTGAGCGTCTTCTTACCAAATTTGAAGATGCGAAGATTGAACTTGAAGGTTCTCGCGTTGAGCAAGAGCTTATCCTACTGGCTCAGAAGTCAGACGTAGCAGAAGAACTAGACCGCCTAGACTCTCACGTGAAAGAAGCGAATGTAGTATTGAAGAAAGGCGGTGCATGTGGCCGTAAACTGGACTTCATGATGCAAGAGTTCAACCGTGAATCAAACACGCTAGCATCTAAGTCGATCAGCACAGACATCACTGCATCAGGCGTAGAGCTTAAAGTTCTTATCGAACAGATGCGTGAGCAAATTCAAAACATTGAATAAGGTTCGCCATATTCTATATACAGATATGAAAATCAACTTAAGCCCCTATGATTAGGGGCTTTTTATTGATTCAGCCTCACTCGTTAAATCCCACCGATATAGCTAATTACTTCTTAAGAAATTAATTCCTTAATAGACGTCATGGTAATAACAAACGTTAATCCACAACACGTCAGATACAACTAAACAATATCAGTCAATTACAATGACCGAACAAACAATTGACACTATCAATGTGAACGCACATTTTATGGAACTAGTCACACATTCAATAACCATAAAAGATTAACGGGTAATTCTGAGATATAAACACTTTGTTTTATATGAATGAGTGGCTAGATATGAAAACTTTACAATCAGTTACACCAACACCTGAACAAATGAAATTAATGGTCCTACCAAGACCCGGAACAAAAATCGTCAGAGGCGCGGCTGGTAGTGGTAAAACTACGACCTCGATATTGATGATGAAATTATCAATAGGATGGCTTATTGACCATTTCGCTCAAAATAACAATGACGACCTCATTAATATCAGGGTATTTACTTTCAACAAAACCCTATCAGCCTACATTTCAGATCTAGTTGCAGAAGAGTCGCTTTTACCAGTAGCTATTAGAGATAAGCTGAACGTACAAGTAACAACTCTTTCGAAGTATATGTACCAAAGATTGGGACAAAGACCAACAATTTGGAGCGGTAATATTCAAGCGAGGAATATTCAACAGCTTGGTTTTGCTGCATCGATACCCCTCGAGTCACAGTTTTTAGCTGACGAAGTGGAATACCTTCTAGGCAGATTAAGTAAAGATGACCTAGAAAGTTATATCGATATGGAAAGGACTGGACGTGGCACTAAGCCCAGAGTCGATAAACAGCTACGCCGACAGATCCTTGACCAGGTTGTATATCCATATATACAGCGTAAAAACGACGCAAGCGCTCTAGATTGGAATGACTTATCTTTAACCTTTTCAAATGAAAAATTTGAAAATATTCACATTGCAATCGTCGACGAAGCTCAGGATTTTTCTGCCAACCAGCTGAAAGCTATTACAAATCAGCTTGCGGACATCAACTTTACAACCATTGTTTTGGATAGTAACCAGAGAATATATAAGAGGGGCTTTACATGGAAAGAAGCAGGGGTCGATACAAAAGAAACGACTTACGCTAGATTAGAGCTCAACTATCGGAATACTATAGAAATTGCCCAATTTGCAAGCCGATTGATTGAAAACTCTTCGATTGCGATTGATGATGACGGTACTCTACCTAAATTAGAAGCAATAACCAGAACTGGAGATAAACCTATCGTGGTTGAAGCTCGGTTCAGAGATCAAATGAACTATGTATTGGACTATTTACGAAATAATGTCGATCTAAATACTGAAAGTGTTGGCTTCTTACATGCCAAAGGAGGAGGTTGGTTTGATGAGATTAGAAGTCGCTTGCATCAAGCGAGCTTTGATTTTGTTGAAATAACAACAGAAAGTCATTGGCCGCCAGTTGATACTAACATCGCATTATCAACAATTCACTCAGCTAAAGGGCTTGAGTTCGATCATGTGTTTATAATCGGCTTAGAAGACAGGCATTTCTCTTTTGCCTCCCCAGACAATGAGGATGCTGACTACTCTACTGCTATCAAACTATTATCAATGGCCATCACACGAAGCAAGCAAAACGTAGTTATCGGCTATAACCCAAACAGTATGCCTTCTTTCCTAGAGCATTTAGATTCGGCCACCTACAAATTGGTGAAACTATGACCAATCCGTCCATTAGTAAACTAGTCGAGGCTAAAGAAATCACCGAGATCCTCCACTTCACAACAAATACTGGTTTTCTGGGTATGCTTTCTCAGAAGCAAGTTCTACCAAACTCCAAATTACATCAAGAAGATACTTTAGAGTTTATTTTTCAACAAAACTCTCAGTCTAGAAGAGAAAAAAACGCTAAGTGGTTAGATTACATTAATCTATCAATATCAAAGTTAAATCATGAGTTTTTTGGCTACTCACAGTACATTCACCGACACAAGGATATGTACTGGGTTGTGTTGTCATTTTCTCCTCAGATAATGTCACATCAAGGGGTATACTTTACGACAACAAATAACATCTATCCTTCGTGTATAAGAGAGCAAGGCGTAGAAGGATTTGAGAAAATGTTTAACGATCCTATAGAAGGCTTACGCCAACGCGACTTCTATCGAAACGGTTCGCATTTACCTTCGCATACAACGTGTGAACAAGCGGAAGTACTTTACCCTGCTGGACTTTCGCTAGAATACCTGAATCGGATTTATGTTTGTAATGAAGAAAGTAAGTCTTGTGTAAACGCTCAAATGATGTTGTATAACAACGCAATAGAGACAGTTGTTGCCCCAAGCGTATTCAATAGATAATGGGTTAAATTATATGACCACAGTGAAAGAAAAAGGAATAGTCCACTCCGCTCTTTGGGCAGCATACGGTGATGCTTTGGGCTTTATAACAGAACTAGCCGATAAGAAAATGGTAACCAAAAGAACTGGTTTAACTAAGATAGTAGAGTTAGTAGACTGGAAGCGTAAAGTCGGGGGTATGTACGGACCTCTGATTTCCTTACCTAAAGGAGCATATTCCGATGACACTCAGTTACGCCTGGCTACATCTCGCTCAATAAACTGCGATTATTATTTCAGTATCAATGCCTTTTCAAAAATAGAACTACCCGTTTGGTCAGTTTATGCCTTAGGCGCTGGTATTGGTTCTAAAATTGCGGCATCGGCTCTAGCTAAAAGAAATGTTGCCTGGTTCAGTAATTTTTATGACGGGAAATCTAAATATGTAAACTCAGGAGGTAATGGAGCTGTAATGAGGATTCAACCTCATGTTTGGGCATGCCGTTCTCCTGAGAACCCTGAGTTATTTATTAGTGACGTTATCAGAAATTCGCTTACAACTCATGGGCACCCAAGAGCAATCGCGGGCTCTGTATTTCATGCATTAACAATTGCATACGTATTAAGCAAGGAAAAGCTACCAGATATAGAATCTGCCAACGTATTCAACCAGTGGACGAAGGAAATACCAAGGATAATCAAGCAAGACATAAACTTAAGTACAGCATGGGTGCCTTTGTTTGAAAGCCAATTTGGTAAAACTTTAGATGAAGCATATGAGGAAGTGTATGTAGAAATTGCTGAACTTATACAGACTTTATCTAAATGGAAAGATAGCGACTCCCCTTCTTACGCGACATTAGTCGATGTTTTGGATCTCACAAATGTGAAGATTAGAGGTAGTGGTACGCTCACAGCTATAGCTGCTTTAGCTGCATCAACAATTAAAGAAGATCTAACAAGTCTCATGGTGACCATTGTAAACGCTTTAGGAACAGATACTGATTCGATAGCTACAATGGTTGGCGCGATCCGAGGAATCTTGGATGATTCTATGCCACCTCAAGATGTCCAAGACCAAGCTTACATTGTACAAGATGCTCAAAGGCTACATAGGATTGCCAATAACAATGAGGGAAATAACTACTTGTACCCTGACGCAATGTCTTGGAAAGTTCCAACGTCAACACTTGATTATGTAGCAAGCTACAAGGGCGAGTTAGTTTTTCCTCCTTTTGGGGTTGTCACTCCGCAGCAGGAGACATTCAGCAGTAACAACACTGAATCATATGATTACCACTACCAATGGGTATCTTCTAGTTTTGGGCAGTCATTCCTTGCAAAAATAAGAAGTTCTCAATCCATCCGAGAAATTGACAATCACCAAGCTTTAGATATTTTAGAGCCTAACAAAAAAATTGAGTCTATTAAGCCACAGTTGGAAATTGATTTGTCCTCAGCAGAGTCAACGAATACTCCTAGGGCGGCCTCTAATGGAAAAATAGACCTTGATGATCTAACATCCCTGGCTATCGCAAAGAACTTTGATCCAACGACTATAGGCAACCATCTAATCAGTGTGACCCACTCAGAGTTGGGCGTAAATGGTGCCATTGCTTATTCTGCTATTATTTCCAAAGCATTATCCGCAAGGAACAAGAGAAATAAATCTTAAGCAACACACTGTGAATAGCCATTAGCTGAATCAGTGTTGATTAACTTAAAGACAAGCTCCTAGTTTTAGGGGCTTTTTTTATGGATACAATAATGCCAATCAGGATGAGTAAGTTGTTACGCAAGAGGTTTGTTTGGAGCAAGAGATAGATACAGCTATAGATAAAACAGAGAAGCGGATGTAACAAAGGATTTTAGAATATTTTGAGGGGATATTACAGGTGGAACTGAGGGGAAAGATTTAAGGGAGAAAGTGACGCAAGTTGCTAATGCAACCTGCGTCGACTTAAAATCTTATAGAGCTACAACGTTTGCAGCTTGAAGACCTTTTTGGCCTTGCTCTACTTCGAAAGACACTTGTTGGCCTTCTTTAAGAGTCTTGAAACCTTCAGAAGCGATTGCACGGAAGTGTACGAATACGTCAGCGCCGCCGTTGTCTTGAGTTAGGAAACCGAAACCTTTCTCTTCGTTAAACCATTTTACTACGCCGTTTGTTTTGTTAGACATGATGTGTCCCTTATATAAAAATAAAAAATTAATCGCCAAAAGTGCGATGCGCTGAAAGCTTGAATTATTTAATGTATCTATGAAGCCAAGGGAAACACTGAGAATAACAATGAAGCAATACTAAGGGTTTTACTTTACAACTGATGTTTCATTTAATAACTCTGAAAACAGAGCGACGCCATTCTTGGTGATCTGGGCCGGGTTGTAAAGCTTTATTTGAAAAAATTGATGTTTTTTTGTTCGGTTAGCTTTTATTAAAGCCCTGCTCTGCCACAGAGCTTAATTTATAAGATTTTGATCTCAAAAAATTTACTCATCGTACGCACCCAAAAGTGCTCACCATCAGGTAAGACCGTATTTCTCGGGTCCATAGAAAAGCTCAACCACACCCCAGAGTTTGAAGGCAATGAAGACGACTTTATTTTCTGGTTGCTGAGCTTTATTTATCATAAAGCGGTCTTTTGATGATTAGCACTGGTGATCGGGTAAGTCCTGGGTTTTATAGAGATTGGCAATGTCGTGGTTCTTGTCTCTATGTTTAGCTTCATCTTCTCTTATGCAGAAGAGCACATCCAAAAACATGGCATTCTCGGGTAAACGATAATATTTAATCGCCATCTCAGGCGCGGGATGATTGGGCAACGTGCCATCTTGAATTTTCGAGATATATTCTGAGTAACTGTTGCAGGCTTCCTCTTCGAAATAGCCAACGATCCTATGTGCCGTTTTAGATGAGACTAAGTAAATCACGCCATAGATAAGTAGAAAGATGAACTGTAATAGCATCACTAAAATGCGTTCTATAATGGACGGCTTGGTAACGGTGAGGAAAATCATCAAATGCATCCGTTCATTATCCGCTTCGTCCAGTAGCTCTTTGATCCAACCACCGTCGTCTTTCATGCGGCGCAGAGCTTTGAGGTGATTGAACACTCCCGCCACCATGCCCGGCACAGCTGCTATGGTTTCCAACAACATCGCTCGTTTGGCTAAGTGTTTTCCATAAAACAAGTTAAGTGTCTTTTTGAGAAGTCGAGTAACAAGAAGTGCAACCTTTTCGGAGAAAATTTCAGGTTTATAATGAGTGCTTTCAAAATGCATAGCGTGTTCCTTATATGAGTCTAGTACTTACCAATCAACATTCATGCCAATACTCAAACCCTTATACAGCAAGGAGAAAACAACATTAAGAGTCATATTGACATCTAAATTTCAATACAACAAAAGACACATAGAAGTCTTATTGACTCATAAATTAAAGAATAAAAAACCCAGCAACATGGCCGGGCTCTTAATAGCTTATAACCTGATTGAGTTACTCATCCGGCTGCTTAGTTCGAAGATCGACATATGGCCAGTAATGATGCCCTACTCGAATTAACAGTGTGGCTGCAGCTAAGATAAAGGCAGCGACCGACAACCAAACGATAAGTACTGCATCTAACTCTTTCATACCTAAGGTGATGTAACGAGCAATCGCCATCATCGCAATGTAGATCGGGTATCGCACAGGGATCTTACCGTTCATCACAAATTGTTGAACCATCGCCAATACTTCCAAGTAAATGAACATCAGAAGAATGTCGGTCAGTTGCACTCGACGTTCCGCAAAGACGTGCATGAACTCTTCCATCATGGCAAACAGTGTCGCCAGTGTGATCGCCACCAATAGAACGGCTTCAAGAATGTGGAAAACCTTAAGGAAAGGCTTACTAAAAGACTTAGGTAAGTGAGAAGGCATAGTCACTCTTCAAAAATAATTAATCCAATCTCTACAATAGCATGCATCAATATAAGTCGCGCACTCTCAAGTTTAGGATAACGCCATCAATTAAACGTGAGCCAACCAAACAACAGAGACAAAAATGGCCCCACAGTCACTGCAGAGCCATCTGTCTTTTACTTACTGACTACTATTCACTAATCAAACTTATAGCAGAATCAAGTAAGTTAAGAACACCACACACAGGCCGTAGATAAGAGGGTGAACTTCTTTGCGCTTACCCGCGACAACCATCGTGAATGCGTAGCTGATGAAACCCATCGCCATACCGTTTGCTGGTGAGAAGCTTAAAACAGTGAACATGATGGTGAAGAAAGCTGCAATGCGTGACTCTTTCTTTTCCCAATTAATCTGACCAAGACGGCCAACCATGTAGATACCTACCACGACCATCGCAGGCGCGACCATTGCCGCTGAGAAGATAGAGAAGATTGGGTATAGGAATAGCGAAACAAGGAATAAGCCTGCCACCATCACCGCTGCTAAGCCAGTCTTCGCTCCTTGAGAAGAAGCAATACCCGATTCAGAGAAAGCGGTAATCGATGTAGTCCCTAAAATCGAACCAATCACCGTACCGCCCGCATCAGCAACCAAAGCTGATTTTGCGTTTGGTACCTTGCCATCTTTGTCGATGATACCCGCATCACGACCAACACCAACAATCGTGCTTAAGCCATCGAAGAAATCGACAATCAGGAAAATAAGGACGATGAACAATAGGTCGAACATTTTCTCAGGGGTGAAAGCTGAAAAATCAAAGATCGCACCGAAGCTTCCGGCCATGCTTGGTGGCATTGAAACGAATTGGTCTGGGATAGGAGCGTTTGATGTGCCTAAGAACACATCAGCCAGAATCGTCAATGCAATCGCTGAAACAAACGAGATAAACGTTGCCAGCTTAATGTCACGAACCATACAGCCCAGTGCGATGAAGATACTCACGTAAGCGATAACCACTTGTGGATCGGAGATGTCACCTAAGCCAACCAATACGAATGGGTTAGACACGATGATGCCTGCATTCTTAAGTCCTAAGAAAGCAATGAATAAGCCGAGAGACACGGTAATCGCCAGCTTCAAATCTTCAGGAATCGATTCAATCATCGACTTACGAATATTGGTCAATGAAAAAGCAAGATAAAGGATACCCGATAGGAAGATGCCGAATAACGCTTCATTCCAAAGTACCGCCACAGAACCACTTAACAGTAGGCCTTTGAAGAATCCGTTCATGCTCATCCCTGGAGCCAGCATCACTGGGTAGTTGCCCCAAATGCCCATGATAAGCGTTGCGATAGCCGCAGAAAGAGCGGTTGCCGTAAATACTGCCCCTTTGTCCATTCCCGGGATGCCACCCAAAATTGCTGGGTTAACCGCCAAGATATAACTCATCGCTAAGAAGGTGATAAAACCTGCGTATAGCTCAGTGCTGATCGTGGTCTTTCTCTCTGAGAGTTTGAACAGGGTGTCAAGCGAGCCAGACGTTTTCTGGGTTTTCAGGGTGGAGTCGGTATTCACAACAAAACCTATGTAATAAATTAAGAAATTTGAGATTCAAATGCTGTGAGAATAGAGGGGTCTCTACACTAAAAACTGTAGTCACCAAGGTAGGCTCGGTAGTAGAAACATCTAGTCCATATCACTAGATATATACAGCATTTAATCGTTTGCGCGGATTGTAAGGATTGAGATTAAAACTTCAACAAATTTTGTTCAGATCACATAAAAAACTGAACATGAATAGGTCATTACATTTATATGAAGATCAGACAAAGGATCATTTGAGAATAAATAACGATCAAGCCAGTTGTTCTCAATCATCTAAATATGCTACTCTTCGCCTCCATTTTTCTGACCTAATTTTCACCAGTTGTCTCTATTAGTTTTACTTGTTATCCCTTAATAGATGCAACCATCGGAACAAAAATTAGAGTCAGTGCTATCTTTTATAGTGTCGGTTTATCGCCCTCACTCAATCCAACCAACAGTGGAAATATACAGATGGGCATAGGTACTCTTTACATCGTATCTGCACCTAGTGGCGCAGGTAAATCGAGCTTGATCTCAGCAATGCTGGAAACCAATCCAACCTACGCAATGAAGGTATCTGTTTCACACACCACTCGCGGTATGCGCCCTGGTGAAGAAAATGGTGTTCACTACCACTTTGTAGAGAAACATCACTTTGAAGATCTCATCAAGAAGAGTGAGTTCCTAGAGTATGCTGAAGTGTTCGGCAACTACTACGGCACTTCACGTGTTTGGATTGAAGAAAACCTAAACCGCGGTATCGATGTATTCCTAGATATCGACTGGCAAGGTGCTCGTCAGATCCGTGAACAAATGCCTCAAGCGAAGAGTGTCTTCATTCTTCCACCATCAAATGGTGAGCTAGAGCGTCGTTTGAATGTTCGCGGCCAAGATAGCGACGAAGTTATTGCGAAACGCATGAGCGAAGCAAAATCAGAGATTTCTCACTATGCAGAATACGATTATGTGATCGTGAATGATGACTTTGATGCAGCCTTAATGGACTTCAGAGCAATCATTCGTGCGGAGCGCTTAAAAGAAGATAAGCAAGCAGCTAAATACAGCGGCATGCTTACAGCACTACTAGCGGAATAATCTAGAACTAGATTTTCCATTGAGATAAGTATACGGTGAGCTAGAAAGTCTCTAGTTAAACTTGTATACTTTCTCGTCATCTAAAATTTATTAGTTAATTACTATTTGGAGTCCTCATGGCACGCGTAACTGTTCAAGACGCTGTTGAAAAAGTTGGCAACCGTTTCGACCTAGTTCTTATTGCGGCTCGCCGCGCACGTCAAATGCAAACTGGCGGCAAAGATTCACTAGTGCCTGAAGAAAACGATAAGCCAACGGTTATCGCTCTTCGCGAAATCGAAGAAGGTCTTATCACTAAAGACGTACTAGATGCTCGTGAGCGTCAAGAGCAACAAGAGCAAGAAGCGGCTGAACTTGCAGCAGTAAGCAGCATCGCTCACACTCGTTAGCTCATATTCGCAAAAAGCGTCATTCGAACTAATTAACCTTCCGGGCCTTTAATTTGTATCTATTCGATAGCCTCAAAGACGTTGCCCAAGAATACCTAACAGAGCCTCAAATAGAGGCTCTGCGTCAATCTTATGTGGTAGCGAGAGACGCCCATGAAGGGCAAACCCGTTCAAGCGGTGAACCATACATTATCCACCCTGTAGCTGTTTCAAGAATCCTGGCAGAAATGCGTCTGGATATTGAAACCCTACAAGCAGCCTTGCTTCATGATGTCATCGAAGATTGTGATGTCACTAAAGAAGATCTCGAGGAAAAGTTCGGCAATACCGTTGCTGAATTGGTTGATGGTGTATCTAAGCTGGATAAGCTTAAATTTCGTGATCGCAAAGAAGCGCAAGCAGAGAACTTCCGTAAGATGGTTCTCGCCATGGTGCAAGACATCCGCGTTATCTTGATCAAATTAGCTGACCGTACTCACAACATGCGTACGCTTGGGGCACTTCGCCCTGACAAAAAGCGTCGTATCGCTCGTGAAACCCTAGAGATCTATTCTCCGCTCGCTCATCGCCTTGGTATTCATAACATCAAGACTGAGCTAGAAGAGTTGGGCTTTGAAGCCCTTTATCCTAACCGTTATCGCGTACTCAGAAATGTAGTGAAAGCTGCTCGTGGTAACCGTAAGGAAATGATCCAACGTATCCATAGCGAAATTGAAGGCCGTCTCGAAGAAGTCGGTTTGTCTGCTCGCGTCGTGGGTCGTGAAAAAAACTTGTTCTCAATCTATAACAAGATGAAAACCAAAGAACAGCGCTTTCACACCATTATGGACATCTACGCTTTCCGCGTAGTGGTTGATACCCCAGACACTTGTTATCGCGCACTTGGTCAGGCTCACAGCTTGTACAAGCCACGCCCGGGCCGCATGAAAGATTACATTGCGGTGCCAAAAGCCAACGGCTACCAATCTCTTCATACGTCAATGATCGGCCCTCACGGGGTACCTGTAGAGGTTCAGATCCGTACCGAAGATATGGAGCAAATGGCCGACAAAGGTGTCGCTGCACACTGGTCTTATAAGGGCAGTGGCTCACGCAGTAGCAATGGGACAACCGCACAAGTTAAAGCACAACGTTGGATGCAGAGCTTACTTGAGCTTCAACAAAGTGCAGGTAACTCATTCGAATTCATTGAAAACGTTAAATCTGATCTGTTCCCAGATGAGATCTTCGTGTTCACGCCGAAAGGTCGCATCGTCGAACTTCCTGCGGGTGCAACAGCGGTCGATTTTGCTTACGCGGTACACACCGATGTTGGCAACATGTGTGTAGGTGCTCGTGTCGACATGAACCCTTACCCACTCAGCAAGTCGCTTAAGAACGGTCAAACGATTGAGATCATCAGTGCTCCGGGCGCACGTCCAAATGCAGCATGGCTCAACTACGTAGTGACCTCACGTGCACGTACTAAGATCCGTCAGGTTCTGAAGACAATGCGCCGTGAAGAGTCGATTACGCTGGGTCGTCGTCTACTGAATCACGCACTTGGTGAACACTCTATTGCCGATATCGGTCAAGAGAATCTCGAGCATGTACTGTCAGACCTACGCTTAAGCAGCGTTGAAGACTTACTCGCATCGATTGGCCTTGGTGAATTGATGAGTATCGTGATTGCACGTCGCCTATTAGGTGATGCAGACGAACTGACGGAAGTCGAACACAACAGCGACACACCGAGGAAGAAATTGCCTATCCGTGGTGCTGAAGGTCTATTGCTGACATTCGCGAACTGTTGTCACCCGATCCCAGACGATCACATCATTGCCCATGTATCTCCAGGTCGTGGTCTTGTGGTTCACCGTGAAACGTGTCCAAACGTTCGTGGTTACCAGAAAGAACCAGACAAATACATGGCGGTTGAATGGTCTGACGATTACGACCAAGAGTTCACAGCTGAACTTCAGGTCGAGCTGCAGAACCATCAAGGTGCACTGGCTGAGTTAACGAACGTTATCTCAAAGACTGGCTCTAACATTCACGGTATTTCAACCGAAGAACGTGACGGACGCCTGTACACAGTGACTATCTTGCTGACCACTAAAGATCGTGTTCACCTTGCAAGTATTATGAAAAAGCTACGTGTGATGCCACACGCGCTGAAAGTAAGACGTCGCAAGAACTAGATCAAAGTAAAGATGAGGGATTCGAGATGGCGAGATGCGAAGAGCAAAAGACTTCGTGACTCACCATCTTGGCTCCACATCTTTTTTTTAAACTTTTCGTATCTCGATTACCCATATCCCGCATCCGCTCTTAATCTCTTCTCATCTCATTTACTCGCATCTGCTCTTCATCCCTTCGCATCTCGTTTACTCGCATCTGCTCTTCATCCCTTCGCATCCCGTATCTGCTTCTAAGCTTTACCCTGTACAAAAATCCAGTAAAATGCTTGAATAGATTATCTCTCTTACGTTTATGAGCCTTGTTATGTCACAGCTTTTATCTGCTATCCCTCTCAACTCTTTATCTGGAGTCGGCGCAAAAGTCGCAGAGAAACTGGAAAAGGTTGGGCTTAACAATGTACAAGACCTACTGTTTCACCTACCACTACGCTATGAAGATCGAACGCGTATCTATCCAATAGTAAAACTGCACGCTGGCCTTTGGGCTGCGGTGCAAGGCAAGGTAATGCACGTCGATACTATTTTTGGTAAACGTAAGATGTTGGCGGTAAAGATCAGTGATGGGAATGGCACCATTACCCTACGCTTTTTCAACTTCACCGCCGGTATGAAGAATAACTTTGCCGAAGGCAAACAAGTCCATGCCTATGGTGAGATCAAGCGCGGTAATATGGGGCTTGAGATCGTCCACCCTGACTACAAATTCTTTGCACCAAGGCAGCAACCAGATGTTGAAGCTAACCTCACTCCAGTGTATCCAACCACTGAAGGACTAAGACAAGTCACGCTGCGCAATCTTACCGATCAAGCTCTAGAGTTAATCGACAAGGCCGCAGTTAATGAGCTTTTACCATCGGGATTATACGACCACCAAATTACCCTCGCACAAGCACTGCACACCATTCACAGACCGCCTCCAGGAATCGACCTAGAGCTGTTTGATGAAGGAAAACACCCTGCGCAACTGCGCCTGATTATGGAAGAGTTACTGGCTCAAAACCTGTCGATGTTGTCTGTTCGTAGCAAAGGGCAGCAAGACAAGGCAATGCCTTTTCCTCCGGTGAACACCCTCAAAGATAAGCTGTTAGCTCAGCTGCCATTCTCGCCAACCAACGCACAAGCACGAGTAACCAAAGAGATCGAAGCTGACCTTGAAAAGCCGCACCCTATGATGCGTTTAGTGCAAGGTGATGTGGGTTCAGGTAAAACCTTAGTCGCTGCACTGGCTGCAGTTCGCGCACTGGAACACGGTCAGCAAGTGGCACTGATGGCACCAACCGAACTATTGGCCGAACAACACGCGATTAACTTTGCGAACTGGTTTGAGGCAATGGGTATTCAAGTTGGATGGCTAGCAGGTAAGCTCAAAGGTAAGGCTCGTGAAACTGAACTAACACGTATTGCCAGCGGCGAAGCGCAAATGGTGGTGGGAACTCATGCGCTATTTCAAGAGCATGTCGAGTTCAACAACCTTGGTTTAGTGATCATTGATGAGCAACACCGATTTGGTGTCCACCAGCGATTGGAGCTGCGTGAAAAAGGCGCGAAGCAGGGTTATTACCCTCATCAACTTGTAATGACGGCAACACCAATTCCACGAACGCTGGCGATGACGGCCTATGCCGACCTTGAAACTTCTATTATTGATGAACTGCCACCGGGGCGGACCCCGATTCAAACCGTGGCGATTCCTGATACCAAGCGCGATGACATTGTTGAGCGTGTGAAAAATGCGTGTCTCAATGAAGGCAAACAAGCCTACTGGGTGTGTACGCTAATTGATGAATCGGAAGTATTAGAAGCACAAGCCGCTGCCGACACTGCAGAAGAGCTGCAACGCAAACTGCCCGACGTAAAAATTGGTTTGGTTCATGGCCGAATGAAACCCGCTGAGAAACAAGCGGTGATGCAGGAATTCAAAGAGAACAAACTGCACCTGTTAGTTGCTACAACCGTGATTGAAGTAGGTGTGGACGTACCGAATTCGAGCTTAATGATCATTGAGAACCCAGAGCGTCTTGGTCTAGCGCAACTGCACCAACTGCGTGGCCGTGTTGGCCGTGGTTCGGTCGCGAGCCATTGTGTACTGCTGTATCACTCTCCGCTGTCTAAAACGGCTCAGAAGCGCTTAGGGGTGCTTCGTGAAAGTAACGATGGCTTTGTTATTGCTCAGCGTGATTTAGAGATTCGTGGCCCCGGTGAATTGCTTGGCACTAAACAAACAGGCTTGGCTGATTTCAAGATTGCCGACTTAGTTCGTGACCAACGTTTGATACCTGAAGTGCAGCGTATCGCGCGTCATATTCACGATAGCTACCCAGACAATGCCAAGGCGATCATCAACCGCTGGCTAGGCGAGCGCGATGTTTACTCTAAGGCTTAATGAGCAAAATTAACATAATCTAAAACGTAAAAAGGCTTCCCGCAAGGAAGCCTTTTTGACATCAATGGTAGCTCAATACTCGAAGGTCTTTACCTATAAGCCAAGAGCGAGATTCCCTATTCGTTCGTTCCTCACGATAGGGAATGACGGTATTTTTCGTCATCCTCGAGAGGGAAGAATGACCGAGTCGGGGATCTCTAAGCCAAAACTCAACCGACTCGCCAAACCATTAAACTGATTTTAAGGCTTCACAGGAAAACTGATCTGCGCTTTTAAGCCACCTTCACTGCGGTTATTGACCACAACAGCACCTTGATGCTGACTGACAATACGTTTGACGATCGCTAAACCTAAGCCAGTACCTTCACTGCCACGAGCGGTATCACCACGCGTAAACGGTTCAAACAATTTACCCACTTGGTCTTGAGGGATCCCTGGGCCGTTATCTTCAACAGTTACCCAAGCCAGTTTATTATCGGCCGTCATCCCCGTCGAAACCTTCACCCAACCATTGCCGTAACGCAGTGCATTCACCACCAAGTTACTCACAGCACGCTTCATCGCAATCGGGTTACCTAATGCGGGTTTCATTGCTTCCGGAATGTCGGTTTCAATCTGTATCTCGTAGCCACCTTCTGAACTGGACACTTCACGGGCAATATCATCGACAAATACCGCTTGGAATGACTCTCGATCAACGGGCTTTAGGTAGTCCATAAACTGACTGATGATCTCGTTACACTCTTCAGTATCACTGATGATCCCTTCCGCTAAGTAGCTGTCTTCGGGCGACATCATTTCAGTGGCCAAGCGAATGCGGGTGAGTGGCGTACGTAAGTCATGACTGATACCCGCCATCAGCAGGGCTCTATCTTCTTCCAGTTCTTGAATGCCTTTCGACATCTGATTAAAGGCTCGGGTTACCGAGCGAATTTCTTGCGCACCTTGTACTGGTAATGGCGGTGGAATGTCGCCACGCCCTACCCCTTGCGCTGCTGTCTCTAACGCTATCAACGGACGATTTTGCAATCGGATAAACAGCCAACCACCAGCAACAATCAACATCGCCATGATCAAGCTATTACGAAATAGAGGTGCGAAGTCTTCTTCTTGAAGCTCTGATAGAGGTATGCGAATCAATGAGTTAGGCAACTGAGCGATGTCCATCCACAGCACGTAACTCTCTTTACCTAGAATCAGCCGAACTTCCGTTTCAGAGCCTAGCTCTTTGGTCATTTCCTCACTCATTAGGTCAATCGCCATCGCATGGTAATACTCGCCCGATGCTTCACTGTCTTTGGCGTGAACGGTCACCCCAAGTTGCTCAAGCACACGTTGGCGCAGTGGCGCATCGATTTCGATATCACTGCCTTGATCCAATACGAGGTTTAGCTCGTGAGCCAGAATCTTATTGAACTGCTGCAAACTTGGCATCAAGGCATAGTTGAACACGGCGTAATAAGAGAAAACTTGGCTAGCAACCAACAAGGTTAAGAAGAGCACTATCGACTGAGTAAAGGAGCTACGTATGCGCATAGGAGACCTAAAGTGAGGGATGATAAAGGGATATAGTGGGAACTATAGCTGTAAACCATTGTGCTGAATACAAAACGGGCCATCGCATATTAATGAGATGACCCGTAAATAAAGAATTCTGATTCACAGAATCGATCAAGCTGCTTTTGAGCTTATAAAGCTAGATTACACAGCTTTGCCATCTGGAACGAATACATAACCTAAGCCCCACACCGTTTGGATATAACGAGGTTTGCTTGGATCTTCTTCAACAAGACGACGCAGACGTGAGATCTGAACATCGATAGAACGTTCCATTGCTGAATATTCACGACCACGCGCCATGTTCATCAGCTTATCGCGAGACATTGGCTCACGAGCGTTAGTGACCAGTGACTTCAGAACCGCAAATTCACCTGAGGTAAGAGGCATAGGCTCTTCACCGCGGAACATTTCACGTGTACCTAGGTTTAGGCGGAACTCACCAAACTCAACCACAGACTCTTCTGTGCTTGGCGCGCCCGGTGCTTCAATCACTTGGCGACGCATTACCGCTTTGATACGAGCAAGCAGTTCACGTGGGTTAAATGGTTTTGGCAGGTAATCATCAGCACCCACTTCCAAACCCACAATGCGATCCACTTCGTCACCCTTTGCCGTCAGCATCAGGATTGGTAGCGAGTTATTTGCGTTTCTTAGACGGCGACAGATCGACAGACCGTCTTCGCCCGGCAACATTAAATCCAATACCATCAAGTGAAAATTTTCACGGGTTAACAGGCGGTCCATCTGCTCACTGTTTGCCACGCTACGCACTTGAAAGCCTTGCTCTGACAGATAGCGTTCTAACAGTGCACGTAAACGAGCATCGTCATCGACCACTAAAATTTTGTAGTTTTCTTGCATGTAATGGTTCCACCTATTAAAGCTTAAACCTGAGGTTAAGCATTCTTAGTACATTGTATATTGGTATAAGACATTAAAAATGTAACATTATTGGAGAAAAAGTCGCCTAAATAATTGTTAACGTATGTTGCCTTTCTATATATTCTATCTTAGATCATCATTTCATTAAGTCAGATTTATGAAAACCAAACTTATCACCCGAGAAGGTTATAACAAGCTCAAAGCAGAGCATGACCACTTATGGCACGAGAAGCGTCCTGAAATTACAAAGATAGTCACTTGGGCTGCCAGCCTTGGAGATCGTTCAGAAAACGCAGATTACACGTTCAATAAGCGTTTGCTTCGTCAGATTGATCGCCGAGTGCGTTTCCTACGCAAATTCCTACCAGATGTCACTATCGTGGATTACTCGCCACAACAAGAAGGTAAGGTATTTTTCGGTGCTTGGGTCGAGATTGAGAATGATGATGGGGAAATTAAGAAGTTTCGCATTGTAGGACCTGAAGAGATCTACGGTGATGCTAAAGGCTATATCTCTATCGACTCACCAATGGCTAGAGCTCTGCTCAAGAAAGAAGTGGATGATGAGTTTACGGTAACCACACCAGAAGGCGACAAAGAGTGGTTCATTAACGCGATTCACTACGTAGAAAGTTAACCATCCCGTCCCCCTGCTTGCCAACAGCAGCCAACAGAAGCTAAAGCACACGCTCTAAAATCACAAACGCCAGATAAAAGAAAACCCCGCTAGGCTTTCGCCTGACGGGGTTAAGTCTCTATCGCAGCAATCCGGCTACTGTTTATCTCTTCGAGATAAGGTGCTCCCTGCATCTTTCCTTGATAGTGGCTAAATCCTTTAACCAATTTCCTTTTTGTTCATCGCCATCCTAGCGGTGTCCATTCTAGCCTGTCATCCTGACTGGCGAATCTCATCCAGAGATTATAACTTCCATGCTGACCACTCATCCTAAGTAATCAAATCTTCATCCTGAAGATACCTAGTCCGTTAGGCTTTTTCCTGTTCCTGCCAACTCCCTGTCGACAAGTTAAATATTACGGTATTTGGGCAAGTTTCCTAGACAGTCTCAAAAAACATTTCAGGTAAGAAATACGCCCAAAAACACACAACCAATTAAAATCAGTAACTTAGATTCGTTTTAAGACGATTTCATCGATTTGAAGTGACTTAGTCGCACACCACGTGTGAGAGATCTCGCACAAAGTAGGTATCACAAACGGAAATTAGACTTCTGACAGGATAATTACACAGCCAAAGCTAGAAAAAGCGTACGCTCACCCCCATGTATTTGTCATGATATTAAATAAGAGATTCATCGGATGAGCCAAGCTATCTGTCGACTGATTGCTGAAGAACTAAATGTTCGTTCAGAGCAAGTCACCGCCGCAGTAAACCTAATTGACGACGGTAACACCGTTCCCTTTATTGCCCGCTACCGTAAAGAAGTCACGGGTGGCTTAGACGATACCCAACTACGCAACCTTGATAGTCGCCTTTCATACCTTCGCGAGCTCGACGATCGTCGCCAAACGATTCTGAAGTCGATTCAAGACCAAGGCAAGCTCACGCCAGAACTGGAGCGTGATATCACTCAAGCCGACAGCAAGACTCGCCTTGAAGATTTATACCTGCCATACAAACCAAAGCGTCGTACCAAAGGCCAAATCGCAATCGAAGCAGGTTTAGAGCCACTTGCCGATACACTTTGGAATGAACCACAGCACGATCCTGAAACCGAAGCCGCTAACTTCATCAGCAGCGATAAAGGCATTGCTGATACTAAAGCCGCACTCGATGGGGCACGTGCAATCGTGATGGAGCGTATTGCAGAAGACGCAAACCTACTTGAAAAGATTCGCCAACATCTAACACGCAACTCTGAGCTCGTTTCACGTGTCGTGGCAGGTAAAGAGCAAGCTGGCGAAAAGTTCAAAGACTACTTCGAACATAACGAAACGCTAAACAAAGTCCCTTCTCATCGCGCACTTGCAATGCTACGAGGCCGTAATGAAGGCTTCCTAACGCTGGCAATGAATGCTGACCCAGAGCAAGAAGAAGGTGTACGTGGTTCTTACTGCGAAAACATCATCTCTGATCACTACGGTATAACCCTGAGCAGCGCACCTGCAGATGCATGGCGTAAGCAAGTGATTAGCTGGGCATGGCGCATCAAGGTTTCGATGCACATGGAAACTGAGCTTATGGGCGCGATGAAAGAACGCGGTGAAATCGAAGCGATTGAAGTATTCGCAACCAACCTTAAAGACTTGTTGATGGCGGCACCTGCTGGCCCTCGTGCAACCTTGGGCTTGGATCCGGGTTTACGTACCGGTTCGAAAATCGCTGTTGTGGACTCAACCGGTAAAGTTCTAGCGACAGAAACTATTTACCCTCACCCACCGCAAAAGCAATACGACAAGTCAGCTCATGTTGTTGAACAGATGGTTCGTCAGTTCAACGTTGACCTGATTGCGATTGGTAACGGCACAGCTTCACGCGAAACCGACAGCTTCGTGGCTGATGTGATTAAGCGTGGCAACCTAACAGCACAGAAAATCATTGTTAGCGAAGCCGGCGCATCGGTTTATTCTGCTTCTGAGCTAGCGGCAAAAGAATTCCCGAATATGGATGTCTCGATTCGTGGTGCGGTGTCTATTGCGCGTCGTCTACAAGATCCACTGGCAGAACTTGTGAAGATTGACCCTAAATCGATCGGTGTGGGCCAATACCAACACGACGTTAGCCAAACTATGCTCGCTAAGCGCCTAGATGCGATTGTCGAAGACTGTGTAAACGCCGTAGGTGTTGATGTGAACACCGCGTCTGCCGCGCTACTTACTCGCGTAGCAGGCCTTTCTAGCACCATCGCTCAGAACATCGTGGATTTCCGTGATGAAAACGGTCGCTTTGAAGCCCGTACTACCTTGAAGAAAGTCGCTCGTTTAGGGCCAAAAGCCTTTGAACAGTGTGCTGGCTTCCTGCGTATCATGGATGGTAAGAACCCGCTAGACGCATCATCGGTTCACCCAGAAGCTTACCCATTGGTAAAAACCATCGCCGAGAAAAACCACAAAGACATCAAATCTCTGGTAGGTAACACAGACTTCTTACGTGGCTTACATGCGGTTGATTACACTAATGAGAATTTTGGTGTACCTACAGTAACCGACATCATCAAAGAGCTGGATAAACCGGGTCGAGATCCTCGTCCTGAGTTCAAGACTGCGACGTTCGCCGATGGCGTAAATAGCATGTCTGACTTGGAACCTGGCATGATCTTAGAAGGTGTGGTTTCAAACGTGGCAAACTTTGGTGCGTTCGTAGATATTGGTGTTCACCAAGACGGCTTGGTACACATTTCAGCGCTGACCGATCGCTTTGTCGCTGACCCACGTGAAGTGGTGAAAGCCGGTGATATCGTGAAAGTGAAGGTGATGGAAGTGGATGTTCAGCGTAAACGTATTGCACTAAGCATGCGCATGAAAGATGAACCTGGACAAGATAATCGAGCGCAACGTTCAAGTGCACCTCGTACGCAAAACCGACCAAATCAAAACTCACAAGGTGGACAACGCCGTCGTGAGGAGCCGCAACAAAACGCTGCGATGGGCGGTGCTTTCGCAGCTGCCTTTGCTAAAGCGAAGAAATAACTTTTGTTTTAACGAAGCAGCGGTTGAAACGTCAGTTTAATCTTCACCAGAACTGACGCCCCTAAAACAGAAAACCTGCATCCCTTAGGGTATGCAGGTTTTTTTATTATGTGTTCAAAAAAGACATCGAAGTTTGGTTGAGTCATAAGTTTTCGATTTATAACACAATCAGCATTTCTGATGGAGCATGAGGCGCAACAGCATGACCATAATGGTATTTTATGACCTTACGTCGTTTCTCCATCTGTCCCTCCTGGATCGCCGCATCTAAAACATGCTTTGGCAGGCGAAAACGCATGGTATAGCCTTTTCCTTGGTCGGCACTGTATGTCTTCAGTGCCAACAAGCTGAATAGCCTATCAAAAGGATCTTGAGGCTCTTCATGGCTAATCGAATTGGCTTCTGACTCATTATCCATTTCATAACCAGGATGGTCTGAAGGATCCCAAGCCGACTGCTGCCTTCGTTTATCGTCCGGTTTTACCTTTCGTTCTGCATTGGTTTTTGCCAATGCTACTGCGGGAGCGACAGGCTCTCGAACTCTATTATCACGCGCAACTTGCTCTGTTTGCACATTAACGGATGGGGCGATCAGTGGCACACTTACTGCAGTTGCAGGTGACACAATCATCGCGAACTCTCCTCAAGAA
The DNA here is from genome assembly GCF_030397615.1 of Vibrio sp. 14N.309.X.WAT.E.F5. Lineage (NCBI taxonomy): Bacteria > Pseudomonadati > Pseudomonadota > Gammaproteobacteria > Vibrionales > Vibrionaceae > Vibrio > Vibrio sp. 14N.309.X.WAT.E.F5. The sequence goes on along the minus strand of NZ_JAPNXR010000009.1, from coordinate 92,425 downwards.
TCGCCCATCACTATTGCTATAACACTGCTGTGCTGAGTTACACAACAGGCATAGCCCAAAACTTACCGCAATCAGCTCAGGAGAGAGTGAGGTCTGAGTATCATGCAACGCTTTGGTTATACCAATCGTAGTAAATAACTGCTCATCCTAGCTTGTTAAAATGCTCGATAACGGCGTTAGTATTTTTGATTGTAGAATAACTACTTATCAAAAAGCTCTGCCTTGTTCTCAAACCTTTTTCCTACGCTATCTTTGAACACTTACTTACTGTGATTGGTATTAGGTTATATATCGACCAAGTCAGCGATAAATTTAGCGATTATTTTTGCGCGAAGCTGATCAGTTCACTGCAGAAGGCATTTGCTTCGGTCATAAATGGTGCATGCGAGGACTGAGTAAAGATGTATTGCTCGGTATGAGGCAGTGCGGCACCCAAATCTTTGGCGACTTTTATTGGCACTAAACCATCCAGTCGACCATACAAACGCAGCATCGGTACTGAAAGCTGAGGTAATTGTTCACGTAGGTCGACATCAGACAGCATCTTTAAGCCAGCCAATAAAGAATCAGGGGTCGGCAATGGGCGTGAAAGCACCGCTTGCTTGAGTTGTTTAACATCTTGCCTTGCAGAAGGACTGCCCATGGCTTGCAGCGCCATAAAGCGTTCGATGGTGGTCTGAAAATCTTCAACCAGTTGCTCGGTGAATGCGGTTAATACGTTTGGCTGAATGCCTCGCCATAATACGGGTTCTTTTGCGGCGGCGAATTTAGGGGAGCTGGCGACAGTCACCAGTTTGCTCACGTAGTCTGAGTGATGGAGAGCCATGTGTGTTGCGACCAACCCACCCAGCGACCAACCCACCCAAATCGCTTGCTTAGGAGCGTCGACAATCAGTTGTTGAGCAATCTCTTCAAGATCTTGAGCGTGGCAATGCGCGCTATGCCCATACCCCGGTAAATCCACCACATGTACTCGAAAATCAGCTTCTAGTGCATTCACGGTTTGTTGCCATACCGCACCGTTCATTCCCCAGCCGTGGACCAGTACCAAATCGGGTCCTTGCCCTGAAACATGCCAATATAACGCGTCACTCATTCTCAATATTCCCTACTTATCTCATCCACCATCAAGGGTACGTTTCAGTATGGTGAGTAAAAAGAACACCACAACCCAAAAGCACTGCGAGCTATGTTATCTGATTGGCTACAAAAACACACACCACGGCTGGTCACACCTCAATGTCACCTGTGTAAATTGGATAAATCCCCCAATGATGCTCATCCGCGATGGTGTAATGATTGTCTTAATCTCTTCGAGCCAATGCCGCGCTGCCAGCGGTGTGGCTTAAAAACTCTCACTACCGTCGAACAATGTGGTCAGTGTTTATCTAAACCTCCACCGTGGCATCGTCTTTATTGTGTGGGCGATTACACCTTCCCAACCGCGCACTATATTCAGCAGATGAAGTATTCCGATAAATTTTGGTTTGCTCGCGATCTGTCGAAGTTGTTAGCCTCACGCATTGACCATCCAGCCCCGCTGATTGCCAGTGTCCCTTTACATTGGACTCGATACATTCAACGCAGCTTTAACCAAAGCCAGTTATTGGCGAACTATACCGCTCAAGAATTAGGGGTGAAAAGTGATGTATTGTTTCGGCGAAATCGCGCCACGCTTTCTCAACAAGGGTTAACCAAGTCTATAAGGTTGCGTAACCTGAATGGTGCTTTCACGCTTCTTCATCGCGATTTTGAAGCGACTGATTATCCTCACATTGCGATAATTGATGATGTTGTAACCACAGGCAGTACAGTGTATCAATTATGCCAATTACTACTTGAAGTGGGCGTGAAAAGGATTGATATTTACTGTATATGCCGCACTCCTGAGCCCTCTGGATAAATAGTGTGAATCACTACTTGTACAGCAATCCAACAAAAAAGGGCTGAATTACAAATCTGACAGGAGTAGAATGGCGCTAATAACCTACAAATCTACTCAGGTATTCGTCGTGTCAAATATTACTATTACAGAAACCGCTCAAACTCATTTTGCCAATCTGCTGTCACAGCAGCCTGAAGGTACAAACATTCGTGTGTTCGTGGTAAACCCAGGTACGCAAAACGCTGAGTGTGGTGTTTCTTACTGCCCAACAGATGCTATCGAAGCGTCTGACACAAAGCTTTCTTTTGAAGCTTTCTCTGCGTACGTAGATGAGCTAAGCCTACCATTCCTAGATGAAGCTGAAATTGACTTCGTTACAGACAAAATGGGCTCTCAACTTACACTTAAAGCGCCAAACGCGAAGATGCGTAAAGTATCAGACGATGCAACGTTGATAGAACGTGTTGAGTATGCAATCCAAACACAAGTGAACCCACAACTTGCTGGCCACGGCGGTCACGTTAGCCTAGTAGAGATCACTGAAGAAGGTGCTGCTATCGTTGCATTTGGCGGCGGTTGTAACGGTTGTTCTATGGTTGATGTAACACTTAAAGAAGGTATCGAGAAAGAACTTCTTCAACAATTCGAAGGTGAATTGACTGCCGTTCGTGATGCAACTGAGCACGATCGCGGTGAGCACTCTTACTACTAAGCACTTTACAACGAAGTGCTCCTACGACTAAGCACTCATACAGTCTTAGCCAGTAGAAAGTTAAAGATTCAATAAAAAGGTTGATGTGCAAGCATCAACCTTTTTTTGTGTTTAAAACAGCAGAGTACTTCCGAACCGTCTATTTCTCGTTCAATGGCAATAATAACGGGCGCGTTACCATTTGCAGTAAGGTATTCAAGTGATCGCAATCGGTTCCTGATTCAATAATTTCAGGATATGAAAACTAGGATCTAGGAACTCAACTCTATTTCCCCTATATTAGAATGACTTTATAAGAAAGAATTCCAATGAGCTAAGGAGCGAGCGCAATGACAAAAAGGACCAAGCCAGAAATTTTGGCTCAACAAACTGTCGCTCAATCAAAATTATTCTCTATCGAGTCCCTCGATTTACGCTTTTCCAACGGTGTAGAGCGTACCTACGAACGCATGAAGCCCAGCGGTCGCAACGCAGTAATGATGGTTCCGATTACTGAGCAAGGCGATATTCTGTTGGTGCGTGAATACGCTGCGGGTACTGAACGCTATGAACTCGGCTTCCCAAAAGGACTAATTGATCCCGGCGAACAACCAAATGAAGCTGCGGTTCGTGAACTAAAAGAAGAGATTGGCTTTGGCGCTAATAAACTCACGCCTTTAAAAGAAGTGATTCTCGCCCCCTCTTATTTCTCTAGCAAAATGACGCTGTTTATCGCAGAAGAACTCTATCCAGAGAAGCTAGAAGGTGATGAGCCAGAGCCACTAGACATTGTCCGCTGGCCACTTGCTCAAGCCGAAGAACTGTTAACGCATCTCGACTTCTGTGAGGCTCGCAGTATTACAGCTCTACTATTAGCCCTTCGTGTATTAAACAATAATTAGAACATTCAGGCTCACTCGAAGAGTAAGAGAATATTTATGCCAATAACAAAAGATTTGTCTCACCTCCTCCCTCCAGTCATTGAGATCGCTCGATCGGCTGGACAGCTCATCTTAGAGATCTATGAGAAAAAGGATTACGAAGAGTTCACCAAGAGTGATGACACTCCGGTCACCAGTGCCGACCTTGCAGCACATAAGCTGATATTAAAAAAACTCAGTGAATTGACGCCTGATATTCCCGTACTATCCGAAGAAGACGCCGACATCAGCCTAGAACAACGCTCTCAATGGGATCGTTACTGGTTGGTTGATCCGCTGGATGGTACGCAGGAGTTCATTGCAAGAAGTGGTGATTTCGCGACAATTATTGCCTTAATTGAGCATAACAAGCCGGTAATGGGCGTCGTGTACGCACCCGTTTCAGGTGTGAGCTATTACGCTTACAGTGGCAAAGGCGCTTGGAAGATCCCAGACCTTAATGACAGTGTGAAGATTAAGACACACCGCCATGAACTGCCAAACCAATCCATCGCGATGGCGATCAGTCGTCGCCAAGATATCAACCGCATCACTAACCGCATGAGCTCTGCTTGGAATTACGACTTAGTTCCTCTAGGTTCAGCAGCACTTAAGGCATGTTTAGTCGCAGAAGGTGCTGTGGATTGTTATCTACGTATTGGACCAACCGGAGAGTGGGATACAGCCGCAACCCAGTGCATTGTTGAAGAAGCCGGCGGTCGAATCCTAAGCACTCAATTAGAGCCGCTCTCTTACAATGAAAGGGATACTCTAGAGAATCCAAACTTCATTGTTCTTGGCGATGCCGACTTACCTTGGGCAGAAATCTTACAAGGTAAAGACTAAACTCGACGGCTTTGATCGTGGTTAAGCAGTTAAGCAGTTAAGCAGTTAAGCATTCAAACAAAATGGGCACCTCATTGAGGTGCCCATTTTTAATATCTCGTTATTTGATAACCAGTGAATGCTAATTCAGAAGTCGATACCGGGTTAAAAACGACCTTGGTAAGTAAACTGATATTTACCCTGGCTGTCAGGGTTGCCCAGCCACTTAAGCTGGCTCTGCATCGCTGATGGAAATTCAGATCCTGGCTTAAACCATGCCGCCGAGGTGTAGCTTTGATTTGGCGTTACGCTCGCAGAGAACTCACTGTCCACTTGCTCACTCTTCTGGATGCCTTTAGCTGCAATGGTGTTGTCTTCACAGGTAATATCCGCAATCACAGGACCGAGGTCTAATGAACCCACTGGCGAGTCGACAGCTGCACCAGACCAAGCAAGCGTACCTTCACCCGATTGGCACCAAGGCTGCGCATGAACCGCATGTTTGATCGTCAGTTCAACTTGTCCTGCAATAGAAACAGGTACTGGGATAGCCGGCGCATATTTCATCACGTTACTAGCTGGCATGGATGCGACTAAATTTTCCGCGTAAGCACCGCTCATGCTATATCCAACACGACCTTTACCGGATAAGTTCATATCGCTGTTACGACCAAAGCGAACCGCAAGCTCGGCTTTGGCTTGGAATAGTTTAGAGAACTGGAAGTCCCACTGCACTGAGCCGTAATTGACACGCTGCCACGCAATATTGTTAGCGCGACCTTGCCAAACGGTGCCCTCAACGCCTTCGATGCTTAAACCACGCACAGCGGGCGCATGCTTGAGAGCAAAAGCGGCAGGCAAATGCAGCAACAAGCTTACAGAGAAAAAAACGATAAAAATGACGCTGAATAACAGGCCATATTTGAAAGATAAACCGCGTTTCACATTAACCTCGTTTAAACTGTAGTCGGTTGATCTCAATAACCCCAGGGCTATCAGAGCGATCAATATCCATAAACTCAACCTCAACACCCTGCTTTTCTTTCAGGTATGTCAGCCAGTCAACGAACTTATTAAATGGCACAGGCTTAATCCACACTTGCAGCATCTCACCACGTGGTTGTACGCGTATCAGCTCGATGTTAAAACGGCGCATAGAAGCAGGCACAGATTGGTTCAAAGGCTGACTGGCACTGATGCCACCGCTGCCTCGTAGTTCAACGACTTGATTCGCTTTGTCCTTTACCCAAGCAAGAAGCTGCTTCTCACTTTGAATACGACTTTGTGCAAGTTCAGCTCGCTGACTGAGTGGCTGTAACAACCCCCAATAAACGACACCCAACACCAATAAAACTGAGCAGCCAACAACTAATCGCTGCTCTCTTTGACTTATTGAAGTCCACCACGCTTGGAGTGGTTCAATCATATTTCTCATCACTGATCTCCTTACGCAGGTTATTGATGGGGTTTAAGAGTAAAGCTGCCAAATACGGCATCGCCATTGCGATTCAATGGCCCTTGCTCAACGACAAACTTCTCTTCGAGTTTCACCCTTGCGGTCTCAAAGTGTTGGAAGTCAGAGCTTTTCGCCTGAAGTCGAACCTCAGAACGGTTACCATCATAACGAATGCTTTCAACTTCGATCGACTTCACTTGCCCTAAGGTTTCAGGCAACAACGCTAGCCAACCGAGTAAGGAGTCACCCTCGCCTGAGCCACCGTATTTCTTAGCTTCATCATTCATCTGACGCTTAAGGTAGCTTATTGTCGGAATGCGTTGTTTACCTGGCAGCACAGCTCTAAAAATACGTTCACTCTCGGCTCTGTAAGCTTCGGCTTGCGCTTCATACTGCTGAACCTTCAACACTTGTTGAGTCACAATCACGGCCACCAGCAAACAAGCAGCAATCGCCACTTTCTGCCAAACACGCCAATATTTACTGAATGAAGATTTGGTTTTAAAGGCGCCAGTCAGTAAATTCACGCTGCTTGTGATCGCTTGCTGACTCAATAAAGACATCACCAATTCAGCAGGCTTAGCTTGCCACTCCACACCACTTTGCTGCTGAACGTCGTCGCTCGGCATCGCGGTGTAGCTGAAAATTGTTGTCGCTTGCTCTTCCTCACCAGCTACAACCCAGTCACTTTGCAGGAACATCGGTAACCATGCTTCGCTAATCGATACGGCTTGATAGTGACCTTGACGTTGAGAGTGACCTTGGCGCAATAACCAATGCTGATCTATCTGCAACGCACTGATGCCTTGTTCTTCAAAAGGCACGGCTAGTGTATCTGGCAGCACCTTACGGAAGATAATATTGGCTTCGCGAAACAGCTCTAAAGCGTGTTTTAGCCATTCACGATCCACACCACACACGGTAGCGTGACTCGCGTCTTTATCTAAAATAGTCAGATGTAAGTCTTCGATATCTTGTGCCACTTCGTCTTCTAACAAAAACGGCAACATAGAGTCGAACTGGCGAGCAGCACCTTTCGGGATCTCAACACGCTTAATTAAGCATTCATTTCCCGGCAATAAAGCGATACAGCTGCGCTTTTCAGCGTAAGGCGTTAACTCGTCAAGCTGTTCCCAGCTAGACAGTTCGCCACTTGCTATCACTTCTTGTTGGCTTGTCGACCAAACTAACCACTGCACAGGGCTTTGTGGTTCGCTACTCAGTCGAACGGTCAGAAACTCGCTCACTGATTCCTCCAAAACGACGGCGTACTACCGTCACTGTTTCTCGATTACTACTATAGAAAAGCGTCCGTATACGTACACGTGACTGCTCAACTAATACCTCTGCATCTAGCTCAAAATAGGCGCTATCTACAGTTAAATATGCTTTCGCTTTCTTGCTGACTTCGGCACTCACGCCAACAATGGCAGGTTCGGCCATAAATGTGTCGACCGTATCCCAACCATCAAACGGGCGTTTGTCTATCAGCTGTTTTGCATCCGACTCACTTAAACCTGGGGCAAACATCGCTTCCAATAAAGGCGCCTGCTTTTCCGTGAGAGTATTCACATTCAAACGGAAATCATCGGTGGGTAAAGCGCAAACAAATGGGCGAACCTTATTCATCACTTCACCAGTGACCTGATAAACCGCTCGTAGCTCGGATTCATCCGCCATTAGACCATTCGCCGCCAGATAAGATGGCTTCATTGCTTCATACGTACTGTCTTCTACGCCAGACGAAGAGGTGGTTCGGGTATCACCATCAACAAACTCCCAGCTAGAATTTGCGATAACCTCAGCCTGATAAGGCTCAACGTCTTGGTTTTCCAACAAGGTTTGCCAAACCGTGATTAAATAAGGTGTCTGGTTACTTGAAGTCGTCGTAACCCCAGCCAAGGCATTAAGATTAAAACACGCCTGAGCGTCTACGATTCGACCCTTAACTTGGCCATAATCGAGTGGGTACACTTGCTCTTCTAACGCCCACGGCTGGCTTAAGTTTACGGTATCACTGTCTTTGTAGCTTTGCCTAATACCATCTTGCACAAGCGCTTCTACGCCAATGCTGTACCAATAGGCCTGTTGGTAGTTCAGCTGGTTACCAACGCGCTTGAATTGAGTAAACAGACGTTCAGACATGCTGCCAGCAATGGTGGCCATGATCGCCAATAGCATCAAAATAATGATCAGCGCGACACCACGTTGTTTACGTCCCAAGGCTGACCTTGTCGCTATACGCTTATTAGTTCGATGAGTCATTATTCCCCTCACTACTGCCTGAAGAGTCATTACTTGAAGAATCATCGGCCTGATCTAGGGTGCCACCTGGAGTGAGATAAATACGCTCTATCTCACCATAGTCTTTCAGTGTCAGCTTGAGTCTCACCGCTTTCGGCAGAGACTTATCGGTTTGCCACTCTTTACCCCAGCGACTCCCGTCATAAAACTCGATTTCAAAGCTTTCGACATCATCAAGCAGAGGGGTAATCACACCTTCTTGGCCTGCAGGCGTATCTGGGTAACGCCACCATACACGCTCAAGTGTTTCTTCTTTAATGCGGTAGCCAACTTTCGTTACTTCTCCGCGAGGAAACTGCTGCTGCGGGTTGTGCCAACCTAGGCGAGTAAACATGATGCCAACACTGTCGGAGTCCAGTAAATACTCTTTCATTAAGATCAGCTTAGATGATGCTTCTTCACCATTGGTACGAAATTTTCGCACCGCCATCTGGCGAAAATCATTATCTAAAATGACTAAGCTACGTTGCAGTTGATTTAAACGAGCACTGCGCTCGATTGACAGTTCATTGCTGCGCTGAACCTGATTCACTACCTGATAAGCCGCCATACTTAGCGTGGCAAAGATAGCAATCGAGACCAAAACTTCAATTAAGGTAAAGCCTCTGCCTTTTGAAGAAAGGCCTTGTTTGCGTGGCGTACGCTTATTTGCCGACATGCTCTTACTTAGCGACACGCTCTTAGTTGACCACATGCTCTTAGTTAACCACATAACTTCGCACCATAACGACTGGAGACGCTTTCTTGCTGGTTGCCGCACTCACATCAAACGCCTTTAATAAATTATCGCTGGTATCGATGGGAGTCACCTTCCAGAACCACTCTCTTCCCGCTAACTCTTGCGTGCCCTGCGCTTTTTTAAGCTTCTCAGGATGCAGCATCACTAAGGCCATTTGATTATCAACGACCATCGCCGCGAAGGTTTTTTCTTCTAGATAGCTGAGTGTATTAATGTGCTGGGTGACGGCACGAATCACACTGATCGCCGCCGTAGCGAAAATAGCGAGCGCAACTAATACTTCAAGCAGAGTCATTCCTCGAGAACCAAGAGGCATACCACGAGAACGATAAGGGGAACGGTTATTCCTCTTCATCTTCTTCTCCAGGCTCTAGCAATCGAATCACACCATTATCTAACACTCGAATACGCCAGCCATCTTGCACGGTATCACCGGTGTTTGGGTAGAAAGAAAGCGTAAACGGTGTCGTTTCGGCACTCGACAAGATGTAGATCTGTGGTGGCTTTGGCTTCTTTTCCTCTTCCAGATCCGCAAACATATCTTCATCAAATAAGCTTCCCGGATTAAAAAGGCGATCGTCGTCTTCCCACGCGCCGCCACCGAGTGTCAGCGTCAGTGCGAGGTCTTCTGGCAATTCAGTTGAAGAGGGGATCTTTTCGAACTCAGTTTCTTGCCAACCATCAGACTTCAAAGTCATCAGAACGTAGGTCGATTTCTTTTCATCAACACGAATACCAAAATCTAAGCCACTCAAAATAGCCTCTTCATTGAGTAGCTGAATTCTCTGATAAAAGCTTTGAGCGTATTTTTTGGCAACATCTTTGCTATTGGTAGGGATGGTCGAGATCACCGCGACCGCCGTTACTGACAGTAGTACCAACACCAAGAGAATCTCAATCAAGGTGAAACCTGGCTGTGTTTGCTGAGTTTTCACCTTGTAGACTCCATCTGTTTACGTCCTACCATCAATAACGTATCAAGCTCAATAACTTATCAACCAACAAGCCGAAGCTTATTGGAAATCCTGCATGTTCCAGTTACCGATATCCGCAGCAATACCTTCACCGCCTTCTTGACCATCAGCGCCAAGAGTAAAGATATCAATCGTACCGTTGTCACCAGGGCTTAGGTATTGGTACTCATTGCCCCAAGGGTCGTTTGGTAGACGCTTGATGTAACCACCGTCACGGTAGTTACGAGGCTCTGGGCTGCTTGGCTTTGTCACCAATCCGTCAAGGCCTTGATCCGTTGTTGGGTAAACGCTGTTATCCAACTTATACATATCTAACGCGTTCTCTAGCGCCACAATATCAGTGATGGCTTTTTGTTGATCCGCTTTCTCTTTGTTGCCCAAAAGGTTAGGTACAACAAAGCTTGCTAAAACACCAAGGATAACGACAACAACCATGACTTCTAATAGGGTAAAGCCTGACTGTTTTTTCATTTTATTTTTCATTATTTTCTCCAAATTACAGATAGCGAGTTAAGGGGAATGGTGTCCTTCTTCTCGATAATCCAAAAACTAACGTCTGATGAGCAGTACGTTAACCACTCATTAAATTGTTCATTTCAAGCATTGGCATCAGTGTCGCCATCACGATAAACAGCACTAAGCCTGCCATCAACGCGATAAGGGCTGGGGTAAAGATACCTAGGGCGATATTAACCGTCGACTCAAAGCTTTGATCTTGGTTGTCTGCCGCTCTTGTCAGCATCTGTTCCAACTGACCACTCTGCTCACCACTGGCAATCATATGCAGCATCATCGGTGGGAAGAGCTTGGTTTGATCCAACGCTTTACGCAGGCTCGCACCTTCTCGAACGCTGTCTGATGCCTGTAATACTTGCTGTTTCACATGGTGATTCGACATAACATCAACCGCGACCTTCATCCCTTCAAGGATTGGAATCGCACTCGATGTACAGATAGAGAGTGTTCGTGCAAAACGAGAGGTATTGATCCCTTTCGCTATCTTGCCGATCAGCGGGATACTCAATAGATTGCGATCCCAACTCATACGAACGCCCGGCTTTTTCAGCGCGGTCTTCACAAGAACAATCACACCAAGGGTCAGCAACAGTAATTGGATACCCCAATTCTGAATAAATTCACTCGATGCTAATAAAAATTGTGTCGATTGAGGAAGTTCTTGGCCCATCTGAATAATCGGCTCAACGATCTTAGGCACTACGGTGGCCAGTAGGAACGAAACAATCGTCACCGCAAACACCACCAGCACGATTGGGTAGATCATCGCTTGCAGCAGCTTAGAGCGCATTTTCTGACGATTCTCAGCGTAGTCAGCCAATCGTTCCAATACCGCATCTAAGTGGCCAGATTTCTCACCAGCTGCAACCATGGCTCTGAATAGCTCATCGAAGATGTGAGGGAAATCAGACAGACTGTCCGCTAATGAATAACCTTCCGTCACCTTAGAGCGAACCGCCAACAACATCGTTCGAATACGTGGCTTTTCAGATTGCTCGGCTACAGCCTTCAAACACTCTTCCAACGGCATACCAGATTGAACGAGCGTGGATATCTGACGAGTAATTAAAGCTAAATCAGGTGTACTAATACCGCGCTTAAAGCTGGTCGATGGCTGAGCACCTTTCGCTGTTTTTGCTTTAGCTTCGGTCATCTCAACCGGCATCAAGCCAAGTTCTTTTATTCTTTGGCGAGCCTGACGAGCATTATCTGCTTCAATAGAGCCTTTTTTACTCTTACCTTTGGCATCTAATGCTTTGTATTCAAATGCCGCCATACTAGACTTCCTTGGTCACGCGCATCACTTCTTCTAGGGACGTTACCCCTTTCAGAACTTTGCTCAAGCCATCATCGCGAATACTTGGGGTTGTGCCACGAATTGCCTTCTCAATTGCCTGTTCTCCAGACTCACTGTGAATCAACTCTTGTACCGAATCATCAATCATCAATAGTTCATGAATACCGGTACGGCCTCGGTAACCTTTATGGCTACAGTGGTCACAGCCTTTGGCATGATAAAGCGTTAGGCTGTCTTTTTTCTTCAGGCCAAACAACTTTTTCTGTTCTTTATCGGCTTCGTACGGTTCTTTACACTCGCTACACAAGGTTCGAACCAAGCGCTGCGCCAGAACACCGAGCAGTGAAGAGGAGATCAAGAAAGGTTCAATACCCATATCACGTAGACGCGTAATCGCACCTATCGCGGTATTGGTATGGAGAGTCGACATAACCAAGTGACCCGTTAAAGAAGCTTGTACTGCAATCTCGGCGGTTTCCAAATCACGGATCTCACCAATCATAACCACATCGGGATCTTGACGAAGAATCGCACGTAAACCGCGCGCAAAGGTCATATCAACCTTAGGGTTCACTTGTGTTTGGCCAATACCATCAATATCAAATTCGATTGGATCTTCAACAGTTAGGATATTTCGCTCATTGCTGTTGAGCTCTTGTAGACCAGCATACAAGGTTGTTGATTTACCAGAACCCGTTGGGCCGGTCACCAAGATGATGCCGTGTGGGCGCTGAATCAGCTTACGGAAGTTTTCATGGTTCTCTGCCGTCATGCCTAAGCTGTGCAAGTCTAAGCGAGTGGCGTTTTTGTCCAACAGACGCATTACCACACGTTCACCGTGCGAAGACGGCATGGTTGAAACACGCACATCGACCGCTCGACCACCGATACGCAAAGAAATACGACCATCCTGTGGCACGCGTTTTTCCGCAATATCCAACTTAGCCATAACCTTGACACGTGAAACCAACAGCGGCGCCAGTTTACGGCTTGGCGCGAGAACATCACGTAATACACCATCAATACGGAAGCGGATAGACAGTGACTTCTCGAAGGTTTCGATATGAATATCCGAAGCACCCTCTTTGATCGCCTCACCCAGCATCGCATTGATTAACTTGATGATTGGCGCATCGTCTTCCGATTCGAGCAAGTCTTCGTCTTGAGGCAGTTCTTCTGCTAGCGAGAAAAAGTCGTCGTTATCGGCACCAATATCTTCCATTAACTGACGAGCTTCCGACGAGTCACGCTGATACGCGTCCGTCAGCTTTTTATCAAATTCGTCTGCGCCGATCGCTTGTGGCGTGAAACCATTTTTAACAACACGGCTTACTTCAATGATCGCCGCCGATTTCAGTGGCTCAACATAATAAAGTATCAGTGCGCGCTCTGGATGCTGATACTCCAACACCATCTTGTAGCGATTTGCAAAGCTAAACGGCAAGCGCTGATAAGTACTTGCCGCCCCTACCAATTCAGCCATTATTCTTGTTCCATTTGATCAATGAAGGCTTGGATCTCAGCCGGGTGATTCATCTCTGCACCAAATTTAGGCAATACCGGGATGTTATCGTCATCCATTAGTTTCAGACCCTGCTCTGACTTATACAGCTGCTCAGCACGGATGAAGTTATATTTACGCTGGGTGATACCATCAGCTGTCATGCCATCACGAATGATGGTTGGCTTGATGAAGACCATTAAGTTCTTTTTCTCAACCTGAGTACTGGTTGATTTGAACAGGTGCCCAAGTACTGGGATATCGCCTAGGAATGGGACCTTAGATTCACTTTCCAGTGCTCGCTCGTCAATCAAACCACCAAGTACCAGCATTTGACCATCTTGAACAATCACTGACGTATTCAGCTGACGCTTAGCAAAACGAACATCTACTGCCCCGTTTGCACCTAATACGTTCGATACTTCTTGTTCTATTTGTAGCTGAACCGAGTCGCCTTCATTGATTTGTGGCACGACTTTCAGCTTGATACCCACTTCTTTACGTTCAACCGTTTGGAATGGATTGTCGTTGCTTGAGCCTGCTGTAGAACCGGTTAGAACAGGCACCTCTTCACCCACAATGAATGAAGCCTCGCCGTTATCCATCACGGTAATACTCGGAGAAGATAGGATGTTAGAGTTTGAATCGGTTGCTACCGCACTGATCAACGCTGTCCAGTCGCCCATAACGACACTCATTGCTGCGCCGTTCACACCAGAAAGTGCAGAAGCTAACGTTGAATAATCACCTGATTCGGTTGTCGTTTCATTACGTACAAAGGCACCATTATCATCATATACTGCGGTAGTCGTTTCAGTGTCTTTGGCTTCTTCTAAACCAACCATCACACCACCAATCGATGCGCCTGTGTTGCCGTACTGAATCACAGCACCAGTATCAAGGTTACCCCATTGCACACCAAGGTTAATACCGTCACCTTCTGCCATTTCGACAATTAAAGCTTCAATCAATACTTGAGCACGACGAATATCCAGCTGTGCGATCACATCTTGTAGCGCGTTCATGATGTCTGGCTGAGCTGTAATCACTAAAGAGTTGGTATCACTATGAGCTGAGATCATCACTTGGTTACGTTGCGATGAACTGCCTTTGGTTGATGTCTGCTTTTCTGATTGCAGGTTGTCCGACACGCCTTTCAGCACATCGACTAAATCTTCGGCTTTTGCGTATTTAAGGTAAATGACTTGGTTGTTGCCCTTGGTTGCCATTTCAACATCAAGCTGTTCAATCAGCCTTCTTAAACGGCTACGTACCTTAGGGTCACCTGAGATAAGAATCGCATTGGTACGCTCATCGGCAACCAATTTAGGCTGTAGAAATGCAGGTGTGTTTTTCGCATCAGTGGTTTTGCTTAATGCATCGACAATACGCACCATTTCTGCCGCAGAAGCATTCTTTAGCTCAACGACTTCGATCTCTTTATCACCCGCTTGGTCAACACGCTTGATGATCTCTGCTAAACGATTAACAACAGCTGCACGGCCAGTAATTAGAATGATATTCGCAGGGTCATAATGCACAACGTTACCCGCACCTGCATTGTCATTCAGCTGGCGAAGCAAAGGAGAAAGTTCACGTACTGAAACATTACGAACGGTCACGACGCGTGTGACAACATTGTCGCCATTGATCGTGTCACCGTCTCCAACAACTGGAATTGCCGACGTTTTAGAATCTTTGGCTTTGATGATCTTAAGAACACCCGAGTCCATTTCGACCACCGCGTAGCCGTAAACCTCTAATACGTTTAAGAAGAAGCTGTAATATTGCTCTTCATTGAGCACATCGTAACTACGAACATCAATTTTCCCGCGCACCGAAGGGTCAACGATGATCGTCTTCTCTAAGTTGCGGCCAACAATATTAATAAACTCTTGAATGTCAGTGCCCTTAAAGCTGGCACTAAAATCACTCGCTATGGCTACGGGTGTGCAGATTAAGCTTCCTGCCAATAACCATGCACTTTTCTTAAACCAATGCTTCACGTACTTCTCCTACACTTTCGTCCTTCGTTAGACGCAAAGTTTTAAAATTCAATAAACACTTCATGTTGTTGACCATCTCTCTCTACCACCAGATTTAGCTCTGTCAGTTCTGAGATGGAACGGAATATGTTGCCCATAGCAGCAGGGTCTGTCAGGTCTTGTCCATTTAACTGAGTGGCAATATCTCCGTTTTGGAGCCCAACAGAGTTAAAAAGTTCTGAATCTTTGCCAGGGCTCACACGATAGCCGATCACTTTATCGTCACGTTTCACCTGAGACAGTCGAACATATTGGAAGATTTGTTGCGGATCTTTCATTATCTTCGCTTTAATTTCATCAAGCTTTTCTTCTGCAGACGCTGGGTTGTTACCACGGACAGAAGAAGAGGCACGAGGTGGTGCTGGTTCTGAAACGGCCAGACGCTTGTACTCAATGCCTTCAAGCATCAGCGTTTCGTCTCGACCTGAGTTATCAATAATCACGCGATCAACTAATACCGCTTTTAACTTCGCGCGAGTGCCTTCGATCTCTTCATTAATGCCATAGGTTGCTTGTGTGCCACGATTCGCAATCACAGCTAAGCTTAATTTGGGGTTAGAGCTGGCAACCGCACCCACCAAAACCAGATTCAGTCGCGTTTTTGGCGCATCTTGAATAACTTGCTGCTCAACCACAGGAGGCTTGGTTGGGTTATAGGCACCAAAAAAGTTGCTCTGCTGCAAAGAGGAGATATCAAGAGTCGATTGAGGAGCAGAAGACGATGAAGCCGTTGCTTTCCAAGGCACAACGGTTTGCTCGGCAGGTTCGATAAACCATGCAAGTTGTCCTAAAATCCATGCGGAAGCTGCGATTAACACACAACAAAGAACAAGGCTCAGTTTCTGCTGGAGTAAAAATCCATTCTCTAAAAATCGGCTCAGCACCGGAGAGTTATCCATGCGAAGTTTGAGCTCTAAAAAGTTCACGTTCCCTAACCCTTTCTATAACGAATAAAGCTGTAACCTACTAAACTATCAGCTTTTTTGTTCATAAATTCTGTTCCAGCTTATTAAAAGCATAAGATCCTGAACTATATCATAGCAAATCTATAAATCGGCATTACCTGAGCTATTTTGTAATCTTCCTTGAAAAAAAAGCCTGTCGCCTCCACATAAGCTTCTACTAAATGTGATAAGCGTCATTAAATAAAATAAGTTGCATACTGTGAATAACAGTTAAACCGCATTCATTTCTAACTGAAAAGGCACTGTCCTATATGAAAACGACTAATGAAGCTGTCAGACTCGATAAATGGTTGTGGGCAGCACGCTTTTATAAGACTCGTTCAATTGCTCGCAACATGGTCGATGGTGGCAAAGTCCACTATAATGGTCAGCGTAGCAAACCCAGCAAAATCGTAGAACTTGGTGCAGTGATTACTCTGCGCCAAGGTAATGAAGAAAAGACGGTCACCATAGAGAAAATATCCGCACACCGTGGCGGGGCACCAGTCGCTCAAACACTCTATGAAGAAACCACCGAAAGCTTGGCAAAAAGAGAAGAGTTTGCACAACAGCGCAAACTTAATGCTCATAGCCCAGCACCAGAACGTCGCCCAGACAAAAAGCAACGTCGTGACATCATCAAGTTCAAGACTCAATAAGCTAGAAGGAATAGCCAAATGGCAGACCCAATGTCTACAAGTAATGTTTTAAATCGCTACCTATTTGAAGACCTATCAGTACGTGGTGAATTGGTACAGATGGACGAAGCGTACCAACAGATTATTTCTAGCAAGGAATACCCAGCGCCAGTACAAAAGCTGTTGGGTGAGCTACTGGTTTCAACGACGCTACTAACGGCGACTCTAAAGTTTGAAGGCTCTATCACGATGCAACTGCAAGGTGATGGCCCAGTATCTCTCGCTGTTATTAATGGCGATAACGATCAGAAGATCCGTGGTGTTGCTCGCTTTGACGGTGACATTGCTGACGACGCAGGCCTGCACGACCTGATGGGTAAAGGCCACCTAGTGATCACTATCGATCCTAAAAAAGGTGAGCGTTACCAAGGCATCGTTGGTCTTGAAGGTGACACGCTTGCTGAAGTACTTGAAGGTTACTTCGCAAACTCTGAACAGCTAAAGACTCGTCTATGGCTGCGCACGGGTGAACATGAAGGCAAAGCACACGCTGCTGGTATGCTTCTGCAGGTTATGCCTGACGGTACTGGTACGCCAGATGACTTCGAACACCTAGAGCAGTTAACTGACACCGTAAAAAATGAAGAGTTGTTCTCTCTAGAAGCGAACGACCTGTTGTACCGTCTATACAACCAAGAGAAGGTTCAGGTATTTACCCCACAACCGGTTGAGTTCTTCTGTGGTTGTTCTCGTCAACGTAGTGGTGCGGCTATCATTACTGTTGCTCAAGAAGAGATCTACGACATCATCAGCACTGAAGGAAGTGTGGCTCTTCACTGCGATTACTGTGGCACAAACTACTCGTTTGACAAGAACGACGTTGACGCACTGTACGCAGAAGCAGCAGATAAAGGCGACAATACGGTTCATTAATTTACAGCGTACCAAAAACACGTAATTTACCCTACAAAGGTCAGCACTCAGCTGGCCTTTTTTGTGATCAAAATAGCGCAAAGCCCGTAACATCTCGTAATAAAATCACCGCTTAATTTTAATCAATTAATAATGTTCTCGCCCCTAGCGCAAAGGTTTGCGTACAGGATAGACTAGTTAGGCCAATATGTGACGAGACGCTTAAAACCCCAAGATTAATATGGATACTTTTTGAGCTGTATCCCTGTTTCCCCAGAGTCTCGTTGCTAGCATGGTGAGCAGATAACAATAAAAAATTAATACAAAATCCCTACAAAATATCCTACAAGGAGCACCTATGACCGTTATGGAACATACTAAGGCTGCACAAATTGATCTAACTAAGCACGGACTGACTGGCGTTACTGAAGTTCTTCGTAATCCTAGCTACGAGCAGTTATTCGTTGAAGAGACACTGCCAGGTTTGGAAGGCTACGAAAAAGGCGTAGTAACGGAACTAGGCTCTGTTGCGGTTGACACTGGTATCTTTACTGGCCGCTCACCAAAAGATAAGTACATTGTTAAAGATGACACCACGCGCGATACCATGTGGTGGTCAGATCAAGGCAAAAATGACAACAAACCGATTACAACTGAAGTATGGGATGAGCTTAAAGAGCTTGTGACAACTCAGCTATCTGGCAAGCGCCTGTTTGTCATTGACGGTTACTGTGGTGCTAACCCTGATACGCGCTTAAGTGTACGTATTATCACTGAAGTAGCGTGGCAAGCGCACTTCGTTAAGAACATGTTCATTCGTCCAACAGACGAAGAGCTAGCAACGTTCGAACCTGATTTCGTGGTAATGAACGGTGCTAAAACAACTAACCCTAACTGGGAAAAGCAGGGTCTAAACTCTGAAAACTTTGTTGCTTTCAACCTAACAGAACGCGTTCAAATCATCGGTGGTACTTGGTACGGCGGTGAGATGAAGAAAGGCATGTTCGCAATGATGAACTACCTACTTCCTCTGCAAGGCATTGCTTCAATGCACTGTAGTGCTAACGTCGGTGAAGAAGGCGATGTAGCGATATTCTTCGGTCTATCGGGCACAGGTAAAACAACCCTATCAACGGATCCTAAGCGTGAGCTAATCGGTGATGATGAGCACGGTTGGGATGACGATGGTATCTTCAACTTTGAAGGCGGTTGTTACGCGAAAACCATTCGTCTATCTAAAGAAGCAGAACCAGAAATCTACAATGCAATCCGTCGTGATGCACTGCTAGAAAACGTAACGGTTCGTGGTGATGGTTCTATCGATTTTGATGACGGTTCAAAAACAGAGAACACTCGTGTTTCTTACCCGATTCACCATATCGACAACATCGTTAAGCCAGTATCGAAAGCCGGTCACGCTCAAAAGGTTATCTTCCTAACTGCTGATGCATTCGGTGTACTACCACCCGTTTCTAAACTGACTCCAGAGCAAACGAAGTACCACTTCCTATCTGGCTTCACTGCGAAACTAGCGGGCACTGAGCGAGGTATTACTGAACCAACACCAACATTCTCTGCAGCATTTGGTGCGGCATTCCTAACTCTTCACCCAACTCAGTACGCTGAAGTACTTGTGAAGCGTATGGAAGCGGCTGGCGCTGAAGCTTACCTTGTGAACACAGGTTGGAATGGCACAGGCAAACGTATCTCAATCCAAGATACTCGTGGCATCATCGACGCTATCCTAGATGGCTCAATCGACCAAGCTGAGACTAAGGTTATCCCTATGTTTAACCTAGAAGTACCACTAGCGTTGCACGATGTTGACCCAGCGATTCTTGACCCACGTGATACTTACACTGACCCACTACAATGGGAAAGCAAAGCGAAAGATCTAGCAGAGCGCTTCATCAACAACTTTGATAAGTACACAGACAATGCTGAAGGTAAGTCACTGGTTGCCGCTGGTCCTCAACTGGACTAATCCAACCATCTGCTCGGGCTTAGCCAAAAGCGAACGCCCAATTTAAAATGATATTTTTGTAGCAAGCCCCTCTTTTGAGGGGCTTTTTTGTTGATGCTTGACCCTTTTTGTTCCACTCTGTTTTGAGACGATTGAAATTTAAGGCTTTCAGGGAATGAAAAAGGTATTCATGGTGTTCGGCATTGTGTTGGCTATCGCCGTTGCAACTATCGCAGCGTTGCTATTAAGCCTGCAGACCCAATACCGTGCGGATGTTGCTAACTTTTTTATCAAACATGCGATTGAACAACCTGTGCTCATTGAAGATGTTGAGTATCAGGCGCCTTATCACATCACCTTAATGGGCGTTACCCAAAGCCAACCCGAAAAGCAGGCACCTCTATATATCGACAAGATCGATCTTTGGTTCAGCCCAGACTCTGTTCTTGAAGCTAAGCTAGTGTTGGACTCTGTATTGATCAGTGGCCTACAGTTAGAAGCCGACGATCTGGGCACTCTCACATCAGTGCTTACCCAACCAAACCTCAAGCTACGTCAGCTGGCGATCAATAATCTAGATTTTTCGACCGCGGACTTTAATGCTCGAGGCATCGACCTCCAGATCTCAGATCCAACATGGGACGACAGCAACTCACTACTACCCTATGGCAAAACCCAACTCTCAGCCTCGCAGCTGTATTGGCAAGGCGAAGCGTTTGATAACCTGTTGATTGACCTAGACCTTAAACCGAGTGACAGCACCCTTTATGGCGCTTCATTTGATTGGCGTGGCGCCAAAATTTCCGGACAAGCAGAGCAATATAAACATGATTGGTCATTAGTGAATATCACCATCGACGGCCTGCGACTCAACGAGATACAGACCCAAAGCCTCTTGAGCAAAAAATGGGATGGAGCAGGTATTCAGATAAACCACATCAACAGTTTAGATATCTTGCGCAGCGATGTTGAATGGAAAAGTGGCCACTTAGCTGGCTTCGATGCTTCATTAGAAAATGTTCAGTTACCGTTTCAGCTGTGGCAGCAACAACAAGCCACCTTTTCCCTACAAGCAGAAGGCGTCACCATCGATGATGACTTGTTTGTCGACCCGAGTATTCAGTTAAACCTTCAACCGGAACAGATCCTGATTGAGGATTTCTATACGCAATGGCGACAAGGCAGTATCCAAATGAACGGGACGATAACACCAAGCTCAGTTGAACTCGCACAACTTGATGTTCAGGGCATAAAATGGATTACTGAAAGCCAAGATGAAAATCTACCGGCCACTCGTTTAATCCCTTGGCTTACACAGCTACAGCAAGCCTCTATTCATCGGCTAAACATAGAGCGTAGCCAACTCATCCAACTCGCAAAAAAACCTTACTGGCAGGTCTCAGGGCTTCATGTCGAGGGGCATCAGGTTCAACTGCTGCAAGATAGAAAGCTAGGCTTGTGGCAAGGCAAGTTAATGGCCAGCGCCAATGATGCCAGCTACCAAAATATTCTCAGCGCTCAGCCTGTAGTTGAAATGAATAGCGAGCAAGGAAAATGGACGCTGACACGCCTATTTGCACCATTAAAGAATGGCTATATTGAAGCGAATGCTACTCTCGACTTTAACCAAATCAGCAAGCCGTGGAGTATAGATATCTCTGCCGATGGCTTGCCTATCTCGCCAATATTGCAACAACTGGAATTACCGCTTGATGCAACCGGTTATGGTGAATTCGAACTTCAAGCCGCAGGTTTATACGGCGACTCGCTGATGCTCGGCTACTCAACGACTGGCCAACTCACAGGCAGCGTTCGCCAAGGCGTGATGACCTTCAACGACAAACTTTCTGAAACATCGACTGATAACGTGTTTGAAATCCCAGAGCTGAATGCCAGTTTTGACCGCGGACGTTTCACACTCGAACCAATGCACATTATTGGTGCATCGGCTACAGAAGAAGGCTCGCAAAGGGTTCAAACGTTAAATGGTGAAGTTTCTGGAGAACTCGACTTGCTCAAAACCGAGCAACACACTCTCTCTATTTCCCTTTCCGACCCATGCCACCAAATCTCAGGAAAGCTTGACCAAATTGAATATTCTGAGATTAATGACTGCCAACAAAAAAGCGCCACTCCACAGGAGTAGCGCTTTTAATCAATATCTTACCAAATCAACCGAGTGCTAGATGTGGGCTATTCGCTCACATTAGAATCTGTCGAGAGTATCTTTTTATAATCAGGGATCAGCATATAGGTTCCTGTAAACTCAACCGCTTCCACATCGCCACTGTTAATGGTCACATGAATGATGATACGAGCCTTTCTGCCAGACGCGAGGCGATCTAAATCTCCACTGATTCCATCCAATGACGTGGATGCGACTGGATTTTGCTCAACCGGATGACGGTAACGAATATTGCTGTCTGCCAACACGATATCACCCGTCAGGCCACGCTCTTTCATCAATAACCAAGTCATACCCCAGCCCGTTAAGGTCGCTAAAGTAAAGGCAGAGCCAGCAAACATGGTGTTGTGAGGGTTCAGGTTGGGATTCAGCTGAGCGCTACACTCAAATTGGTAACCTGTGTATTGGTTTATCTTGATGCCCATCTTGTCACTGATCGGGATCTGGTGCTCCCAGCGCTGTTGAAGTTCGTTACACCATTCAGGTTTACGCAATACATCAGCCATTGGGTCAAGTTGTTTAACCATCTGTTGGTGACGCACAGGGCCGCGTTGGTCGTTAATCTCACCACGACGCTCAAAGTCATTCTTCTCGTAGAATGAGATCGCATCTTCACGTGCATTACACACCAAGCGCTTTGCGCCTTCTTGGCGAGCCAATGACTCAAGCGCGACTAGAATCAATGAACCCATACCTTTACTACGGCGAGAGTTCTTAACCGCCATGTAACGGATCTGACCTTCTAGATCAGGAGTGATATACAGACGACCAATCGCCATCGGACGACCTCGACCATCAACAATCATGCGATGGTGACTCATTGGATCATATTCATCGCGCTCTGAACCTACCGGCATTCGCCAAGGTTCACGGAGCATCTGCCAACGAAAATGGTAATACTTATTTAACTGATTTTCGGTGGTTGGGGTTATGAGTTTAAACATGCTTATTCCTTTAAGCCTAAACCTGCAGCCAGAATGTCACTGGGCCATCATTAACCAAAGACACTTTCATGTCGGCTGCGAATCGACCACGTTCCGTTGGCAACACTGATTCACATTGGTCTGAGAAATAGTTGTAAAGACGCTCAGCATCTTCAGGGTGAGCACCACGAGAAAAGCCCGCTCGCGTGCCTTTCTTGGTATCGGCTGGCAGAGTGAATTGAGAAACCACTAATACCTTACCTTCGACCTGCTTCACATTGAGGTTCATTTTATCGTCCTCATCTCCAAAGACACGATAAGTGGTCACTCGTTCCATCAAGCGTTTGGCTTTGGCTTCGTCATCACCTTTTTCTACGCCTAACAGAACCAATAAGCCTTGCTCAATCTCACCCACTACTTCGCCATCAACACGGACGGCAGCTTCACTTACTCTCTGGATCAGTGCTATCACTGTTGTTTCCTTGCTCTGTAATTTTGTCGTTATCCGTTGAGTGTACCATTTCTTGCGGGTCACTCCACTGTTCGTGCTCACCAAGAGCAGCGGTCACCTCGGCACCCACCAGCACGATCAACCAACACAAATACACCCAGACAAAAAGAATCGGAATCGCTGCTAATGCGCCATAAATCAACTGGTAAGAAGGGAATTGCGTAATGTAGGCTGCAAAGCCTTTCTTACTGAGTTCGAACAGCAGAGCCGCAACCAGAGAGCCCGCAGCTGCATGAGAAAAGTGTATCTTTTTGTTGGGAACCAGCAGGTACAAACCGAAGAACGCAAAGAAAGAGAGAATCAAAGGAAGTTTACGAATCACCGTATTAAAGGCGCCAGAGACAACTTCGTTTTGTAGCAAGCTTAAGGATGTCACATAAGAGGTAGCAGCAATGCTCGCACCCACCAAAATAGGCCCAAGCGTTAACACCATCCAGTACATAGAGAAAGACAGCACCGCACGTCGCTTCTCATTAACACGCCAGATGTAGTTTAGGTTCTTATCGATATTGGAGATCAACATCAGCGCTGCAATGAATAAGAACACACTACCGACCGCCGTCATCTTACCGGTATTGGCAACGAACTCTAACAAAGCGCCGTGCACCGCATCCCCTGACGCTGGAACAAAGTTGGTAATGACGAAGTTTTGAATCACGATACCGACATCAGCAAAGATGGAAAATGACGACAAGATAGAGAGCAGAACCGTCAACATCGGTACGATCGAGAGCAAGGTAATGTACGCCAAATAGCCCGCATTCACGTTGACCCTATCATGCGTCATTCGCGCCAAAAGATAGCGAGAAAACTGAATGCTGAGTGTGGCGACCTTTTTTATCTTCAACTTGTAACTCCCTTGTAACTCGTTCATAGTCCTAATTAATATTCCGTTGTATTAATCACAGTAAGTAAATGTTCAAAAATAGCGTAGGAAAAAGGCTTGAGAACAAGGAAGCCCTTCTCGGCAAAGAATAGTTTCGATAAGTAGTCATTCTACAATCAAAAATTCTAACGCCGTTATCGAGCATTTTAACAAGCTAGGTTGAGCAGTTATTTACTACGATTGATATTATTTAACTATAGGAAACTAGGATGCCTTATTTAATAGTTATAGTCCTCTCTATTTTTACTCTTACTGGATGCCAGTCAGCTTATTACTCCGCTATGGAGCAAGTGGGCTACCACAAACGCGACATTATGGTCGACAGAGTGGAAGATGCAAAAGAGTCGCAGCAGGATGCTCAGGAAGAGTTTACCAGCGCACTTGAAGCCTTGAGTAGCCTGACTAACTTCAGTGGTGGCGACCTTGAAGACATGTACAACAAGATTAACGATAAATACCAAGACAGTGAGAAAGCCGCACAAAATGTCAGTGACCGCATTGCTGCGATTGAAGATGTGTCCGATGCGCTATTTGAAGAGTGGCAGGGTGAGTTAGATCTCTACACCAGTGATTCATTGCGTCGATCAAGTGAGAAAAAGCTGCGTGAAACCAAATCGTCTTACCAAACCATGCTATCAGCGATGAAAAGAGCTGAGAAGAAAATGGATCCGGTACTCAACACTCTTCGCGACAACACGCTTTATCTCAAGCACAACCTCAATGCGAGTGCCGTTGGTTCATTGCAGGGAGAGTTTATGAGCTTAGAAAAAGACATCGCCTACGCGATAGAACAGATGAATGCAGCGATAGCAGAATCGGATAAATTCTTAGCTCAACTGAACCAGAAGTAGCGCTACAGAGATACAACACCATGCAGCCTATCATTATTACTGGCGGTCCCGGAGCCGGAAAAACAACGCTGATTAACGCCTTGGGTGACATGGGTTACCCAACCTTCGCAGAGTCCTCTCGCCAGCTGATAGAAGAACAAAGTCAGATTGAAAATGGGGTCTTACCTTGGTTAGATCTTCCGGGGTTTGCTCACTTGTGCTTAACCGTGATGAGTGAGCAAAAAGAGCAAGCGAGGCAGCAACAGGTAGCGTTTCTTGACCGTGCGATTCCAGATATCTGTGGTTACTTAGCTCAGGCGAGCCTTGAGGTTGATGATAACTACCGAGAAGCGAGTAAAGGCTATCACTCCCAAGTCCTATTCTGCCGCCCTGAAGCTTCTATCTATGTTCAAGATGAAGTGCGCCCTTATCCGTTTGAAGAAGCACTAGAGATTCACTACGCGTTAGTCAGAGTCTACCAAGAGCTTGGCTATGAGGTGGTTGAAGTGCCGTTTATGCCAGTCGAAGAACGGGCTCTATTTGTTAAAAGCCACCTAGGTATCAAAAGCTAGATCCCCAACTCGGTCGTTCCTCCCTCTTGAGGATGACGACTATGATTCTTTGAGTCTCTGACTTCCAACTATCAAACGCGCTCTTGGAAATAGGCTCATCCATAAAGCAAACTTCCGTCATTCCCTACAGCGAGGAACGAGCGTGATAGGGAATCTCTTGGATGCCGTAAAAGAAAGATTCCAGATATCTCGTCCCTCGATTCTGGAATGACGATTCGATGCATAGATATGGAACATGCTCTTCGTATCTCGCATCTCGTTTACCCGTATCTACTCCAACACCACATAAAACAAAAGCCCCGAGCAGCTAGGCTACTCGGGGCTTTCTTATCTACTTAGCTAGAAGCTAGTCAGCTGGCAATTAAGCCTTAGCTGGACGTGCTGCACGCTTACGTTCGTTTTCAGTAAGAAGTTTCTTACGGATACGTACGTTAAGTGGCGTTACTTCTACTAGTTCATCTTCATCGATAAACTCAAGAGCTTGCTCTAGAGTGTGCTTGATCGGTGGAGAAAGAACTTGTGCTTCATCAGTACCAGATGCACGAACGTTCGTTAGTTGCTTACCTTTTAGACAGTTTACTGTCAGGTCGTTTGAACGGTTGTGAATACCGATTACTTGACCTTCATAAACTTCATCCGCGTGCTCTGTGAATAGACGACCACGAGCTTGAAGGAAGAATAGAGCGTAAGTAAGAGCTTTACCCGTTGCGTTCGAGATTAGAACACCGTTGTTACGCTGACCAATGATACCGCCTTTGTAAGGACCGTAATGATCGAACGAGTGGTAAATAAGACCAGAACCAGATGTCATTGTAAGGAATTCAGTTTGGAAACCGATAAGACCACGAGAAGGCATCATGAAGTCCATGCGAACACGGCCTTTACCATCTGGTGCCATATCTGTTAGCTCACCCTTACGTAGACCGATGCTTTCCATGATCGCACCTTGGTGCTCTTCAACTACATCGATAGTAACCGTTTCGAACGGTTCCATTTTCTGACCATCTTCTTCTTTGATGATTACTTCTGGACGAGATACTGCTAGCTCGAAACCTTCACGACGCATGTTTTCGATCAGGATAGAAAGGTGAAGCTCACCACGGCCTGATACGCGGAAACGGTCTGGACTTTCAGTTTCTTCAACACGTAGTGCAACGTTATGAACCAATTCTTTTTCAAGACGCTCAAGGATGTTACGTGAAGTTACAAACTTACCTTCTTTACCCGCGAACGGAGAAGTGTTTACTTGGAAAGTCATTGTTACTGTTGGTTCATCAACAGACAGTGGTTCCATTGCTTCAACATTGTTTACGTCACAGATAGTGTCTGAAATTTTCAGCTCACCAAGACCAGTGATTGCAATGATGTCGCCAGCGTTAGCTTGCTCTACTTCGTGACGCTCAAGACCTAGGTAACCAAGTACAGTACCTACTTTACCGTTACGTTTCTTGCCTTCAGCATTCACGATAGTTACTTGTTGGTTTGGCTTAACCGAACCACGAGTAACACGAGCAACACCGATAACACCTACGTAAGAGCTGTAATCAAGTTGCGAAATTTGCATTTGTAGTGGACCGTCAAGGTCAACTGCAGGCGCTTCTACTGTATCAACAACAGCTTGGAACAGTGGTTCCATGTCTGTGCCAACTGCGCCTTCTTCCATTGTTGCCCAACCGTTTAGAGCTGAAGCGTAAACAACAGTAAAGTCTAGTTGCTCATCAGTAGCACCTAGGTTGTCGAAAAGGTCGAATACTTGATCCATAACCCAATCAGGACGAGCACCAGGACGGTCAATCTTGTTGATAACAACGATTGGCTTAAGGCCGTGTGCGAATGCTTTTTGCGTTACGAAACGAGTTTGAGGCATCGGGCCGTCAACTGCATCTACGATCAGAAGAACTGAATCAACCATAGACATGATACGCTCAACTTCACCGCCGAAGTCCGCGTGTCCCGGAGTATCTACGATGTTGATGCGGTAATCATTCCAGTTGATTGCTGTGTTCTTAGCAAGGATTGTAATGCCACGCTCTTTTTCGATGTCATTCGAATCCATGACACGCTCTTCAGCTTCACCACGAGACTCAAGAGTGCCTGACTGTTGTAGCAGTTTATCAACCAAAGTCGTTTTACCGTGGTCAACGTGCGCGATGATCGCGATATTTCTTAACTTATCAATCTGTGGAGTAGACATGGATTCTCGATTCACTCATAAAAGGTAGCCGTCAATTATCTCAATTGTTTGGATAATAACCGCTAGCTTGATTTAAAAAACGGTCAATAATATACCAGATTTTAGAAAAAAACCCAGAAATATGTGATCTGAACCAAGGCTTTTTTCTCTATTAGCGATTCATATTCGCTTAACATCGATTCAATACAGTATAGAACAGCTGAATTCGTACGATTTTTAAAATCCTTGCGCGCTAACTTCGAGCCAAATCTACCCCGAAAAAGAAAAGTGGATTGACAACGTACTCAATTCGTTGCTGAATGGTATTCGTTTGTGATTCATCATATTGGTGCACATCAAGCACATTGCACCAACATAGTGCGCTCGGAGATCATTTTGGTGCAAAACTCGAATGCAAACGCAAACAAAAACAACTAAGCAATTGAAATTAATGGAATAATTTTTTTGGCACGCTTTTGGCAATAGACAAATCAGCATCGATTAATGCACATACAGACATTAATCAATGCTGGTTTCAACCGAATCGAGCTAATACCGAATTAATAACACTGGAGGTTATCCAAGATGTCAGTAGAAAATGTACTATCCCTGATCCAAGAGAACGAAGTTAAATTTATCGACTTACGTTTTACTGATACAAAAGGTAAAGAGCAGCATATCTCTATTCCTTCTCACCAAGTTGACGCTGACTTCTTTGAAGAAGGTAAAATGTTCGACGGCTCTTCAGTAGCAGGTTGGAAAGGCATTAACGAATCTGACATGGTAATGATGCCTGACGCATCATCTGCAGTTCTTGACCCATTCACAGAAGACGCAACGCTAAACATCCGTTGTGACATTCTTGAGCCTGCAACAATGCAAGGCTACGACCGTGACCCTCGCTCAATCGCTAAACGTTCTGAAGAATACCTACGCTCTACTGGTATCGCAGATACAGTTCTAGTCGGTCCTGAGCCAGAATTCTTCCTATTTGATGATGTTAAATTCTCAAATGACATGTCTGGTTCTTTCTTCAAGATTGATGACGTAGAAGCAGCTTGGAACACAGGTTCTGACATCGAAGGCGGTAACAAAGGTCACCGTCCTGGCGTTAAAGGCGGTTACTTCCCAGTAGCTCCTGTAGATTCTTCTCAAGACATCCGTTCTGCAATGTGTCTAGTTATGGAAGAGATGGGTCTAGTTGTTGAAGCTCATCACCACGAAGTAGCAACTGCGGGTCAAAACGAAATCGCAACTCGCTTCAACACGCTAACAACAAAAGCGGATGAGACTCAAATCTACAAGTACGTTGTACACAACGTTGCTCATGCATTTGGTAAAACAGCGACATTCATGCCTAAGCCATTAGTTGGTGATAACGGTTCTGGTATGCACGTTCACCAATCTCTAGCAAAAGACGGCGTTAACCTGTTTGCTGGTGATAAGTACGGCGGCCTATCTGAAATGGCGCTTTACTACATCGGTGGTGTAATCAAACACGCTCGTGCAATCAACGCATTTGCTAACCCATCAACAAACTCGTACAAGCGTCTTGTACCTGGTTTTGAAGCTCCAGTAATGCTTGCTTACTCAGCACGTAACCGTTCTGCTTCTATCCGTATCCCAGTAGTACCAAGCCCGAAAGCACGTCGTATCGAGCTACGTTTTGGTGACCCAGCAGCTAACCCATACCTATGCTACTCAGCAATGCTGATGGCTGGCCTTGACGGTATCAAGAACAAGATCCACCCAGGCGAAGCTATGGATAAAGATCTATACGACCTTCCTGCAGAAGAAGCGGCTGAAATCCCAACAGTTGCAGAATCTCTAGAAGTAGCGCTTAAAGCTCTAGACGCCGATCGTGAGTTCCTAACCGCTGGCGGCGTATTCTCTGACGACTTCATTGATTCTTACATCACACTGAAATCTGACGATGTACAACGCGTGAACATGGCGACACACCCACTTGAGTTTGAACTGTACTACTCAGTTTAATTTTTAGTCGGTCTTCTTACTGCAATAAGTAAGAAACTCTAGAAAAATATTAGGCTCGCCTCGCAGGTGGGCCTTTTTTCTATTCTCCCTACCTCTCCTTCCTCGTACCATATTCGATACCAATCGTAGTAAATAACTGCTCACCCTAGCTTGTTAAAACACTCGATAACGTCGTTAGAATTTTTGATTGTAGAATAACTACTTATCGAAACTATTTTTTTTGCCGAGCAGGGCTGTCTCGTTCTCAAGCCTTTTTCCTGCGCTATTTGTGAACACTAACTTACCGTGATTGGTATTAAATAAAAGCCCTTAGAGGCTGTTGCTATAAATACAATAAAATCAATAACAAAACTAACGTCAAACGTGAAAACACCTAACGGTGGAAAGAGGCTAACGATATGAAAAACATACTGTTCCTAATCGGATTAACAGTCGCATTCTCGTGCTCTGCTCAAACGGTGTACACCTGGGAAGATGAGGATGGTGTGCTTCACTTTAGTGATACCCCTACCGATCAAGGTGCGGAGGCTCTTCGCCTACCTGACGTACAAGCTTCCGCGCCAGCCCCTAAATTTGAGGCCTCAACGCCTGTTGACGCTGCAGATCCCTCTACAACTAAAACGGCAACACCAGCTCACGCTCAGGAAAAAACAGATAACACGAAACGAGAGGTACCCGCTCAGTTAGCCCTCAGCATGCTGACTCCAGTTCATGATCAAACCATCCGCAGCAACCGTGGCTTAATCCCAATAAAAATAGAACTCAACCGCAAGCTTGGTATTGGAGAGCAGTTGCAATTGATGCTCGATGGTCGTCGTTATGGCGCTCCACAAACCCAACCTAATTGGGAATTGAAAGGTATCGATCGAGGCACTCACACCATTGCAATTCAAGCACATAGAAGCGGCAAGCTTATTGCATCTACTAGTCCAGTCACCGTGTATTTACATCGAGCGACGCTCAAGTAAGCCAATGTGTTAAAAGAGGCCAAATTACCTCTACTTTTCACCTGATCGAAGCAGCTTTCAGCGACTCTAATGAATTATCTTTAGCTTCTGGTTGATATGCGCCATACTTGAACTTAGCTTCGCACCAATTTGGTGCAGTGAGAAAAACACCAGTTCAAGGACGAAATAGTGAATCGATCAGCCCAAAGCGACAGCATAGATACACATCATCTTTCCAACGCCATTCTCGACAATATGGTGACCGCGACCTTGATGCTCGATGAGCAATTGTTCGTTCGATACGCCAACCCTGCGGCTGAACAACTCTTCTCTCAAAGCGCGAGACGCATCGTCGATCACCCACTAAGCCAGTTAATTCAACATGCTTCCCTCGACTTAGCACTTCTAACTCAGCCTCTACAAAGTGGCCAAAGCATCACAGACAGCGACGTTACCTTTGTTGTCGACAACCGCCCACTGATGTTAGAAGTCACCGTAAGCCCTATCTCATGGCAGCGTGAAACCTTGTTACTAGTGGAGATGCGCAAGATAGACCAACAAAGACGCCTCAGCCAAGAGCTAAACCAACACGCACAGCAACAAGCGGCGAAGCTACTGGTACGCGGGTTGGCTCATGAAATCAAAAACCCATTGGGCGGTTTAAGAGGAGCGGCGCAACTGCTTGGAAAAATGTTGCCCGATCAGTCCCTCAATGAATACACACAGATCATTATTGAACAAGCCGATCGCTTGAGAGCCTTGGTCGACCGCCTTCTTGGTCCACAAAAACCAGGAAAAAAAACCGAAGAGAACCTTCATCAAATTTTAGAAAAAGTTCGACAGTTAGTAGAGCTTGAAGCGGGCTCAACACTCGCTATAGAAAGAGATTACGACCCTAGCCTGCCGGCGATAATGATGGATTCCGCTCAAGTTGAACAAGCCATGCTCAATATCGTGAGTAACGCTGCACAGATTTTGAAGGCGCAAGAGTCCGGTAAAATCACCATCCGCACCAGAACGGTGCATCAAGCCAATATTCATGGCAAGCGACACAAGCTCGCGGCTCGCATTGAGATCAGCGACAACGGTCCAGGCATCCCTGATGAGTTAAAAGACACCCTCTTTTACCCAATGGTGAGTGGGCGCGAGGGTGGCACTGGCTTAGGGCTATCGATATCTCAAAACCTGATCGATCAGCACAACGGAAAAATAGACGTTGAAAGCTGGCCAGGTAACACCACATTCACGATTTATTTGCCGATATAAGCGAAGCCTTGATTCCCACAGGAAACAACGTTTCATCGGCAACAACGAATACCGAACAATAAAAACAACAATGATTATCACAATAGATTTGGCTGCAAAGGAATTGAATTATGAGTAAGGGTTACGTTTGGGTCGTCGATGACGACAGTTCTATACGCTGGGTCGTAGAAAAGACGCTGTCATCTGCGGATATTAAGTGCGAAACATTTGCTGACGCTGAGAGCGTGCTGCTGGCGCTTGAACGCGAAACGCCAGACGTATTGGTGTCGGACATTCGCATGCCTGGCATTGACGGTATCGAGCTGTTGCATCAAGTTCATCAACGCTCTCCCGACCTACCCGTGATCATTATGACCGCGCACTCAGACCTTGATGCGGCGGTGAATGCTTATCAAAAAGGCGCTTTTGAGTATCTGCCTAAGCCGTTTGATATCGATGAGACGCTTACTTTAGTAGAGCGAGCCATCGCACACAGCCAAGAACAGAAGCGTGAACAAGCCAGCGAAGTTGCCGAAGAGACCAACGCACCCGAAATTATCGGTGAAGCACCCGCGATGCAGGAAGTTTTCCGCGCTATTGGTCGTTTATCTCGTTCGTCCATTTCTGTTCTGATTAATGGTGAGTCCGGTACGGGTAAAGAGTTAGTCGCGCACGCTTTGCACCGCCATAGCCCGAGAGCAAAGAAACCATTTATCGCTTTGAACATGGCTGCAATCCCTAAAGACTTGATCGAGTCAGAACTATTTGGCCACGAGAAAGGCGCCTTTACCGGAGCCAACAGTGTTCGCCAAGGGCGTTTTGAACAAGCCAACGGTGGCACCCTGTTTTTGGATGAGATCGGTGATATGCCACTCGATATTCAAACCCGTTTGCTACGTGTCTTGTCGGATGGCCAATTTTACCGAGTGGGCGGTCACTCTGCGGTGAAGGTTGATGTACGTATCGTTGCGGCAACCCACCAGGATTTAGAAAGACTGGTGCATGAAGGGGGTTTCCGTGAAGACCTTTTTCATCGACTGAATGTAATTCGAATCCATATTCCTGCGCTGCGTGAACGTAAGCAAGATATTGAGAAACTGACTCATCACTTCTTAGCCTCTGCCGCCGAAGAACTCGGTGTTGAAGTAAAAACACTCCACCCAGAGACGATCCTAAAGCTCAATCAACTGAATTGGCCAGGTAACGTACGTCAGCTGGAAAATATTTGTCGTTGGCTCACTGTAATGGCCAGCGGTAGTGAAATATTACCTTCGGATCTTCCTCCTGAATTATTGGAAGAGAAAGTGGTGACCACTTCAGGCACCGGAGATAACTGGCAGCAGCTGCTGGCTAATTGGGCAAAGTGTGCGCTTGATTCAGGAGAAAAGGAGCTGCTGACTTATGCTCTGCCAGAGTTTGAACGTATACTGCTAGAGGCTGCACTCAACCATACCAATGGTCATAAACAGGATGCAGCCAAGGTTTTAGGCTGGGGAAGAAACACCCTAACCCGTAAACTCAAAGAACTGTACTGACCTGATATGACTTTCGATGCAGCTACTTTTTAACCAAAAAAGGGTCGCTTGGTTTGAATAGTGTCGGTACAATTAAGGTATGCCATTCACTAAAGTTGTAGCTAGAGATGTCTTTGAAAGCACAAATTACATTAAGAACCGCAGTGGTTCTGCCATTCGTGATGATTTTTCTGTTCACTATGGGCGTAATGATTTTCACTCAAAAACAAAGCTACAAAGAGATGGTGAGTGATATTAGTGCACGTCAACTAGCATCACTCACTGACAATGTTCATAAAAGCCTGGCCGATTTTTTAGAAAAACCGTTTCACGCCAACCTCTCACTCAGCCATAACATTGGCTACCACCACCTCTACCAAGCTGGAAACCTCAGCAAAGTTCAAGATTACATTCTTTATAAGTTTTCCGATCACTTCACCGTAGTACCGCAACTTGATGTGATTGGTTTTGGTTCTGAAGACGGAAATTATGTGGGGTTTCGTAAAGAAGCAAACGATGGTTATACCTTGATGGTGCAGGATGACCGCACCCAAGATCAGCTGGTTATCTACCGTGGCAGCAAGATAAGTGAAGACATTCGTTCTGTCATCTCAGGGTACGACCCGCGAGTGCGCCCTTGGTATACGCCAGTTGTGAATCAGAAAAAAGCCGTGTGGTCGCCCATTTACGCCAATGCCGATGAACGCCAAGAGATCACCCTGTCAGCAATTGCGCCTATTTATGATAACGACGAATTTAAAGCGGTCATTGTCAGCGATATTAAGATCAATACCTTCAACGCATTCTTGAGAGATTTAAAAAATAATACCGATGCCTCTGTCTACATCATCGATCAGCAACAACGTTTAGTTGCTCACTCAGAAGGCGGCAGCGTCGTGTCTTGGGGAACAGGTAAAACCCACAAGGGCCAACGTCTCCTCGCAACAGAAAGTTCTAATCCAGTCATACAAAAGAGTGCCAGTTACGTTGACCAGTTTCACTTGGTTAAAAACATGGCCGTTCAACGTTTCAGTTTTAACCTCGATGACCAACGATACTTCAACCAGCTCACACCTTTTGAAGATGGGCATGGCATCACTTGGTTTATTGGCATGTCGATCCCTGAGTCTAACCTGCTCGGTGAACTACCAGAAAATCAAAGAAACAGTTGGCTACTTGGGCTCGCGCTCAGCTGTATTGGCATCATCGCTGGGCTGATTGCCTTTAATCGCGTAATTCGACCGATAACCTCAACCGCCGACGCTGCAAAACGCCTAGCCAATGGCGATTGGAATAATAGCATGCCGAAACCGGGTAATATCTACGAAACCAGCATGCTAGTAGCAGCCTTCAATGAGATGGCCAACAACTTAAAGGCCTCTTTCGAGCAATTACAATCTCAGCTTACCTATGACTCACTAACCAAATTGTATAGCCGAGAAGGCTTTATTGATGCTGCAAAGAAAAACACCGAAACAGTGGAAGGAACGCTTTACTTAGTTGGTATCGATCGCTTCCGCGATATCAATGACAGCCTTGGCCATTACAATGGCGACCAACTGCTGATCATCGCAGCCGCTCGACTGCGCGGCATTCTGCCAACGGAGTACTTGTTGGCTCGTACTGGTGGCGATGAGTTCGCGATCTACGCACCCAATGTAACTCAAGACGACGATGTTCAGCTGCTTGCTAACCGACTACTCCAAACCTTTGCTTCGCCATTTTCCATGGAATCAGAAAACGTGGTGATTAAGGTATCGATTGGTGTCGTTCACGTATCAAATGACCAAGACGTTACCTTATGGCTTCGCAACAGCAGTATTGCACTGAGCAATGCCAAGCAAGAT
The DNA here is from genome assembly GCF_030397615.1 of Vibrio sp. 14N.309.X.WAT.E.F5. Lineage (NCBI taxonomy): Bacteria > Pseudomonadati > Pseudomonadota > Gammaproteobacteria > Vibrionales > Vibrionaceae > Vibrio > Vibrio sp. 14N.309.X.WAT.E.F5. The sequence goes on along the minus strand of NZ_JAPNXR010000009.1, from coordinate 57,187 downwards.
AAAGCGCGTGTCAGCATCTACAGTCCAGAAATGGGCAAGGCCTCTAGACACCGAACCAAGATGCTAGCCCGCCTCAACAAAGCGATCGAACTGCAACAATTCGAACCCTTTTACCAACCTATTATCGACCTTGAATCAGGCTCAACAATCGGCGCTGAAGCCCTAGCCCGCTGGATCACTGATGAAGGCATTATCTCACCGTTGGAATTCATTCCACTCGCGGAAGAAACAGGGCTCATCTACGATATTGGTCAGCAAATTCTGCATAAGTCTTGTCGAGATACCGCCATCGCGATCGAATCAGGGAAATGGAGCGAAGACTTCTCTATTCACGTTAACTTGTCTGTCGACCAACTGAGTGAAAGCGGATTCATTGACTTGGTTAAAAACACGCTGCGTGATACCAAGTTACCCGCCAAAAACCTGACATTGGAGATCACAGAGTCACGCATCGTCGACAATGACCCAACCATCATCGATAACATGCTGACACTCAAAGCGCTGGGAATTTCGATTGCGATTGATGACTTTGGGACCGGTTATTCATCGCTTGCCTACCTGCAGAAGCTGCCATTTGATTGCCTTAAAATTGATCGAAGCTTCGTCTGTAAGCTCGAACAAGAAAGCTTAGACAGCTCAATCGTTGCGGCTATCGTCAACATAACCAAAGGCTTTAAGGTGAACTTGGTTGCGGAAGGCGTGGAAACTCAGCAGCAGGCTGATTTGCTCAAACAACTGCAATGCCCACTAGCACAAGGCTTCTTATACAGTCGTCCTGTTCCGTTTGACCAGTGGCCAACCGATCTCATCAATGTTCAAAAGAATGCCAACGCTCAACAAAATACCAAAAGTAAACAAAGCATCAAAGAGAGCGCTACCTAGCCAGGTTGTAGACAGTCTTGGGGCAGCAATACACAGATACAAAAATGCCAGCATGATGCTGGCATTTTTATGTTTCTATTCTCAATCGAGCGATTAGATCACGCGAGAGAACTGCTGTTGGCGAGCCTTGGCACGTAGGTATTTATCGAAACACATACAGATATTACGAATCAACAAACGACCACGTAGAGTCACACGAATTTCTTTGTCGTCGACTTCAACCAACTCATCGTTGATGAAGGTTTGCAGCAGCCCTAGGTCTTCTTTGAAGTAACGATTAAAGTTAACCGAGAACTCAGATTCAATCATCGTTTTATCAAGCTTAAAGTTACAGATAAGCTGCTTGATCACTTCACGACGTAGAAGGTCATCACTGTCTAGAGCAACGCCTTTCCAAAGTGCATGACGCAGGTCGTTAACTTGTGCGTAGTACTTCTTCAGCTCTTTCTGGTTTTGTGCATAAGCATCACCGACCATTGAGATAGCAGAAACACCGAAACCAATTAGGTCAGCTTCACCTTGGGTCGTGTAGCCTTGGAAGTTACGATGCAGAATACCTTCACGCTGTGCAACTGCTAGCTCGTCTTCTGGTAAAGCAAAGTGATCCATACCAATAAACTGGTAGCCCGCGCCCGTTAAAGTCTCAATGGTATCTTGTAGGATAGCCATCTTCTCTTTCGGCTCAGGTAGGTCTTCATCTTTAATCTTACGCTGCGCAGCAAACAGTTGCGGCATGTGTGCGTAGTTAAATACCGATAAACGACCCGGTTTCATCTCAAGTACTTGCTTCAATGTTTCCGCGAACAACGCTTGAGTCTGCTTTGGTAGGCCGTAGATCAAGTCTAGGTTGGTTGAACGGAAGCCTAGTTCTTTGGCACGCTGAACCATCGCGATGATGAACTCTTCATCTTGCTCACGGTTAACCAGCTTTTGTACTTCTTTGTTGAAGTCTTGAACACCAATGCTCAGGCGGTTAAAGCCTTCGCTACGCAGGTGATCAAGCACATCTAATTCGATTTCACGTGGGTCAACTTCGATACTGATTTCAGCATCAGCCGTAAAGTTAAACTCGTCACGTAGGATCAGCATCAAACGGGTAATTTGAGCTTTAGTTAAGAATGTTGGCGTACCACCACCGAAGTGAAGTTGAGTCACTTCGCGGCCATTCAGTAAAGAAGCACGCTGACGAATCTCATGTTCGATCACATCCAAGTACTCATCGGCTTTATGCGAGTGACGAGTAATGACCTTGTTACAACCACAGTAGTAACAAAGCTTGTGACAGAATGGGATATGTACGTAAAGAGAGAGAGGACGCTCTGGGTACTGAGTACACGCCATGTCGTAATCAGCGACGGTAAACGCTTCATGAAACTCCAACGCAGTTGGGTATGACGTGTAACGAGGTCCCGAATAGTTATACTTGTTTAAGATTTCTTGATCCCAAACGATTTGCTGATTCGTTGTTACTGGCTTGCTCGACATAGCGGTAATTCCAATTTAGATCCGCGAGAACCTAAGGTCTCTCAAATCATTTTACATACATTAAAATATAGACGGGTTATTTTGCCACACGACTTGTAAGGACGTTTCAAGACAAAATCTTTTTTTCAGATAAAAACTCAGAACTGCTAGCTTGATCACTAACAATGCACCGAAATAAAAAGGTGCAAAAGGTAAGAAGGCTCATTTAACACTATCTATAAAGATAAGGTGTATTAAGAACAGCGCGTCTTAAGAACACCATGTATTAAACAAGCCTCTATATTAAAAGTCTCAGTGACTAGATCATCTGAATATTGATTTGATTGTTGAGAGGCTTAACCTTCTCCTGCAACCTTTTCAAATCTTCGATAACCGCATCATTCAAGCGAGTCTCTGCCTTATGGCGTGTGAGATTCTGCTGCATACGTTCTTTCTTGGTCAGTTCCTGCCTGCCGTCTCCGCGCGCCATATCTTTAACGATATGGTACAGCTCAGAAAGAGCAGGATATTCAGAATCAAAATCGACACGCTCATCACCCTGAACATTATCCATAATGATACACACTCGGATACTGATCTCAGGCAAATCACACTGGCCTTGAATGCCCGCTAAACACAAGGTATTTACGTTGTCGTAAATCGTTGCGTTACGTTTTTCAATGGCAAGTGCTTGATGCTGCTTTTGCAACTCCGTCTGCTTCTTCACTTGAAGTAGAAGGTAACCTGCATAAGAGCCCAAGCCGAGAATGATAATTCCACCAGCAATTGCTAATAAGGTTACATTCATTTCGTCTTAACCTTTAAAGCTGTCTAAATCGATATCTTCGAATTGAGACAACAAGTCTTCGTCAGAGCTTGCTTTCTTCTTCTTAGCGACAACAGGCGCTTCTTCGAAGATCTCTTCTTCATCGTCTTCTGGCTCTAGAAGACCTAGACGGCCCATTAGGTGCTCAATACGATCAAGTTTTTCATCAACGAACTTCTGTAGACCAGCACCTAGGTTTTCACCATTTTCGATACGATCTAACAATGTGTTCAGTTGAGCATCATTCTCAAGCATCTCTAACTCTTGTTCGTTAGAGAGCTTACGCTCTTGTTTCGTCGGCTTCTTAGCAGGTTCAACAATCAGCGGAATTTTTTTCTTGCTGCCTAAACGAGGGTCACGATCTTGTGCAGCTTTACGCTGTCTCGCTTCGCTACCATCTGAGTGACGGCTGCCAGATTTAAGACCTTTGCGCTTTTTAACACGCTTGCGTTCACGACCTTCAACATCAGATTCACTACGGTTTCTTGTTACCATAGGTTCAGGAGCGCCAAGTGCTCCCGGCTTTCTTGATTTCTTACTACGACCCATTACTGCACTTTCCTCAGTAAAATTACATCACTTCCAAAAAATTCTAGTTCGAGCTTATCCCGCTCGGCCAAAAACTGGAATGTTTGACGACTAAAGAAGACGACATGTGTCGGGTCATTCTTATAGTGCCAACCAGCAAACGCATCTACGTCTATTACTAGCTTAGTCATGAGACCAATCCAGCCCTTGGGTTTAACTAAATTCAACCATTGCTGCCACACTTTGTCTGGGTGATAAAGGTGCTCTATCACTTCGGTAGCAGTCATAAAGTCATACGTTTTCTCCAACACAGAAGTCTCTGGATGGTAATAAATATCGTACAACTCCATGGTGTGTCCGGCTTCTTCTAACATAATAGATAGCGTAGGGCCTGGGCCACAACCAAAATCCAACCCTTGTGAGTTAGATGAAATTTTGTCTGTTAAGGGATCCGCGATGCGAGATAAAAAGCGGCGGTAGCCCGCATCACTAGGATCGTTCTCATGGAGATCATAGTGTGCTTTTTCTTCTTTTGCTTCTAACCTTTGTTCAGGTTTAACAAATACCAGTTCACATTGCTGACATTGTAGATACGCTCTACGTTTGTCTTCAAAATAGTGATTCACGCCTTGGTGATGGCATAAGGGACAAGTATACATAGCACATCCTTAAACAGGGATGCGAAACATACCAGAAACTGAGTTTATAGTGGAGGGGTATTGGGTGTTTTTTCATCAAATCAATAAAAAAAGCGATAGGAAAACCTATCGCTCTCTAAATCTGCCTATATCGGCCAAAATTTGCATACTCAACTTGGTACACAAATCTCCATTTGTTATTGGTGCTTTCCATGCCAAATTTATTTGTTGTTCATCGTCCTGATGAGTTTTGGCTATCCTTTTCTAACACCTTGTTGCTGGGCTGTCCTAGCCTGATCCGTTTCTGTCTATACCGTTAGACTAGATGACCATCCATATCTAAGTCAGCTCCTAGCTGATGGCGGTTACTTTACCGTGTTACAAAAAGACTACAAGAGTGCGACTTCACACTTTCGTACACAAATCGATCACACATTGATAAATTAGACATGAGATAAAAAAGCATAAATAAAATCAATACAAAAGAAAACGCCCCAACCATTGCTGATTGGGGCGTCTCTTCAATTTTGCTCGAACGTACATTTCTTTGTTCTGGCTAAGAACAAGAAACCGACATATTAGTGTAAACCACCAACGTACTTCGATAAGGTATCAATATCTGCGTCTGTTAACTTTTTAGCTACATCACGCATCATCGCATTCATGTCGTTATTACGGCTACCATCGCGGAATTTCTCAAGTTGAGCCTTGATGTAATCTGCGTGTTGACCTGAAATCTTAGGGAAACCAGAAAGCTCGGTACCGTTACCACGTGGACCGTGACAAGCAATACACGCCGTTACGCCACGTTCTGCGTTACCCGCGGTGTAAAGAACCTTACCTTCATCTACAACATTTTCAGGTGTAGAGTTGTTCGAGATAGGTAGAGATGCGTAGTATGCCGCTAGGTCAGCCATATCTTCTTCAGATAAAGACATCGCCATTGCACCCATTACAGGTTCATTACGACCTTGCTTACCACCACTCGTCATACCTAGCTTAAGCTCTTTTAACTGCTTCTCTAGATACTTCTCATGTTGACCAGCCAGTTTAGGGTACTGCGTGATCAGACTGTTGCCGTCAGCACCGTGGCAGGCAACACATGTTTGTGATTTGGCTTTACCAGCTTCAATACTACCTTGAGCCCATACTGAGCAGCTGGCTAAAAGACTCAAAATTAGCGCTAATTTCTTCATGACATTCCATTATAATTATCAAGCTTCCAGTACCACTCTATGTTGCCACTCATGGTACAATAGGCGACCTTATGCCGAGCACGGTTATTTTACACAAATTCACAAAAAAGTAATCAATCGACTACACAAAGTCGAGATGGAGTTAACAGTGAGCGTAAAAATTCATTATCAAAACACGCATTTCATTACCAGTGCACCTGATATTCGTCACTTACCAGAAGACGAAGGGATCGAAATTGCGTTTGCAGGACGCTCCAATGCTGGTAAATCTAGCGCACTAAACCGCGTTACAAACCAAAAAAGCTTGGCGAAAACCAGTAAAACCCCAGGTCGAACTCAGCTAATTAACCTATTTAAGGTTACCGACGGCTGTCATATTGTCGACTTGCCTGGATATGGCTTCGCTCAAGTACCGCTTGAGATGAAGAAAAAATGGCAGAAGTCGCTAGGTGAATACCTACAACGACGCGAAAGCCTAAAAGGTTTAGTGGTATTGATGGATATCCGTCACCCAATGAAGGACCTTGACCAACAAATGATCTACTGGGCTATCGATAGCCGCATCCCAGTACAGGTTTTATTAACAAAAGCAGACAAACTGAAAAGTGGCGCGCGTAAAGCACAACTACTGAAAATCCGTAACGATGCGAAATCTTTCGGTGGTGATGTTGCGGTTGATGTCTTCTCTTCAATGAAGGGCATCGGCGTTGACCAACTGCGTGCCAAGATGGATGAGTGGTTTGCTCCGGTATTTGCCGATCAAATCATTGATGAGTTAACTGACGAAGAGCAAAACGACTCAGAGTAGTTCCTCTATATAGATCTTTTTCTATAATTAGAGGCTAAAGCACTGACAACCAGTTATTTAGCCTTATTAATACCCTGCCTTTTATAGGTGGGGTATTTTTTTACCCACAAATGAGTGAGTTAAACCTAGATCTTGAGAGTTAAAGACAAGATTAATCCGTTAGAAGCGAGAGAAGTGAACCATACTAAAAGACAACCTTTGACAAACAGAACAGTGAGAAAGGAATACTCATGTGGAAAAAAACCTTGGCGACCATCGCACTTATATTGATCTCATTTTCCGGTGTAGCATCTGAAGCGGAAAAGCCCAAGACCGAGGCTGCTCTAGTCAATGTTGATATGACCTTAGATCTCGACGGCATGGAGAAGTATGCTCAGGAGGCAAGTGAATCTCTCGAGGTGATATCACAATCGTTGCAAGCCATCGTCAACAACCCCAACCTCAGCGATGACCAGCAGCAAGCATTGAATCAAACCGTTGAGAGCATTAATAAGCTCGCCAGTTCAACCAAAACATCCCTCAACCAACTGCCGCAAGCCTTAGACAATTCTCGACTCGCCTTTAAGAAAACCAGTCAACTACTGCTAGATGATATCCAAACTAAAATCATTATTGCGTTGGCGGCGGTGATCGCGGTCATTATTATCGCGTTAACGGCTATCTACCTACTTATCCTCAAACCCATGCAGCAAACCTTGGTGAAAGCGACCCATAACATCTCTTCCATGGCGCACTCAATACAGATCACAGCCGAAGCACTTAAATTCAGTACCGAAAAACAACAAGAAATCATGGATTACATTGAGCATTCACCCACTCAATACACTGATAAATAGGACGTAATTGATCAATGCATTATGAGTTACTTGTAAAATAAAAGTTATTTTCAAGAATAAAACAATCCACTTAGAGACGGATTTAAATTACCAATTGCTGATCAAATTCCAGATTGAAGACAAATAAAGTGATAGAGAGAAAGTTTCGAGAAGAATAAGAAAGATACTAAAAAGAAGCCGATTAACGCGGAAATTATAGGTTGGAAATATTTTTCTTTCGCACAAGAAAAAACGCCCCAGCCAAATGCTGGCTGGGGCGGCTGAATCAGCCTAATCCAATAACGTGAAACAAAAGGTCTGAAAGATAGAACATCTTACCTCTGTACCCTACGAGATTTAATGTACAACAATTGCTCAGAAATGAAAACAATTTTTGTAGTTTTTTTTCATGAATGTTTTATTAAAACACCCAACCTTTTTCTACGACTCGACTTTATTTGAGACAAAAAAAAGCCAGTGTTTGTGCACTGGCTCATACTAATTTACTCAATAAGGTCGAAAACTGATTAGTGGGCTTGATCCCAGTTGTCACCGTGGCCTGCTTCCGCGACTAACGGTACTTCGAGATCTGCTGCTGACTCCATCAATTCTTGTACTTTACTTTCAATTTCGGCTAAAGCTGACTCTTGAACTTCAAATACCAATTCATCGTGTACTTGCATCAATAGCTTCACACGACCATCGCCTTCGGCTTGAATCCACTCATCCACTAACAACATCGCTTTCTTGATGATGTCTGCCGCAGTACCTTGCATTGGCGCATTGATCGCCGCACGCTCAGCCGCTTTACGACGCATGCCATTACGAGATTGGATTTCAGGAAGATGCAAACGACGACCGTAAATGGTTTCAACGAAGCCTTGCTCTGAAGCAGCGCTGCGAGTGTCTTCCATGTATTGCATTACGCCTGGGTAGCGTTCGAAGTAAGTGTCCATGTAGTGCTGTGCTTCACCACGAGGAATACCCAGTTGCTTAGCCAAACCAAAGGCACTCATGCCGTAGATAAGACCAAAGTTAACAGCCTTAGCACGACGACGTTGTTCAGTGGTCACACTCTCAATATCAACGCCAATGATCTCAGCAGCAGTTGCTGCGTGGATATCTTTGCCTTGTTGGAATGCTTCCAGTAACGCTTTATCACCCGATAGGTGCGCCATGATACGCAATTCAATTTGAGAGTAATCGACCGCTAGGATCTTCCAACCATGTTGTGCAACGAATGCTTGGCGGATACGACGACCTTCTTCATTACGAATTGGGATGTTCTGTAGGTTTGGATCGGTCGAAGACAAACGGCCCGTTGCAGTCACTGCTTGATGATAAGACGTATGAACACGACCCGTTTCAGCGTTGATCATCTTCGGCAGCTTATCAGTGTAAGTCGACTTCAGTTTAGCCAGACCACGATACTCAATGATCAGTTTAGGCAATGGATAGTCCAACGCTAACTCTTGCAACACTTCTTCGTTAGTCGAAGCGGCACCAGAAGGCGTTTTCTTAATAACAGGCAGACCCATCTTTTCGAACAAGATCGCTTGCAGCTGTTTTGGCGAGTTCATGTTGAACTCTTGCTCTGCAATCTCGTAAGCTTTCTGTTCTAGCTCATCAAGACGAACCGCAATCTCTTGCGATTGAGCGCCCAACAACATGTCGTCGATGAATACACCGGTGCGCTCAATACGAGACATCACAGGAATTAGCGGAACTTCGATCTCTTCATAGATCGATTTTAACTTTTCATCTTTCTCGATGTTTTCCATCAGGCGGTTATGAAGACGTAAAGTCACGTCAGCATCTTCCGCAGCATATGGAGAAGCCTCACCCAGCTCAATCTGGTTGAAAGTCAGTTGCTTCTTACCTTTACCTGCAATTTGCTCAAATGAGATGCAGCTATGTTGTAGGAAACGCAGCGCTAGGCTGTCCATGTCATGCTTGCCACCTACGCTATTAAAAACGTATGACGCCAACATGGTATCGAACTTAATACCCTTAATCTCGATACCGTAGCGCGCTAGCACACTCATATCGTATTTTAGGTTTTGACCCACTTTCGCTTGTGCGTCATCTTCAAGAATCGGTTTCAGCTGTTCAAGCACCCAATCGCGATCCAGCTGTTGTGGTGCGTCTAGGTAGTCGTGAGCAACAGGTACGTAAGCGGCTACGCCTTCTTCGGTTGCGAATGATAGACCCACAAGATTCGCCACCATGTAATCTAGGCTGTCAGTCTCGGTATCAAAGGCAAACACGTCTGCGGCTTTGAGCTTCTCTAGCCATACATTGAATGACGCTTCATCTAGAATCGTTTCGTAGTTACTGCGATCAATCGTCACTGCAGAGGTATTCATCTCTACGGTAGAAGTGGTTGATGCTGTGCTGCTGCGTACCGAACCAGCTCCCGCTGCGGCAGATTTCTCATCCGCCTCAACCACACCGCTACCACCTTCAAGTAGCTCGTTTAGCCAAGATTTGAAGACCAATTGACCGTATAGCTTAATCAACTCATCAGTATTTGGTTGTGCTTTAACGAGAGACTCTGGCGTGTCTTCTAATTCAACATCGAGTTTAATCGTCGCAAGCTCATAAGACATGTCAGCATTGGCTTTATTATCAGCCAGCTTCTTAGCCATCGTCTTCGAGCCACGGAAACCAAGCGCCGCAATATCATCAAGGTTTTGATACAGCTTTTCGATGCTACCAATACCTTGCAGTAATGCCGTTGCTGTCTTATCACCCACACCCGGAACACCTGGGATGTTATCGACTTTATCGCCCATTAGAGCAAGGTAATCGATGATCAACTCAGGTGGGATACCAAACTTCTCGATAACGCCTTCACGATCCATCACGACATTAGTCATGGTATTGATCAAAGTAACGTTCTCATCAACCAGTTGGGCCATATCTTTATCGCCAGTACTGATAAGAACTGGCATACCCATCGCGGAAGCTTGAGAAGCCAGCGTACCAATCACGTCATCAGCTTCTACCCCAGGGATAGAGATAAGCGGTAGACCCATTGCACGAATTACGTTGTGCAGCGGCTCGATCTGACAACGAAGATCATCAGGCATCGGTGGACGGTTTGCTTTGTACTCTGGGTACATATCATCACGGAACGTTTTCCCTTTCGCATCAAAAATAACCGCAATACGATCAGAAGCAAATTGACGCATCATGCTGCGCAGCATGTTAACCACGCCATAAACAGCATTGGTTGGGATATCACCATTACTCATGGTGCCAGGGTAAGCATGGAACGCGCGATATAGGTAAGAAGAGCCATCGATCAAAATCAATGGATTATCAGGAATACGAGCCATAATGTTTGTGTATCCAGTAAGTACAGAAATAATCTGTTAAGGATGCCACGTCTGCTAATTGGATTCTACGTTGTCGATCCTTATCCGTTGACTCGATTGTGTTCGTTGTAATCAATTTATTGTTATTTTTTGTTCTGCGACAAGGCCCATCTGTGGATAACTCTGTTTATATTATTTACCCACCCTGTTGAGAACTCGACTAAGACAAGCAAAAAACAGATATAAACACATGAAAATAAAGAGTTATTTTACAGATCGAACATATGATCAACGATCTTTTTTAGATCTTGGATTGTGGAAAAGAATGCTGATGGCGTTTTATTCATAAAAATACGTGCCACTAAATATGCATCTTGTTGAAATTGAGATATAAAAAAAGCGACACCCGAAGATGTCGCCTAGCAAAACCGGTAAAGCTATTCAAATTGAATATCACAGCTTTACCTAAAAGCTATAAATTACACTGGAAGCAATGTGAGCAATGTCGTGTCAAAAAGAACTTAGTACAAGTTCGCGAGAATTCTGTTGGGTAACCAAGTAGATACTTGAGTACTTAACATCCTTGTGAACATTTCCTCATTCCCTAAGACGAAGTTAATAATAATGATTCTCATTTAATAGTCAACACTTAAATGATAATAAATCTCATTTAATTTCTAATCCTTTAATTACAGTGCTCAAATTTGCTTCAAAAAATGAATTCTATGGGTACTAATGTCTTCTTTTTCTTCTAATTTTTCGATTAGGTAACCGTTTCTCAATAACAAACGCAGCATGGCTGGAAACTGGTTACGAGATTTCACTTTCAGTTGTTGATAGCCCTGTTGCTTCACCCACTGTTCTTGAACATCAAGTTGCGCTTGCGCCACACCCTTGTTTCTCGCCAATGATGAAACACCACCAAACCAGCTATAAAATGTGTTTTCATCCAATTCATAACCGATCTTAAAGCCCAGTAACACACCCGCTTCTTCAGCAACGAGGATCAGACTTGTTTTACCCGCTAATCGCTCCGATAAAGACGCTACACTCTCTTTTTTGGCAAACTCGGTAATCTGTTCAACAACAGAAACCACCTCTTCTAATGAGCCTTCACGCACAATGACAGACATCTTGTTTCATCCTCATAAAACAAAAGGGCTGGCACAACGGCCAACCCTTTGGTGATCATATGATTTGCTTGACCGTACTTACTTGCCTTGCAAGTGCTCAGCAGCTTGTGCGTTATCTTCAGCAAGCCACTCTGCGACATCTTTAGCGAAGTACGTCAGGATGCCATCAGCACCAGCACGCTTAAAGCACAACAGTGATTCCATTACGGTTTCGCGCTCTTTCAGCCAGCCATTCTGGATCGCAGCTTTATGCATCGCATATTCGCCAGACACTTGGTAAGCAAAAGTCGGCGCTTGCAGCTCATGCTTAACACGGCGCACGATGTCTAGGTAAGGCATGCCTGGCTTAACCATCACCATATCCGCACCTTCATTAAGATCCATGGCCACTTCGTGAATTGCTTCATCGCTGTTCGCAGGATCCATCTGGTAGTTCTTCTTGTTACCACCTTTCAGGTTCGAAGCACTGCCGACCGCATCACGGAACGGACCGTAGTAGCACGATGCATATTTCGCAGAGTAAGCCATGATTTGGGTATGAATATGACCCGCTTCTTCTAGGGCTTCACGGATCTTACCAATACGACCGTCCATCATATCTGATGGTGCAACGACATCTGCGCCCGCTTCAGCATGAGACAGAGCCTGCTTGATCAAGACTTCAGTCGTCTCGTCATTCATCACATAGCCATCTTCATCGATGATGCCGTCTTGGCCATGAGTGGTGAACGGGTCGAGTGCTACATCAGTAATCACGCCCATATTTGGCACGTGTTCTTTGAGTAAGCGTACTGCACGCTGCACCAAACCTTCCGAGTTATGAGCTTCAGCGGCACATAAGCTTTTCGCATCTTGGTTCACTACCGGAAACAGAGCAATCGCAGGAACACCCAATTTTGACAGGTAATCCGCTTCCTCAAGCATAAGGTCGATAGACAGACGCTCAACACCTGGCATTGACTCTACAGGCTCACGGCGCTCTTTACCCATCAAGATAAACATTGGGTAGATTAGGTCATCTACAGACAACTGATTTTCTGCCATTAAGCGACGGCTAAAGTCATGTTTACGCATACGACGCATACGACGACCTGGGAATTGACCTTGAATTGAAACAGACACTAGATTCTCCTTGCCTAGTCTAAACACCAAAATGCTTAGATATGAAAAGTGCTAAATACTGGCAAAAGCATATCACTGATGGCTCAGGACGCTAGCAGTAAAGCGAAAAACCCATTCAAAAAAAGGGATAAATGGCAAAAAATGACCTTCTCCTCACACTGCCGTATACTCATGACAACTCAGTACAAACCGCTTTCAGGACAAAATAATGATCGACACCCATGCCCATATTTACGCGAGTGAATTCGACGAAGACCGTGAACAAGTGGTGCAGCGTGCACTGGCTCAAGGTATTGATACCATTCTATTGCCGAACATCGATTTAGAATCTATCGAACCCATGTTAGCGACGGAAGCACAATTCCCTGAGGTGTGTCGTTCAATGATGGGCTTACACCCTTGCTATGTGGATGCAAATATCGAGCAGACCCTCAAAACCATTCGAGCTTGGTTTGATAAGCATGATTTTATTGCCGTCGGTGAAATCGGTATCGACCTGTACTGGGACAAAACCTTTAAGGCCGAACAAGAGATGGCATTCGTGACTCAACTGCAGTGGGCAAAAGATCTAGACCTACCTGTCGTGATCCACACGCGTGATTCTATTGAAGAGACACTTGCCCTACTTCGCCAAGAACAAGATGGCAGCTTACGTGGTGTGTTCCATTGTTTTGGCAGCAGCTTAGAGGAAGCTCAAGCGATCAACGAGCTAGGCTTTCATTTAGGTTTAGGTGGCGTGTCGACCTTTAAGAACTCGGGGATGGATAAGGTGACCCCACATCTGGATATGAATTACGTCATCCTAGAAACAGACTGCCCTTATTTAGCGCCAGCGCCAAATCGCGGTAAACGCAATGAGCCCGCGTACACAGAATTGGTCGCAAAACGTATCGCAGAACTGCGCGGAATCACCCTTGAAGAAGTCGAAAATATAACCACCATCAATGCTAAGTCATTGTTTAATTTATGATAAAACTATTAATAACTTGATTTTATGAATTTATAGCCTATTTATTTGTTAAAACAAAGTGATGTGTATATTATCAACCACCTGCATATGGAGGTAGTTGATTATGTGTGACCATTCACAGCACTTACAGCGTCAACATCGAACTCTATGGCATAAAATATTAGGGATTAAAGAGCTCTATATATGTCAGAACTGTGGCTATCAGTTAAAGATTCGATAAACAGACATAATAAAAAAGCGGCCCAAGGCCGCTTTTTTATTATGTGATTTTTGCTGAAGGACTCTACTACTTATGCTCTTACAGCACTTTGCGAGTTAAGATTCAGTTTCTTCCTCTTCATCGGCATCTGGTTTACGCACATAGAAACGCGCGAAGAACAGGCCAATCTCAAACAGAATACACATCGGAATCGCCAACAGTGTCTGCGAGATCATATCTGGCGGCGTTAGCATCATGCCGACAATAAACGCACCGACAACAATGTAAGGACGCTTCTCTGCCAGTTCTTTTGGTGTCGTTGCACCCGTCCAACATAGCAAGATAATCGCGACTGGCACTTCAAAAGCAATACCAAAGGCAAAGAACAACGCGAGTACAAAATCAAGATAACTCGATATGTCGGTTGCGAACTCTACTCCCCCTAATGATATGGCGGTAAAAAATCCAAATACCAACGGGAATACAATGAAGTAAGCGAACGCCACACCACAGTAAAACAGCAATGAGCTTGAAGCCAATAACGGCATGATCAAGCGCTTCTCATGCTTGTATAAGCCCGGAGCGACAAAAGCCCACACCTGATACAAAATGAACGGAACCGCGAGGAATATAGACGCGATCAAGGTCAGTTTCAAAGGTGTGAAAAATGGCGAAGCAACATCGGTTGCAATCATCGTCGCGCCTTCAGGTAAACGATCTACCAAAGGTGCAGAGACGAACTCATAAATATCATTAGCGAAATAAATTAGCCCAACAAACACCACCAGAACCGCAACAATCGCACGTAGTAAGCGATTACGAAGTTCTAGAAGATGGCTAATTAAAGGCTGTGTCTGCTCAGTCGAAGACATGTCAAACCTCTTAAACAGGAAGATCGAAAAGGAGCCGCGCACCTATCTATCCAGTTGAATTGGTATCCACTTAATAGATATCTACTTGAATAACTATCGACTTAAACATCTAGCGACTCAAGTATCCGGCGACTCCTCCTTGCGAGACTATTCGGCTTTCTTATCTGACGGTGCTGAAGCTTCGCTGTTGACCTGAATGGTTTCAGATTCAACAGTTTCCGTGACACTAGGTTTAGTCTCACTTGGCTTATCAGACTCAGGCTTAGCATACGGACGTTGAACTTCAGCAGCGGCCTGCTTAAGTTCATCGACTGACGCTTTTAGGTCTGGAGATAAATCTTCCATACCCATTTTTTCCGCCTTGCGTAGGTTTTCTTGCAGTTCTTGAACCTTAAGCTCATGAGAAAGTTCATCTTTCACACTATTTGCCATGCTTTTCGCTTGCCCAACAAACTTGGAGATACTACGAATTGCAACGGGCAAACGCTCAGGCCCTAAAACCACTAACCCAACGACAGATATTAATACCAGTTCCCAAAAACCGATATCAAACACGATTTACGCCTGCTCTTTGTCTTTCTTTGTTTCAGCAGTTGTTTCAGCGCTAGCTTCTTTCTTCTGCTGTTCAATATTCTTTGGTTCAAAGTCTGCGTCTTTCTTATCTGCAGGCTTATCTTCATCGCTCATTGCTTTTTTGAAGCCTTTAACCGCCGAACCTAAGTCACCGCCCATGCCGCGCAGCTTCTTCGTTCCGAATAGCAAAATTACAATTACAGCAATGATTAGAAGTTGCCAAATACTGATACCACCCATTGTCATTGTCCTCGGGTCTGTCTACACATAAAAAATATTAAGGAAGTCTACTGTCTAACGACGGTAAGCTCGCCAACTTAGCAGCCAAAATGTGACACCTGCGATGCCACAGCCCATAGATAGCTGCTCATAAGGGCTTGAAACTAATATTGCGGAGCATACGACTAAAGTTGCTCCAACGCCAAACAAAAACTTTCCAGTTGCTTGCTGACGCTTACTATCTCTATAGCCTTGATAAAGCTGATCCATTCTGTGGTTCATGGCTTTACCTTGACGCAAGCTGTCATAAAGTAGCTCTGGCAGCTCTGGCAGTTTTTCTGCCCAGAATGGCGCACGCTCTTTTACTGCGTTGATCACAGCTTGCGGCCCCACCTGATTCATCATCCAGGTTTCAAGGAAAGGTTTAGCCGTTGCCCACAAATCAAGTTGCGGATACAACTGACGGCCTAGCCCTTCCACATACAACAAGGTCTTCTGCAGAAGCACCAACTGAGGTTGAACCTCCATGTTGAAACGTCTTGCTGTATTAAATAAGTTTAGCAACACATGGCCAAATGAGATCTCGCCAAGTGGTTTTGCAAAAATCGGCTCACACACCATACGAATCGCGAATTCGAAATCGTTGACGTTGGTGTCGTGTGGCACCCAACCCGAATCCACGTGAAGCTCGGCGACTTTACGGTAATCGCGATTGAAGAAAGCCAGCAGGTTCTCTGCTAAATAGCGCTTATCTTCACTGTTGAGCGTGCCGACAATGCCACAATCCAAACCAATCCACTGAGGGTTGTCTGGATTCTCTGGGTTAACGAATACGTTGCCCGGGTGCATGTCTGCATGGAAAAAGCTATCTCGGAATACTTGGGTGAAGAAGACCGTCACACCGCGTTCAGCCAGCAATTTCATGTTGGTGCCGTTGGCGTTTAGCGTTTCAATATCGGATACTTGAATACCGTAGATACGCTCTGACACCATCAAGGTTTCACTGCTTAAATCAGGGATAACCTCTGGAACATACAGCTCTTCACTGCCTTCAAAATTACGTCGTAGTTGAATGGCATTGGCCGCCTCGCGGCGCAGGTCTAGTTCATCAAGTAACGTTTTTTCGTACTCGTGAACGACTTCAACCGGTTTCAAACGACGTGCTTCAGGAAGCGACTTAGCGACTATACGCGCCATTCGGTGCATCAGTTTTAGATCTGCATCAATCACCGGGCGAATATCAGGGCGAATAACCTTCAGAACAATCTCGCGACCACTCTCTTTGAGCTTTGCGGTATGCACCTGAGCGATAGAAGCAGAAGCCAATGGCTCGATATCAAAGTCGGTAAACCAGTTATCTAGGCTACCACCGAGCGCTTTTTCCATGTCTCGCTTAGCCAATTGACCATCAAATGGCGCCACTTGGTCTTGCAATAGTGCTAGCTGATCAGCGATATGAGGAGGAAATAGGTCGCGACGCGTTGACATCATCTGACCAAACTTAATCCAAACAGGCCCTAACTCTTGCAACGCTAAACGCAAGCGGTGGCCTAATTCTTTATCTTGATGCTTATTCTTGAGCCAAAACAGTGACTTTCTCGCCAGTAAAGGGGCTTTAGTCAACTGGTGCTCAGGCATCAATTCATCAAGGCCGTATTCCAACTGTACCTTGATAATATGATAAAGACGTTTCAGTTCTGTTGGGGTCATGCTTTCTCCAACAGAGCGTTCAGTTTAGCTTCAAGACGTGCAGCTGAGCTTTTCACGTCGTCAACCTGATCGCAAAAATGTGCCACTTCTAATGGCGCTGGTGCCATCTTCCACTCTTCAGTTAATACCTGAGCGAGATGGTTTTGATGCTTAGTCGCTTGCTTAGCCACAAGGCCACCAACATTCTTAACGCCTTGTACCAAGGTATGAGCAACCACGTCGCCAGTCACGCGCGATAGCCACTCTTCCAAGTCTGGCTTGCAGTCTGTCATTAGCTGAGCAAATTTCTGAGCCAGTTGAATATCACCCTCTAAGATCAGCTTATCTTGCTTAATCAGTTTGGTGATGTTCGATTGCTCACGCAGTTCTGGCAGTACCGATAGGTTCAAAGATAGGTAGCAATCAGGTTGTCCTTCGTATTCAGACAACACATCGATTTGTTGGCTAAAAACGAAAGTGAGAGTTTTATTCAGCTCTTTCAAATTAACTTGAATGATCTGCCCCTTTAAACGAGACAAACGACGAACCAAAGCTGGATCATCGTTCACGAAAGTATTTAAAGAGGTTTCAATAACCGCGGTGACCAATGGATCAAATGGCATGACTGTCCTTACCTTTGAAAACGGATAAGCGTTAACCTATCCGTTCTATCTTTATTCTTATTTTTAGCACACTCAACGAGCCTGCTACCAAGTTCGACTAGAACTTGTAACCACGGTGCAGCGCAACAATGCCGCCCGTTAGGTTGAAGTATTTAGTATTTTCAAAACCCGCTTCTTGCATCATGCCTTCCAAGGTTTCTTGGTTAGGGTGCATACGGATTGATTCTGCAAGGTAACGATAGCTGTCTGCATCGTTAGCAATCAGCTCACCCATTTTTGGCAATAGGTGGAAAGAGTATGCATCGTAAACCTTTGATAGTGGCTCAAGCACTGGCTTAGAAAACTCAAGAACCAACAGACGACCGCCCGGCTTAAGTACGCGGTACATTGAACGCAGTGCTTGGTCTTTATCGGTTACGTTACGCAGACAGAAGCTGATGGTAATGCAATCGAAGTAGTTGTCTGGGAAAGGCAGCTCTTCAGCGTTTGCTTGAACATAATGTACATTGCCAACAATACCGCTATCACGCAGTTTATCGCGGCCAACATTCAGCATTGAGTTGTTGATATCAGCAAGAACCACGTGGCCTTTTTCACCAACGATGCGCGAGAATTTCGCAGTAAGGTCACCAGTACCACCACCAAGATCGAGGATACGTTGACCAGGGCGCACGCCACTGCAATCAATCGTGAATCGCTTCCACAAGCGGTGAACACCACCCGACATTAAGTCATTCATGATGTCGTATTTAGCGGCTACAGAGTGAAATACCTCTGCTACTTTCGCGACTTTTTGGTCTTTCGCGACTGTTTCGAAACCAAAGTGTGTGGTTTCTGACTCTACTGCTGAATTTGTCTGCACGCTTGTGTCCATAATGCTGTTATCTACCATGGTAAGTTCTCATCGACAGTGCACTCTCTATTTAGAGGCGCTGCGGCCGATTAGTTTACTTTATCCTCAGCGGGTTGTCTTTCTACTAAGGAGGCATTTTCTGAAAAAGCCTCATTTTGAGCGATTTCCGCCAAGCCAACTGAGATAGGTTTCTTCACCTCAACACCCAATTGCTTGAAGCTTTCGGCCTGACGAATCACGTTACCACGCCCAGTCACCAGCTTATTCATGGCACCTTGGTAGCTTTGGTTGGCTCTGTCTAATGAGCTACCCAGACCTTCCATATCATCAACAAACAAGCGCAGCTTGTCGTAAAGCTTGCTCGCACGCTCTGCAATGATTTGTGCATTCTGGTTCTGTCTTTCGTTACGCCACAGGTTATCAATGGTACGCAGTGCCACCAGCAAGGTCGTAGGGCTGACCAAGATTATGTTTTGTTCCATCGCGTCTTTGACCAAGCTTGGGTCAGCTTGAATCGCGACTTGAAACGCAGGTTCTACCGGAATAAACATCAATACATAATCTAAGCTCTGGATGCCTTTGAGTTGGTGATAATCCTTTTGGCTCAAGCCTTTAATATGCGCTCGCAGTGAAGCCAAATGATCACGCAGTGCTGCGTCGCGTTGTTGATCGGTCTCAGCGTTGAAGTAGCGCTCAAATGCCACCAAAGCCATTTTCGAATCGACCACCACCTGCTTATCTTGTGGCAAATGCACGATCACATCCGGTTGGTAACGCTTGCCAGCATCGTTTTGCAGGTTCACCTGAGTTTGATATTCATGGCCTTCACGCAGACCTGAATCCGCCAGTACACGAGCCAGCACCACTTCGCCCCAGTTACCTTGTTGTTTATTATCACCCTTTAACGCCTGAGTCAGGTTAACCGCTTCACGCGTCATGCTCTCATTGAGGCGTTGCAGGTTTTTAAGCTCATGAACTAAGGTGTGACGCTCTTTGGCTTCTTGACTGAAGCTATCATTAACCTGCTTCTTAAAGCCCTCTAACTGCTCTCTCAGCGGCGATAACAAACCTTCAAGACTCTGCTTATTCTGCTGATCGACCTTGGCAGTTTTGCTCTCAAACAGTTGATTCGCTAACAGTTCAAACTGCTGCTTAAGTCGAGATTCTGCTTGCTCTAACAATTGCAGTTTTTCACTGTTGGCGAGGTTTTCTTGGTCGTGCCTAGCTTCTTGCTCGCGAAGCTCAGCCTCCAACTCAGACTTATGCTCCTTAAGAACATTGATATCATCGGCATACTGCTGACGCTCTTGCTTCACGGCTTCAAAATAACGCAGCTTCTCCATCGCAGCCATCACCTTGCCATGTGCCTGCTTAAGTTCAAATGCCGCTTTGTCTCGGTCATCATCCAACTCATTGAGCTCTTGTTGCGCCTCTGCGAGTGAAGATTTGAGCTGAGATTGTTGTGACTCATGTAGCAAACGGTCGGACTCTAGTTGCTGTTCAAGAAGTCGCTGCTGAAAAGAGAACTTCTGTTTGATCCACCAGCCCACCACTCCGCTGCTGACGAGCGCGCCGGAAATAGCAGCAATAAGCGTTGCCTGATGTTCGATAATCCATTGCATGATAATGATTTAGCCTAATTGGAGATAACTCATTAAATGGTATTTTGATACTGGATAAATGTCCAGTTTGCCGTATTAAAATTCGACAGATAGACTAGGCGCTCCGTATTCTGTCCCATCAAATTAGAATGAGTTGCTATGAACGAACGTCGTGCCTTGGGCTTTGGCCTTGCTGCGGTATTACTGTGGTCAACAGTCGCTACTGCTTTTAAGCTGACCCTTGCTGAGTTTTCACCGATTCAAATGCTGACCATCGCCAGCATTGTGTCGTCGATTGCGCTGATCGCGGTTTGCGCGTTTCAAGGCAAACTCTCTCAACTGAGTACCACGTTTCTTTCAAACCCTTGGTATTACTTACTGCTCGGTTTGGTGAACCCTCTAGCCTACTATCTGATTCTATTCAAAGCCTACGACCTACTGCCCGCTTCTCAAGCACAAGCCATCAACTACAGTTGGGCGATCACGCTGACTTTAATGGCAGCGGTTTTTCTGGGACAAAAGATTCGTAAACAAGATTGGATTGCGTGTACCTTCAGCTACGCAGGTGTCGTGGTTATTGCGACCAAAGGCGATGTGCTAGGCATGCAGTTCGATAGCCCACTCGGTGTGGCACTTGCTCTTCTTTCAACATTGCTATGGGCAGGGTACTGGATTCTCAATACCAAAAATAAAGCTGACCCTGTGGTGGGTGTATTACTTGGTTTCTTAGTGGCACTGCCATTCGCGATTGGTTTAACCATTTATGAAGGCGAGAGCTTTAGTCAAATCACAGCGAAAGGTTGGATGGCCGTGACTTATGTTGGCCTGTTCGAGATGGGCATTACCTTTGTCTTGTGGTTATCAGCACTCAAGTTAACCAACAATACGGCACGTATCAGCAACCTAATTTTCGCCTCACCGTTTATCTCGCTAATGCTACTTTCGACCATTATTGGCGAAGAGATTCACCCGGCAACACTGTTTGGCTTGATGCTGATTATTGCTGGCCTTGTTATCCAGCAGATCAAATGGGGAAAGAAGAAAAACAACCACAGCTCTGAAAGTTGATGCCCGGATAGATTAGGATGATCGCAATACATCTCCTCCAGAGTGAGTAGCGATAGCAAGCTTTAAATACAAAAATGGCGAGTCATATGACTCGCCATTTTTTATGTAAATTGAAACCTAATCGGTAAGCAAAAACCCTAAACCCACTGGCCTGCTGCGAAGCCTGAGCTCCAACACCATTGGAAGTTATAGCCACCTAACCAACCTGTTACGTCCATTACTTCACCGATAAAATAAAGGCCAGAGACCGTCTTACATTCCATCGTTTTTGAAGATAGGTGGTTGGTGTCTACACCACCTAAAGTCACTTCAGCCGTTCGGTAGCCTTCGGTGCCGTTGGGTGCAATTTTCCAATTCTCTAGATGCTCTACAATTTCATTTAGCTGCTTTTCGTTGAACTGTTTGAGCGGCTTGTCTTCAAGCTCTTTACGGTCAATCAACACCTCAATGAAACGCTTTGGTAATGCTTTCGCTAAGGTATTTTTTAGGCTCTGATTTGGGTGCTTCTCGCGAGAGTTAGCCAGTAACTCCGCCACATCCACTTCTGGTACTAGATTAATCGAAACCGACTGACCTGCTTTCCAGAATGAAGAGATTTGCAGTACCGAAGGGCCAGATAGGCCGCGGTGAGTAAATAGCAGCGCTTCTTTGAATAGAGTGCCGTCTTGCGCGGTGATCTCGGCAGGAATCGCGATGCCAGAAAGCTCAGCAAAGGCTTCTTTGTCTTCTTTATGCAGAGTAAATGGCACCAAACCTGCGGTTGTTGGTACCACAGATAAACCAAACTGCTCTGCCACTTTATAACCAAATGGCGTCGCGCCTAGTTTTGGCATTGAAAGGCCACCGGTTGCAATAACCAATGAATCACACTCAACTTCATCGGTGTTGAGATGCATCTTGAAGCCAGCGTCTGTTTTCTCAATAGAATGAACATCACAACGGTAACGCTCTTCAACCTTTGCTTGCTTACACTCTGCTAGCAACATGGTGACGATATCTTTTGAGTTATGGTCATTCACACAGAACAATTGCCCGTGATCACGCTCTTCAAACTCAATACCATGCTTGTAGATCATCGAAATGAAATCCCAATTGGTATATTGAGCCAGTGCAGATTTAACAAAGTGGGGGTTTTGACTTAAAAAGTTTTTTGCTGTGACATCATAGTTAGTAAAGTTACAGCGGCCGCCACCAGCAATAAGGATTTTTCTTCCCGGTTTTTTGGCATGATCTACGACGAGCACTCGTCGGCCGCGCTTGCCTGCTTCTGCTGCACACATCAAGCCAGCTGCACCTGCGCCAATTACGATTACGTCAAATTTTTCACTCATTGCGGTTCTGCTTTCTTCACTTTTGCATCACGAAGCACGCCTTGTGCCCATAACGCCACCAATAAAAAAGGATGTGCATAACAGCACATCCTTACTAATTGCTCGCTATTCTAACGGCAATTTTCAACTTTGCAATTGATGTTCATTCGTGCAAATTCCAGTCAGTTCCCATAAGCCAATATGGATGACCGAATCAACGAACTGAGTTCTAGTTAATCACTCAACTCATCTGAAATTTAAACGATGAATGAAGACAGCAACGTTACACCCAACAGAGCAGAAGAGAGTATAAATAACTGTCTTACACGATCACACTTCGACGTAAAAACTTCGTCGTGATGATGGTGATACTCTTTGCTTTTGATGTAACTAAACAGGCGAACCTGCTTGGTCATATTGCCATGAGTTGTGAAGAAACCACCTCCGTCTACTTGTTGATAAAGTAGAGGATGTGCTTCTCGCATAATATAAATGAGTGTTCTTAGCGCAGTAAAATAACGCGCCCAGTTCACACATGTCACAACCATTAGTGCAAATAGAATAGTGTCGCCGCTGATCATCCTTTCCTCCCTACATCTTCAAGGGAAGACTCAAAAGAAAAAGATAATCAGTGTCTTTTTCTTACAGCCTAAACTGCAGGAGCTTCCATAATTGAAGATGAACCATCTTTTGCCAATTGCGCTAGGTCTTTATCAATAAAGAACAGTGCTTTACCGTCTTCACCAACGAGCTCTAGCTTATCCAATACACCTTTAAACAACTTCTCTTCTTCGTGTTGCTCCGCAACGTACCATTGCAGGAAGTTAAAGGTTGAGTAATCTTGTGATGTGAAAGCAACGTGAGCCAGTTTGTTGATTTTTTCAGTGATCATTTGCTCATGTTCGTATGTTTCACGGAACACGGCACCAAGGCTGTCGAATTCATGTTTTGGCGCTTCAATAGCACCTAGAATTGGCATTGCACCTGTTTCACTAACGTAAGTGAAAAGACGCTGCATGTGTTCCATTTCTTCTACTGCATGAACACGCAGAAACTCTGCTGCACCTTCAAATCCTTTGTCTTCACACCAAGCACTCATTTGTAAGTATAGGTTGGATGAGAAAAATTCTAGATTAATTTGATCGTTGAGTTGATCAACCATTGTTTTAGACAGCATTAAAGTCTCCTGATTACACCTTAGTTTTCTCTACTATATCACTATTTAATGAATATCTCGCTGACCATTACTTAACCAACAATTCGAAGAACCAGTACGCAAGACGATGGATATGAGATCACTTCAGCAAAAAAAGCCATCGCATAGTGCTAATCTTTAAACAGACAATGAATAAAGGAGGTAGCGATATGAGTTACAAACATATTTTGGTCGCGGTCGATTTATCAGAAGACAGCAAATTAATTGTGGATAAAGCGGTAGCATTGGCAAAGCCATTGGAAGCCAAAGTCTCTTTTATCCATATCGATATTAACTATGCCGAGCTGTATACCGGCCTAATCGATATCAACATGGCAGAAACTCAGCATAACGCGATGGAAGCGTCTCGAGTTCAGCTGCAAAACTTTGCTGAGCATGCTCAATACCCGATCACCCACACCTTAGTGGGCAGTGGCGACCTGAGTCATGAGCTGTGTGACACCATCAACGAGTTCAATGTTGATTTAGTGGTTTGTGGTCACCATCAAGACTTCTGGAGCAAACTGCTTTCTTCAACACGACAACTGATCAACGCCTCTCCAGTTGATATGCTGGTCGTGCCTCTAAGAGATTCAGAAGACTAATGATTTAAGGTTAGGTAACATACAGCTCATATCTTATTAACGAAGTTTTACTATGAGCTATTTAGCTGGTGTTACCCTCCTATGGGCCTTCTCCTTTAGCCTGATCGGCGTCTACCTTGCTGGTCAGGTTGATGCTTGGTTCTCTGTTTTGATGCGTGTTGCCCTTGCGGGTCTCGTATTTCTTCCCTTCCTTAAGTTTCGTGGCGTCTCACGTAAGCTGATCGCTAAATTGATGGCTATTGGTGGTATTCAGCTTGGGCTGATGTATTGCTTCTATTATCAGTCGTTCTTGCTGCTGTCGGTTCCTGAAGTCCTATTGTTTACCGTTTTTACCCCAATTTATGTCACGCTTATTTATGACTTTCTCAAAGGGCAATTCTCACCTTGGTACCTAGTGACTGCTGCTATTGCGGTATTAGGCGCGGTGTTTATTAAATTCGCGGGCATCAATGAAAACTTTTTAGTCGGCTTCCTTGTCGTGCAAGGCGCGAAC
Source organism: Vibrio sp. 14N.309.X.WAT.E.F5 (assembly GCF_030397615.1). Taxonomy (NCBI): domain Bacteria; kingdom Pseudomonadati; phylum Pseudomonadota; class Gammaproteobacteria; order Vibrionales; family Vibrionaceae; genus Vibrio; species Vibrio sp. 14N.309.X.WAT.E.F5. The sequence goes on along the minus strand of NZ_JAPNXR010000009.1, from coordinate 32,185 downwards.
CTGTGCTTTGCTATCGGTCAGGTCGGCTACAAGGTGGTAATGGAAAAAGAAGCGACTGAATTACCTCAACACACGGTATTTGGTTATTTCTATTTAGGCGCTCTGTGTGTGGCTTCAGTTGCTTTCATGTTGCTGGGCAACCCAGAGAAGCTGCCTACGACCACACTTCAATGGGGAATCCTGCTCTACCTCGGCTTAATTGCTTCAGGTCTGGGTTACTTTATGTGGAATAAAGGCGCGTGCATGGTCAATGCTGGCGCACTTGCCGTGATGAACAATGTGTTAGTCCCAGCGGGTCTTGTGGTGAATATCCTTATCTGGAATAGAGATGTCGACCTAGTACGACTTTCCATCGGTGGTGGGGTTATCTTGCTGTCTTTGTGGGTTAATGAGACTTGGGTTAAGAAGCGTGTTGCGAGAGATGCTAGCAATGCCTAGCGCGTTAAGCTAACAAGCTGTATTTAGCTAACAAGATTCGTATTTAAAAGAATACCCAGAAAGCAAAAGAGCGACCTACGGTCGCTCTTTTTAAATCATCTATGTAGCAATAAGCTCTTCGAATTAACTTCAGTGGATATGACTGTGGCTCACTACCTGAGTCTTGGTTTCAGTGAAGGCTACGTCATCAAGTTGTAGGTTGATGCGTTCAAGGTCACTTTCCAATTTTTGGCTTTTCTTAAACAGCTTTTGCTGCTTCTTAATCATCTTCGCGAGCTTTTTGTTGTACTTCTCTTGTTTCTTCGCCGCTTTCTTCGCTTGTTTAAGTTCAGCTTTCTCATCACCGCTCGCCTTCGCCATCAATTTTTTCAGCTTGGCTTTCTTCAACGCAACTTTATCAGCCGTTTCTACGATAGCAGGATCAAAGATTTGTACCGTTGACTCAGCGCTGTCCATGATCTCGATAAGAGAAACTTCTGGAGTTGGCAATGTTTCAGCAAGTAGGCCACACGCGACTTTTTCTTCAACGGGTTTATTCTGACAATCAATCGGTGGGATGGCTGTTGGTTTGCATAGGTTCGCTTGATCCGACGATGAACGCGCACAAGAACGACACACAAACTTAGGTTGGGTAACCAAGCTGTGGATCTCGCCTAGGTGTTCAGTGATATCTCGACGGTTTAACTTACAAAAGCGTTTAGCCATGCTACAACTCCAGCTAAGAATAATAATGATTCTTAGTTAGATATACATCCGTAACGCGACTATCGCAAGTGTTAAATGGCAATTTATCGTATTTATGACGGGAAACTTTCTTAGCGTGCTGCTAAGTCATTGATGCTTTCACATAGACATCAAAACGGTTCTTTTTAGTTTCGATTGCCATGCTCGGTTTTTGCTCGTCTAACCATGCTGCGTAATCCGGTCTTTTGACCACAACGCGCTTTGATGCCAGCTTCATCGCAGGCTCAAATAAGCCATCAGCATCCAGATCGGCACCAACCAAAGATTGGAATACACGCATCTCTTTCTTAACCAAAGCCGATTTCTTTTTATTCTCAGGATGCGGGTACATAGGGTCGAGATACACCACGTCTGGCTGTTCGAAGTCAGGATCGTTGCTGAGCTTGTCTAGGGCATCATGGCTAGAAGCATGAATCAACTTCATACGTTCGCTCACCCAACCGCCGATGTCTGGGTCTTTTTGTGCTCTCTGCAAGCCGTCATCCAATAATGCAGCCACAACTGGATGTCGCTCTACCATCTGTACTTTACAGCCCAACGAAGCCAGCACAAACGCATCACGTCCTAACCCAGCGGTGCCATCTAAGATAGTTGGTGTTGCGCCTTTGTTTAGACCTGCAGCCTTAGCAATTGCCTGACCTTTACCACCACCAAACTTACGTCTGTGACCGACTGCGCCTCCGACTAAATCAACAAAGATAGCGCCAAGCTTCGGTTCATCGACTTTACGTAACTCAAGTCGTTCGCTAGTCAGTACCAAAGCGAAATCGCTGTTTTCATCATGAGATAAATTCCAACGGGTCGCTAAGTCATTTAGATGATCGATTTGGGTGGCATCTTCGCAAATCAGTTGTAGTTGCAAGGTCGTCTCCAACAGACAGTAGTATTCAAAACAAAAGAGGCAACCAGTTTACCTGATTGCCTCAACAATACATATTAGCGGTGCAAACTATTCGCGCTGTAAGTGCTAATACTAAGGCTAGAGCTAAAGAATACTCATCCTGTCGCTTGGTTCGCTTAATCTAAATACTCTAACGTTCGCTCTTGTTGTAACTCTTCAATGAGCTCCGCCAGCGGCTTAGGTCGACCAATAATGTAACCTTGCGCGTAGTTAACACCAAGTTCGATCAGCTTGTCGATGATCTGCGTGTTTTCAACAAACTCTGCCACCGTGTGCTTACCCATCTGCTTGGCCAAGTCATTGATAGAACGAACCATCACATGATCCATTTCGTTGACATCAATATCACGTACAAACAGGCCATCAATCTTCACAATATCGACCGGCAATTTCTTCAGGTAGCCAAAGGACGATAAGCCTGAACCAAAGTCATCGAGTGCAATCATACAGCCAAGTTCTTTAATGCGAGTAAAGAACTTGATCGCTTGTTTCATGTTGCTCATCGCGGCCGTTTCAGTGATTTCTAGACAAATCTTATGGCAAGGCACTGACGAGTTCGCCAAGCTTTCAATCAAGAACTCAACAAACTCTCGGTTACCCATCGAGTGACCAGACAGGTTGATAGAGCACATTCCAAGTTCATCTATCACCTTTGGTCGATGTTCCAACCAAGCGAGCGTTTGGCTTACGACTCGGCGGTCAATCAAGTGCGCAATATTATAGCGCTCTGAAGCGGGCATGAAGATCCCCGGAGAAATGTACTCACCCTTGATGTTCTTGATTCTCACCAAGATCTCGAAGTGCATTTTCTCGCTATCTTTGTCTAAACCAAGAATACGCTGTGCAAACAACTCTAAACGATCATTCGCCAAGGCCTCATGGACGAGATTGACGCACTCCATTTCAAGATGACGACGACGGATATCTTCATCATCTTGATGGTAAAGATTATAGCGATTGCGCCCTTCTTCTTTCGCTGCATGACAAGCGGCATCGGCCTGAGCATGCACCATTTGTGGTGAAGCCGCAGTATGGTCAATCAATCGAATACCGATAGAGCTGGTCAGGTTGAGGCGAATATCACCCCACAAGAATGGATTCTCACTCATCATTGAGATGATACTGCGACACACATTAACCGCATCTCTCTCGGTGCAGTCTTTAATTAATACAGCAAACTCATCGCCGCCCATACGTGCTAACACAGCATTGTATGGCAGGACGTCTTCCAGCAGCTTAGCGCTAAACATGATTGCAGCATCACCCGCTTCATGGCCTGCAGTATCGTTTAAGACTTTAAGTTGGTCTAAATCCAAAAACAGCATGGCGTGAGTACGCATGTGGCTCTCGACTTCTTTTAATGCCTTTTGCAATTCTTGTGCAAAGTGATTGCGGTTAAACGTACCAGTGAGCAAGTCATAGCGAGCCTGATACTCTAACTTTTCAGAAAGCTCATGAGTCTCGGTGATGTCTTCGCCAACAATCAACAGCTGATCGGATTCAACCAATGGACGAATGTTTTCACGAATCCAGATTGTGCTGCCATCCGCATGACGATATTCGATATCACGGCGCCACACGCCGCGCACCTTATGTTGTGGTTGCAACAAGATATGACGCGGGATCATTGCATTTTCATCGACATAGAACTCTCTTGGACGATGACCTAGCAATTGCTCCAGAGGATAACCTAACACCTCTTCAGCAAACTGGTTCACTTGCTGAATACGGTTGTTGCCATCCAGCGTAATCATCATTACGGGTTGCTTGTCGTAATACAGTTTAAGGTTGGCTTCGCGTTGGAACAGTTTGTTTTCAGCAAGTTTACGGGAAGTCACATCACGCGCTTCAAATAAGAATTGGGTGTCATCCTCTTCATTGCCCGGCATCGACTTCAGAGAAATCTCTAATACCATCACACCACGGTCACGACACCACACTTCAGCTTCAAAGCGCAAAGCAGGCGGCGTTTCTTTGCTCGTAAAATACTCCTTCAGTATTTCACGTGCAGACTCTTCCCAATGTTGGTGATTTTGAAGCGGAGTACCAAGCTTGTAGCCTTGATTATAAAGAAGTTCATGCAGCTTGCTGTTACTCGACAACAGCACCCCATTTTTGTCGATAATGCCCATAAATTGCAGGCTTTGATCGAAGATCGACTCGAGCAACATTTGGCTTTTTCGGCTTGCCCGTTCGCTTTTTTTAAGTCGGTTCAGGTAATACACCAAGGTGGCAATCACGCACGCCATGGCTAAAAACAGCAAACCAATCGTACGAATCTCGTCGCGATAGCGCGCGAGAAATGGCTTAGGCTTATTTAGGAAAGTGACTGCCGCTTCATTCTCTGCGCCCAAATCCCAACGAGAAATTTGTTGGTAATCGAGTTTGATTTCTGGCGCGCCAGCAACCACTTGGGGCAGCGGTTTATCCGGATTAGCCAACACATTCAATAGAACACGCCCAGTATCTCGCCCCTGCGTCTCACCACTCTGAATCACGCCTCCGATAGCACCAAACCCAAGCCCCAAGTCATGCACCATATACAATGGCATTTGAGTCTGTGTATTGAGAACGCGCCAATCTTCATCGCTGCTGACTCGACCATTGGCATCGCGATAATACGCCCAAAACAGCAAGCTTTTTCCGAGATCGGCACGCTGAGAAAATGCCACGAGCTCTTGATAAGAATCAGGAACATAGTGTTCAACAAGATCGGAAAATTCTGGGTGTTTTCTAACAAACAGGTCGACTTGAGCACGAATGGCTTGGCCCGTCACTGAATGGTCGGTGACAATATAGATTTTTTTGACAGTCGATTGAAGACGCTTGATAAGTTCGATATTACCGACTAAATCAATATCCTCACTAATACCCGTCGCGTTCAAACCTTCAATCATTTCGGGAGAGAAGTTGTTAATACCGCCAAAGATAACAGGAGTATCTTTGAGATCGGGCGCAAGGCGCTTCATTAAGTTGAGCGCGTTATTGTCACTGACCACAACGGCAGCAAACTCTTCATGCAGCAGTTTGGTATGATAAAGCTGGTAAACACGCTCAAGATACTCAGGATTTTGAGAGCGCTTGCTATCAAGATAAACGACACGATAAGACAGGCCATCTCGGTCAAGCTCTGCCGCTAGCCCTTTGTGGAAATCATCTGTCCAGAAAAAACCTTGATGGTAAGAGTGAATCACCAACACATCTTTTGTCTGCGCTGAAGCAAACGTACTCCAACACACCACAAGAAATAACAACCAAAATCGCACTGAATTCACCTTAACATCATCGTTGCTGCTAATATTATCACCCTTGGCTATGATATGTACTCTAGCCGAACTATTTTCATTCGATATAAGGGTTTACGCATGTCCACAACTACTGCTCGTCTGGATGACCTAGACCGTGCCATTCTCAAAACTTTGATGGAAGATGCGCGTACACCTTATGCTGAAATGGCAAAGAAATTCGATGTCAGCCCCGCGACGATTCACGTTCGTATCGAAAAGATGAGATCGGCCGACATTATTGAGCGAACCGAGGTTGTGGTAAACACCAAGAAGCTTGGTTACGACGTGTGTTGTTTTATTGGTATCAACCTTAACGCAGCTCGCGACTACCACTCAGCCATTGCCAAACTTAATGCATTAGATGAAGTGGTTGAGGCTTACTACACCACTGGCGCCTACAACATTTTCGTTAAACTGATGTGTAAATCGATCGAAGAGTTGCAGTTCGTACTGATTGATAAATTGCAGGCGATTGACGAGGTTCAATCGACTGAGACATTAATTTCATTGCAGAACCCTATCAATCGCAATGTAAATCCATAATCGTTTGATAAATCGATACAAAAAGAGCCTCACAATGAGGCTCTTTTTACATTCTGACCAACACAATATTAAGCGCTGATACCCGCATGACGCAGCATCGCATCGATTTGAGGCTCACGACCGCGGAAGCGTTTGAACAGCTCCATCGGCTCTTCACTACCACCCATCTCAAGGATGTTGTTCAGGAAGCGATTGCCCGTTTCAGTGTTGAAGATACCCTCTTCTTCAAATGCAGAGAACGCATCTGCAGACAATACTTCTGCCCATAGGTAGCTGTAGTAACCCGCGCTATAGCCACCAGCAAAGATGTGACCAAAGCTGTGCGAGAAGCGGTTCCAATCAAGGCTTGGCAATACAGAAACCTTAGACTTCACGTCGGCTAACGTTTCAAGTACGCGAGCACCGACTTCTGGATCGTATTCTGTGTGCAGCGTGAAATCGAACAAACCAAGCTCTAGCTGACGCAGGATAAACATCGCAGATTGGAAGTTCTTCGCCGCTAGCATCTTCTCTAGCATCTCTTTTGGTAGCGCTTCACCCGTTTCGAAGTGACCAGAAATGAACGACAGCGCTTCCTCTTCCCAACACCAGTTTTCTAGGAACTGACTTGGTAGCTCAACGGCATCCCAAGGCACACCGTTGATACCCGCAACTGAGCCCGCTTCAACTTGCGTTAGCATGTGGTGGATACCGTGGCCGAATTCGTGGAATAACGTAACCACTTCATCGTGAGTAAACAGTGCTGGTTTGTCACCGACTGGCTTGTTGAAGTTACACGTTAGGTAAGCAACTGGCGTCTGTAGCTCACCAGATTGAGTAATGCGACGACCGCGACAGTCATCCATCCAAGCACCGCCACGTTTGTGTTCACGTGCGTATAGGTCTAGGTAGAAGCTACCGCGCAATGTACCTGTCGCATCAAAGATGTCAAAGAAGCGCACTGAGTCATGCCATGTATCCACACCTTCACGCTCAGTCACAGACATACCAAACACACGGTTTAGTACTTCGAACAAACCAGACACTGCGTTCGACTCAGGGAAGTATGGACGAAGCTCTTCATCAGAGATCTCGAACAAGTTCTGTTTTTGTTTCTCGCTGTAGTAAGCGATGTCCCACAGGTTTAGCTCAGAGACACCAAACTCTTTCTCAGCAAACTGACGTAGCTCTTCTACTTCGCGCTCACCTTGTGGTTTGGCTTTTACTGCTAGGTCGTTAAGGAAACCAAGTACTTGGTCTGGCGTTTCTGCCATCTTAGTCGACAGAGATTTTTCGCTGTAAGTGCTAAAGCCAAGCATGCGTGCGATCTCGTGACGCAGCTTAAGTTGTTCAGTAATGATCTCAGTGTTGTCCCACTTACCAGCATTTGGACCGCGATCTGAAGCGCGAGTTACGTAGGCTTCGTACAGCTCTTTACGTAGCGCTTGGTTATCACAGTACGTCATCACCGGCAGGTATGATGGGATATCTAGAGTCAGTAGGTAACCTTCCTGCTCTTTAGCTTCTGCCGCGGCTTGTGCTGCTGCCAATGCCGACTCAGGCATACCCGCCAGTTCAGCCACGTCTGTTACCTGCTTGCTCCAACCCATGGTTGCATCAAGCACATTGTTTGAGAATTGAGAACCCAGCTCAGACTGGCGTTTACTGATCTCGCCGTAGCGGTGCTGCTCGTCTGCGGGTAAGCCAATGCCTGACAATTCAAAGTCACGCAGTGCGTCGGTAATGGTTTTCTGTTGAGCTTGGTCTAATGCCGAGAATGCCTCACTCGCCTTGATCGCTTTATACGCTTCGAACAAACCTTTATGTTGACCAACCCACGTGCCGTACTCAGAAAGCACAGGCAGGCAGCTCTCATAAGCGTCACGCAGTTCGTCACTGTTCATAACAGAATTCATATGGCTCACAGGTGACCAAATGCGACCTAAACGATCATCCACTTCTTCAATCGGAGCAACGAGGTTGTCCCAGCTTGGTGAAGTATTACCTTCAAGTACTTGTTCTATCTTGTTGCGACACTCTTCAATCACTTGCTCAACCGCTGGCTTAACGTGCTCAGGTTTGATCTGTGAAAACGGAGGTAAGTCCGTGAAGGTTAATAGCGGATTAGACATATAAACATTCCTTTGGCTTTAGAGACTTTCGTCTTTTTTGTAATGAGGTCGTCTTACAGTCATCAGGCTAAGGATCGCCCTAAAAAATCACCTGCGAATAGTTATTAAATAGTGCCCATGAAGGCAAATTTCAATAGTAGAACCAATAACTAACTGCATATTGCGAACGACTGTTCCTGAATTGTTCGAGAATTTATGGTCCATTGGGGGTTATAATAGTCAAATTAACCCCACCTACACTAACCACACTCTAATTCGAGAGTGTTACGAGAGTTTAATTTGTTAAGTTATCGCCACAGCTTCCACGCGGGCAACCATGCCGACGTAGTAAAGCATATCGTACAGAGCCTTATTCTTAATTCTTTGAAACAAAAGGATAAGCCTTTTGTTTACCATGACACTCACTCTGGTGTAGGTCGTTACGACTTAACGCATGAATGGTCTGAAAAAACGGGCGAATACAAACAAGGTATTGCACGCGTCTGGGCACAAACAGAACTTCCTGAAGACATTCAAAGCTACCTTGAGTCTATCTCAGCACTCAACAATGGCGAAAAACTGCGTTTCTACCCAGGTTCACCACGTGTTGCACGTGCACACCTGCGTGATCAAGACCGCATGGTACTGACTGAGCTTCACCCAGCCGATCACCCTCTGCTTGAGCAAGAGTTCCACCGCGATCGTCAGGTGTCTATCTATAAAGAAGATGGCTTCCAACGCTTAAAAGGCAGCCTGCCACCAAAAGAGCGTCGTGGTTTGGTGCTGATCGACCCACCTTACGAGCTGGCAAAAGAGTATCGTGATGTTGTGACTGCGATTGCTCAAAGCCATAAGCGCTGGGCAACTGGTATCTACGCAATTTGGTACCCAGTGGTAAACCGCTGTGATATCGAAGACATGATCGAAGGACTTGAAGGCTTAGGCATCAACAAGATTCTACAAATCGAACTTGGCGTATCACCAGACACCAACGAGCGTGGCATGACAGCATCAGGCATGATTGTTATCAACCCGCCTTGGAAACTAGAAAGCCAAATGAACGAAATTCTTCCATTCTTGAAGGAAGCAATTGCGCCGGCAACCGGTCACTTCAAAGTAGAGTGGATCGTTCCCGAATAATCTCGAACTTAACGTCATAGTTTGTAGAACCTTCAACAGACTGTGACGTACACGAATAAATTTTAAACAGGGAGATTGAGTTCAACCGATCTGCCCTCAATATAATAATTAGACAATTTAAGAATCTATAGGACGTAGGTGTTCAGTGCACTCACTGTACCCACAGCCTTCAATAAATGGAGAAAGTAATGGCGACTCATTTTGATTACATCTGTATCGGCGGCGGTTCAGGCGGCATCGCATCAGCTAACCGCGCAGCAATGCACGGTGCAAAAGTTGCACTTATCGAAGCTCAAGACCTTGGTGGTACTTGTGTAAACGTTGGTTGTGTTCCTAAAAAGGTTATGTGGCACGGTGCTCAAGTCGCTGAAGCGATCAACCTATATTCAAAAGACTACGGCTTCGACGTTGACGTAAAAGGCTTCAACTGGGGCAAACTGGTTGAAAACCGCCAAGCGTACATTGGTCGTATCCACCAATCTTACGATCGCGTTCTTGGTAACAACAAAATAAACGTAATCAAAGGCTTTGCTAAGTTTGTTGACGAAAAGACCGTTGAAGTTAACGGTGAACACTACACAGCGGATCACATCCTGATCGCAGTAGGTGGTCGTCCAACCATTCCAAACATCCCTGGCGCAGAGCACGGTATCGACTCAAACGGTTTCTTCGACCTGATGGAGCAACCTAAACGTGTTGCTGTTATCGGCGCGGGCTACATCGCAGTTGAGATCGCAGGCGTACTAAGTGCACTTGGCACAGAAACACACCTGTTCTGTCGTAAAGAGTCGCCACTACGTAGCTTCGACCCAATGATTGTTGAGACACTGGTTGAAGTAATGGAAGCGGAAGGCCCAACACTGCATACACACTCTGTTCCAAAAGAAGTAGTGAAAGAAGCAGATGGCACACTGACTCTGCACCTTGAGAACGGCAACACTCAAAACGTTGATCACCTAATTTGGGCTATCGGCCGTCACCCAGCCACTGACGCTATCAACCTAGCATCAACTGGCGTTGCAACAAACGACCGTGGCTACATCAAAGTAGACGAATTCCAAGCAACCAACGTTCCTGGCATCTACTGTGTTGGCGACATCATGGAAGGCGGTATCGAGCTAACACCTGTTGCTGTTAAAGCAGGTCGTCAGCTTTCTGAGCGCCTATTCAACGGTCAAACCAACGCTAAGATGGACTACACGCTAGTTCCTACTGTTGTATTCAGCCACCCACCTATCGGCACTATTGGTCTAACGACTCAAGAAGCTGAAGAGCAATACGGCAAAGACAACATCAAGGTATACACGTCTGGTTTTACTGCAATGTACACTGCAGTCACTCAGCACCGTCAACCTTGTAAGATGAAGCTAGTATGTGCTGGTGAAGAAGAGACAGTAGTTGGCCTACACGGCATCGGTTTCACTGTTGATGAAATGATTCAAGGCTTCGGCGTTGCAATGAAAATGGGCGCAACCAAAGCAGATTTCGACTCTGTTGTGGCAATTCACCCAACGGGCAGCGAAGAGTTCGTAACGATGAGATAATCAACGCCTTTGTTGATATCTCTTAAAAAGCAGGCCTTGTGCCTGCTTTTTTTATGTCCACTCTTGAACCTTACCCCTCAACTCCACGTAACACAGATACTGACCTATCTAGAACAGCAATGGAGTTTGTTATGAATCTACTAATTGAATCATTTGAAGGCGGGATCTACTTAGCTTACCAAGTTATTGGCGAGCAAAAACAGTTAATCAAAGACGACCACCAGCACCCAATGAAGTTTTTGAGTGTAAACCAAGCGCGTGACCACTTTAGCGACCAAGGTGTGGCATCGGCAATGCTGGTTCATAACAGCGCCTACGACGAGATGTGTGGTGAGCATTGCGGTAACACCCAACCGTTCGAGATTGATTTGAAGTGGAGTTAAATCAACTTCAAATCAATCGTGATAAAAATGGAAAGGCTTGCACTAGTGCAAGCCTTTTTCTTTTGGGTCATATTTCTTATCGTGCTGTGCGTTTTTGTCTTCGCTTGATGTTTTGCTCTTTCACGACAAAGTCGAACAATGGAGCAAACAGGTTAGCGAACAGGATCGCCAACATGATGCCCTCTGGATAAGCAGGGTTGAGCACTCGAATACCAACCGTCATCACACCAATAAGAATCCCGTAAGCCCACTTACTCTGATTAGTAAACGCGGCAGAAACTGGGTCGGTTGCCATGAAGAAAGTACCAAAGGCGACGCCACCTAATACAAAGTGCCAGTAGAAAGGCATTGAGAACATCGAGTTGGTATCAGAGCCAATCCAGTTCATCAAACTCGAAGTCACGACGAGGCCGATAATCACACCGGCAACAATGCGCCAAGAGGCGATCTTCATGACAATCAGAATCAGACTCGTCAATATGATAAGCAATGAAGAAACCTCACCCATCGAACCCGGTATATTGCCGACAAACGCGTCCATCCACGTTATCGACTCACCCGTCATATTATTCATAAGCGAAGTGCTGCCACCTTCATACCATTGGCTTAAAGGTGTTGCACCAGAATAACCATCGGCTGCCACCCATACTAAACCTCCCGACATGTTGGCAGGATAGGCAAAGTAGAGAAAGGCTCGACCTGCAAGGGCTGGGTTAAGGAAGTTGCGCCCTGTACCACCAAACAGCTCTTTCGCGACAACGATACCAAAGGTGATACCTAGCGCTGCTTGCCATAACGGGATAGTCGGTGGAAGAATTAAGGCAAATAAAACCGAGCTAACAAAAAAGCCTTCGTTGACCTCATGTTTACGCACAACGGCAAACAGCACCTCCCAAAAACCACCGACAACGAAAACTGTCGCGTAAACGGGTAAAAAATAGAGAACGCCGAGCAACATCTGACTCCCCCAGCCACTTGCCATTAAGGACTGTGCATCACCAAATGCCCACGATAAGCGCCAACTACTCTCGATAACCGAGGTAAGCTCATTGAGTTGATAACTGGATGTTAGTGCCGAGACACTCTGATGTCCGACGTTATACATGCCCCAGAACATGGCAGGGAAAGTCGCCAGCCACACCAAAATCATAATACGCTTGAGATCGATACTATCTCGAACGTGGGTCAAGCCTTGGTTTACGTTGCCAGGCGTATAAAAGATGGTGGCAAACGCCTCATAGACTGGGTAAAGCTTTTCGTACTTACCCCCAGCTTCAAAACGCGGGGCTACGTCTTCTAATCGTTTCTTCAAACTCATAATCTCAATCACCTTATTGCTTGAGTTATGGTTTTCTACGCACCAACTGCTCTATTTGAACAATTTTTAGCGATTTTTAATCAAATTTGTATTGATGAAACGAGTCAGTATTCAACAGCAAAACCGACGTTGAGAAAGCTAGACGCATAAACAACAAAGCCCCAGCAATGGCTGAGGCTTGTTTAATCTTATAACGGTCGTTGTTACTTAACGCACATCACGTTGAGTAATGAAGAGCCTTTGAGCTGGTTTACGTTACCGTTAGTGAACAGGCCTTTTTTATCCGCTCCCCAATAAGGTAAGTGCATTGGCCAGTTCTGCTTTTCCATGACTTTTGAGCCAAGGATACTCTGCCATTGTTGTTCATTCATCAACTTCATGCCGATCTGATTACACACAAGTTCGGCGCTGCCAAAATCTAAACGACTCCAAGGCTTTCCCTGCTCCATATAAAACTGCTGTTTATGGTCCGACAAATAAGGCACTGCATATTTGTTGCCCGCAACATTAGCAGTTACACGAATTTCGAGATCGAGATCATTGCCCGAACTTGAATCATTACTAGGAATCGCTTGGATTGCGGCAGCACTCGTTGCGGCTACCGCTGAAGTCGCGACCGCGGGTTTCGGTGCAGGCTTCACTACTGGTTTTGATTTTACAGGCGCCTTAGTCTTAGCCATTTTTGGCTCTGCCGGTTTTGCAACGATAGGCTGTGACGAGGTCTGAGACTTATCCACCATACGAATGAAGGCTTCACTGTATCCAGACACTTTACGCACCTGAGCCAGATCTTTTCTCGCATCAGAGAATGTCGAATAAGGACCAATCAGACAACGATAATCGCCACCTTCAGGCTTCATCCATACATTGGTCGAGATCTTTTCATAAAGAGGCTTCGCTCGGCTCAATGACAAAGGCTTATTAAGCAGGCCACATTGAACCCAAAACAGTTCATTAGATGAATGACGTTTAGGCGCCTTGCTGCCCCAAACACCCTTACCGATCGGACATGATTGTTCTAGCTGTGGTAATTGATTAGTGCTTGCTTGAGTAGCATCACATAGAACCGATTCTGCATTAACCTGACTCGATGCCAAGAGGGATGCAGCAATAAGCCCCATACGATAATTTTTACTCACAGCACGACATACAGCATTCATTGTCAATTTCATAACCACCACTTAAACCCTCTCGGGCTAATTGTTACCGATTCTATGTCGATAAAACATGAATTCCATTTTAAGTATTATTGACCATGTCAATAATACTTAGTTCCAGATCCATTAAGCAAAAAAAGAGCCGTAATTGCTTACGGCTCTTAGTTTAGTGATTTTTTTTACTAAAAATCAATCCGCGTTATCACCCTTTATAAATTTTAGGGTTAAATACATCACGTAACCAGTCGCCTAATAGGTTGATCACTAGAACGAGTGTTACCAAAAGAACACCTGGGAATGCTGTGATCCACCATGCTCCAGAGAAAATGTAGTTAAAACCGGTACTGATCAGGGCACCCAGTGACGGTTGGTCGACTGGCAAACCTAAACCTAGGAAAGAAAGTGCCGCTTCCGACATGATGGCATTTGCCACCTGTACCGTAGAGATAACCAAAATTGGTGATAAGCAGTTAGGTAGAATATGGCGGAACATGATACGTGGCGCTTTAAAGCCCATCACGCGAGCTGCTTCTACATATTCTTTCTTCTTCTCTGCCAATACTGATGCACGAATGGTACGCGCATACTGAGGCCATTCGGCAATACCAATGATGACCACCAGCATTACAACGGCGTATTGCGCATAAAAGTCACTACCAAAGCTTGCCTTAAAGATGGCCGAGACAATGATCGCAACCATCATGGTCGAGAAAGAGAGCTGAACATCCGCAAAACGCATCAAGAAGCTATCAATACGGCCACCGAAGTAACCCGCAGACAAGCCAATGATGATACCAAGCGTCAGTTGTAGACCTACCGCTAAGAAACCAATGGTCAGTGATAAACGCGAACCGTAAAGCATGGTCGATAAAATATCACGGCCTTGCTCATCCGTTCCTAGCAAGAAACGATCTTCGCCGTCTTCCATCCATGATGGTGGAAGTTCTGAGTCCATGATATCAATCGATGTCACGTCGTACGGGTCTGTTGGCGCTAGAATAGGTGCTGCTAGTGCCATCACTAAGAAGATTGAGAAAATGGCGAAACTCACCATTGCCACTTTGTCGCGTAAGAAGTAATACACAATGTCAGATTGCTTAAAACGTTCCCAGCGAGACGGCACTGTCGATGTCTGTTCCATGATTATGCTCCTTTCCCTGTGATGTTAACGGTTGGGTTGATAACACCGTAAAGCAAATCAACAATCGTGTTAGTCACTACGAAAATAAGACCAACAAAAATAACGTATGCGGTAATCAATGGTGTATCTACACGGTTGATTGCTTCTAAGAATAAGAAGCCTGTACCTGGCCACTGGAAAACCGTTTCAGTAAGAATGGTGTAAGCCACCATAGTACCAATCTGAACACCACCCACGGTAAGTACCGGTAGCATGGTGTTTTTCAAAGCATGTTGGTAATAGATTTTGTTTAAAGCTAAGCCTTTCGCTTTGCCGAATTTGATGTATTCCGAGCTCAATACTTCCAGCATTTCAGAACGCACGAGACGAATGAACAGCGGTAGCATGATTGAAGCCAAAGCAATACTTGGAAGCACAAGGTGAGCCAAGCCATCAAGTGTTAGGAAACCAGATTCCCAACCAAACCAGTTTGCCGTATCACCACGACCAAAGGACGGTAGCCAGCCTAACTCGATAGAGAAGACATACATCAACATAATGGCCGTCAAAAACACAGGAACCGAGATACCAACGCTACTGCCCGCCATAATCAGCTTGGTAAAAAAGCTCTTAGGGTGAATAGCGGAGTAAACGCCTAGTGGAATCGACAGGCAAACAATAATAATAGAAGCGCCAAACACTAACTCTAGTGTGGCTACTAACTTATCGAGAATCACGTCCACAGCCGGACGCTTAAAGAAGTACGAAGTACCAAGATCACCCTGTAGAGCAGCGCCTACAAAGCGAGTGTATTTTGTAATGAAGGGATCATTTAAGCCGAGTTCATCACGCAGCGCTTGACGCTCCGATTCTGAAACAGATTGACCGACTAACTCACGCAACGGGTCGCCCAGGTTATCCTGTATGGCAAACGCCACCAAACTGATCACAAACATCACTATCAGTGCCTGAAACAGGCGCTTGACCAGAAACGTAACCATTCCTTGCCCCTTATCTATCCATGACTATCTAATCAAAATCCGCGACTAGATAAAAAATTTCAGTCTTAAAAAAGGTATTTAGCCAGACTGAAGGAAGACCAAATACCGAAACTTAAATCTATTTCTTAATAATTCGAGAGCCTGAAAAGCTTCAGGCTCTCGATTCTAGCAAGCTAGATTATTTTACAACTAGGTCGCCGAAGTAAGGCATAACCATTGGGTTTACTACGTCTGCTGCACCTACGTTAGACTTCGCGCCCCACGCTTCACTTTGCCAGTGAAGAGGAACAAACGCTGCGTCGTTGTAAAGTGTTGCTTCAACGCCTTTCAGCATTTCAGAACGCTTAACTGGGTCAGTTTCAGTGTTAGAAGCTTCTACAATTGCATCCATCTCTGGGTTTGAGTAACCAGAACAGTTGTATTGGCCACGACCCGTTTCTTCGTTACGAGTCATTGTTAGGAACTCACTGAAGTTAGCTGAATCTTCTGTATCTGAGTGCCAACCGATCATCATCATGTCTGCTGAACATAGGTCAAACTCAGGCCAGTATTGCGCTTTAGGCATCGTTTTAAGATCAACTTTGATACCAATCTTAGATAGCATTGCCGCAGACGCTTGAGCAACTTTTGCATCGTTCACGTAACGGTTGTTTGGTGCCATCATAGTTAGCGTAAAGCCATCTTCGTAGCCCGCTTCCTTCATTAGCTCTTTTGCTTTTTTCAGGTCGTAGCGAGGTACTAGTGCATCATCGTGACCCGCGTAGCCTGTTGGGCTTTGCTGACCAGCTGCAGTAGCGAAACCTTTCATGATTTTCTTAACAATACCTTCATTGTTAATCGCATGAACGATTGCTTGACGAACGCGAACATCTTTAAGCGCTTCGTTGCTGTTTTGGTTCATTTGGAACGTAATGATACGAGTACCAGGCAACGTCACTAGATCGATGTTTTTAGCGTTTTTAACACGCTTGTGATCGTTAGGTGCTACTGGGTGAATCATGTCTACATCGCCAGAAAGAAGGGCCGCAACACGTGTTGCATCTTCTTTGATTGGAACCAATGTTAGCTTGTCTACGTTACCTTTCGTTTCTGTATCCCAGTAATCGTTAAAACGCTCAAACGTTACTTTAACGCCTTGCTCACGTTGAGTAACGATGAATGGACCTGTACCTGAAACGTTTGTAGAAGCGAACGAGTTACCGTGCTTAACTAGCTCAGACTTGTCATTACCTTCGGCTGTTTGGCCTGAGTAAAACTTGCTGTCCATTGGGAAGATGTAAGTTGCTGTTTGTAGTACTAGTGGGTAAGCCGCTTTAGAGACTAGTTCAACTGTGTAGTCATCCACTTTTACCATCTTCTCGTAAGGCGTGAAGATAGACTTAAAGTCTGGAGATGCTTGTAGACGTTCAAAAGTCCACACAACATCGTCAGCTGTTAGTTCATTGCCTGAGTGGAATTTAACACCCTGACGTAGATTAAAGCGGAAAGTCGTTTCATTGACACGTTCCCAGCTTGTCGCTAGGCGGCCTTCAAAATCCATCTCTTGAGTGAAACGTACTAGAGGGTCAAACACCATGTGAGACATTTGCAGTGTGCCGCCAGATAGCTGCTCGTGCGGGTCAAGTGACACTGGGTCAGCTGCGTAGCCAACAGTAATATCTGCTGCTGCTGCACTAAAGCTTAGGCCAGCTGCCATCAAAGCTACTGCTAATTTGCTTTTCATGGTTTTCATTGCATAACTCCTTCATGCGGGAATCCAGATCCCTAGTTGTTGTATTTGCGTCTGTTATTGTATTTCAGGCAGGCTAAGCCTCTACCCTGCTGAAATTTATATTGCGGCTTGTGCCACTGCTTTTTCTTCTCGTAAGCCCGTAAATTCAGGCATTAAAGAAATCAGGTGTTGGCTATATTCATGCTGTGGAGAGTTAAATAACTGCTCAGTAGGTGCCACTTCCAGTAGCGTACCCATCTGCATCACACCAACACGATCACACATCTGACGAATAACCGGTAAATCATGACTGATGAACAGCATGGTTAGGTTTAGCTCATCTTGTAGATCTTTTAATAGGTTTAGGATCTGCGCCTGTACCGATACATCTAACGCCGATGTTGGTTCATCACAAATCAATAGGCGAGGTCGCGTTGCCAAAGCACGAGCGATAGAAATACGCTGACGCTGACCACCTGAGAATTCATGCGGGTATTTAACCCCTGCCATTTTTCCAAGACCAACATGATCCAACAAATCATGAACAATCTGACGAGTTTCATTCTCGTTGCGAGTCAGTTTATGGAAACGAATTGGCTCTGCGATGATGTCGAAAATCTTCATACGTGGGTTCATTGACGTATACGGGTTTTGGAAAACCATCTGCATTTGACGACGCATTGGGCGACGTTCTTTTTCAGATTTAAGCCCCGTAAGATCGACACCTTCAAAGGTTACTTTGCCTGAGTTAGGGGCGTATAGGCCTGCGATGACACGTGCAATGGTTGATTTACCAGAACCAGACTCACCCACTAGACCAAAGGTTTCACCTTCATGCACTTCAAAGCTTACGTTGTTTGAAGCTTGCACATACTCGCGACGGCTTTCGAAGAAAGAATCTTTTGTCGTGAATCGTAGGTTAACGTTTTCTACGTTCAGTAGCGGACCTGTGTATTCACGATGATCTTGGCTTTGACCTAACCAGTGATTTTTTACATCTAAGGCTTCCATCTCGTGTGCTTCTTCGATGTAGCTAACAAGAGGAAAACGGTCGAGTTTACGATCTGAACGAGGAACGGCTGAAATCAAGCTGTGCGTGTATGGGTGTTCAGGTGTACCCAGTACTTGTTTCGTTGGGCCGAATTCAACCAGATCACCACGGTACATAACCGCAACACGGTCAGTCACGTTAGATACAACACCCATATCGTGGGTTACCAACATACAACCTACGTTTTTCTTAATACATAGATCGCGAATCAGGCCTAAGATTTGGTCTTGGATAGATACGTCTAGAGCGGTTGTTGGTTCATCGGCGATGATCAGGTCAGGTTCGCCTGCCAATGCAATCGCGATAACCACACGCTGGCGCATACCACCAGAGAATTGGTGCGGATACTGTTTAAGGCGGTTTTCAGGTTGTGGGATACCCACTTGGTTCATTAAGTCTAATGAACGCTGATAAGCTTCTGCATCCGTTACCTTCATATTGGCATGGATGGTTTCTTTTAATTGCTGTTCTACGGTAAATAGAGGATTAAGAGAAGTCATTGGATCTTGAAAGATAAATCCAATCTTAGAGCCGCGAACTTTACGCATCTCTTCCGGAGATAAACCCGATACTTTTTCACCATCAAGGAACACTTCACCGCTCGCAATACGACCGGGAGGGCTTAGCAAATCGATCACAGCATTACCTACTGTTGATTTACCAGCGCCAGATTCACCAACAACACCGACAATCTCGCCGCGCTCAATGCTAAACGACAATGATTTTACTGCAGCGTGTACACCATGACGTGATGGGTATTCGATACGAAGATTTTTTACTTCTAAAAGTGACATTACCAGACCTCTACTGCTTTGGCAGCTCTCTGCCCTGTCTGCAAAATTGAATCCATTCTTACCAGAATATTGTTCTGATATTTTATACGGTTGACAATTTGGCAAATAATTCACAGAAAAGCAACAAAAATAGGATAAAAAGTCGACATTAAACGCTTAGCAAGCAAAAGTGCCACATAACTATTCACACAGAGAGCATGTAGTAAGAAAAAACAACATCATATTGTTGGTAATAAACACTCACAAATCCCTTACTACTACTTACTTGTAGAGTTAAACCTATGGTTCAAAGCAGATCTCACTACCAGTCACTAAAAACAAATAATTATTCCAAAAAACAATTAACACTATAGAAACAAATACTAATTTTATTAATTTAAGCAAATAAAACAACCAGATAGATCTAATTTAGCCATACATTCAACCTCTCCCATTATTTCAACGAATACAAACCAGAAAAACGAAAGGTTTAATAAATTAGAGAAGAATTTAAGCGACGGGGAGTAAAGAAAGCTGTCAATTACAGGCCTTAGTGAGCAAATTTAGGGGCAGATTTCACTTTTAATAAAAATCTTTAGACCAAACTCATTAATCTGTCGAATAATTGAGTGATTTATTTATATAAAATCAGATATAGATCAGCGCATTTCATAAAGCGCTCATCTCAATTAAGGCGTGAGAATCTAAAAAATCGATGGTGGGGTGTTTTATATAGAGGGCGATGACTGAAGTGATGCCACGCGAGCTATCGAAATGAGTCAGTTCCCTGCACTCAAAATCAAAATCAAAAGTTGAAGAATTTCCGATACGATAGATATAAAAAAGCCCCTTTTTTTAGCGTAGCTTCTTAAGCGATCGGTGAAGAGACATTCTTTGAACATCAGGCGAACCCGACTTGAGTTCCAATCTGGTGATCTACAGATGAAAAAAAACCTCATCATTTCTGATGAGGTTTTTTTAAGGTGGTCGGTGAAGAGGGATTCGAACCCCCGACCCTCTGGTCCCAAACCAGATGCGCTACCAAGCTGCGCTATTCACCGAGACGTTTCGTTTGATTTCTCAAACAGGGAACTTCAGAGAAGTTACCAAAATTAATGGGGTGGCTAACGAGATTCGAACTCGCGACCACCGGAATCACAATCCAGGGCTCTACCAACTGAGCTATAGCCACCACTAATTTTTTATATAACCGCTATCAAGCGATTATTGAAATAGTGGTCGGTGAAGAGGGATTCGAACCCCCGACCCTCTGGTCCCAAACCAGATGCGCTACCAAGCTGCGCTATTCACCGACTAATTTTGTCTCGACTCTTGGGAATAATGAGTCAACACTGGAAGCCGAAGCTACCGTTATTTTGTAAAGAAAGAATGGGGTGGCTAACGAGATTCGAACTCGCGACCACCGGAATCACAATCCAGGGCTCTACCAACTGAGCTATAGCCACCATTGTTTCTTTTTTGCCAATTCTCACTTACCGAAGTAAGAGACCGGATGGCGCGCCTGAAAGGATTCGAACCTTCGGCCTTTGGCTCCGGAGGCCAACGCTCTATCCAGCTGAGCTACAGGCGCATGCCCTGTCGGCGGAGTGGAATAATACGTATATCACCTAAGGTCGTCTAGTACTTTTTTAACTTTTTTTTCTGTTTGGTCTCTTTTTCGACAGTTAATATGTGATAAACCCCTTATTTGAGTACTACAACCCTCTGGAGCTTATAAGTTGTTGTTTATTGCAACAACTTATCAGGATATAATCACCCATTATTTACATTGATTTAACAGTCGCTTTTTGCAACTTAAATCAACACACCCCTCTAACACTATAAATTGGTAAGCATGTACTTACCTTGGGAATGTAAAGTGAGTTTAATGGATATGTCTCGTCGAATTTTAACTGTTGTTATCGCAGCTTTAACCTTTTCCACTGGCGTTATGGCTTCAGGCCTAAGTGAAGCGGAGCAAGATCTTATTGCTGAGCGCATCAAACCAGTTGGTCAAGTATACCTAGTCGGTAGTGAGCCAGTCGTTGCTGAACCAACAGGCCCTCGTGATGGCGCAGCAGTTTACGGAACCTTCTGTATTGCTTGTCACGCATCAGGTGTGAGCGGCGCTCCAAAAGCTGGCGATGCTGGTGATTGGGCTCCACGAATTGCACAAGGCCGAGACATCCTAGCAGATCACGCAATCAACGGTTTCAATGCAATGCCTGCTAAAGGTTCATGTATGGACTGTTCTGACGATGAAATCAAAGATGCTATCGAGCACATGATTGCTGGCCTGTAAGCTAAAATAGATTGATATAAAAAAGGTGACCATGAGGTCACCTTTTTTATTACCTGAAACTCTGTCTATTACTTCTTATTGAACATCGCACGAATATTCGCAATGTGTGCCTGCCCTTTTTCCATTCTCTCTTCAGCCGACTGCGGCTTTTTCACCGATTCCCACTCCACATCCTCATGAGGCAATTCATCTAAGAAGCGGCTTTGTGTTGGCTTGATCAACTCACCGTACTGTCTACGCTCACGACACTTAGTGAAAGTCAGCTCTTTTTGCGCTCGAGTAATGCCTACATACATAAGACGACGTTCTTCTTCTACATTACCTTCATCAACACTGGTTTGGTGCGGAAGAATACCCTCTTCTGCCCCCATCAAGAACACATAAGGAAACTCTAGGCCTTTCGAAGCATGCAGCGTCATCAATTGAACTTGGTCCGCATCGTCGTTATCTTCCCCACGCTCCATCATGTCACGCAGGGTTAAACGCTGAACCACTTCGCGAAGCGTCTTCTCTTCTTTATCGTAATTGTCACCTTCTAGATCGGCAACAATCCAACTATAGAGATCAGACACGTTCTTCATTCGCATCTCTGCCGCTTTCGGACTTGGAGAGGTTTCGTAGAGCCAATCTTCGTAATTAATGTCACGAACTAAGGATCGCACCGCTTCTACGGTGTTTCCACGTTCAGCATTATCCGAGATACGAACAATCCAATCAGAAAAACGACGCAGGTTTTCTAGACCACGGCCAGTCAATGTCTGTTCTAACCCCATTTCGAAGCTGGCTTCAAATAAGCTCTTGCCACGCATATTGGCGTAACTGCCCAACTTCTCTAACGTAACAGGACCAATCTCGCGACGCGGAGTATTCACAATACGTAGGAAGGCATTGTCATCATCCGGGTTCACCAATACTCGCAGGTACGCCATGATGTCTTTTATCTCAGCTCTGGCGAAAAACGAGGTTCCGCCAGAAATCTTATAAGGCACTCGGTTTTGCATCAGCGCTTTTTCAATCAATCGAGATTGGTGGTTACCTCGATAAAGTACCGCGTAGTCTTTGTACTCAGTACGATTCAAAAATTTATGCGCAATGATTTCACCAGTAATACGTTCGGCTTCGTGCTCTTCATTCTTGGCGTTAAGTACTTTGAGTTTTTCGCCATCCGGGATCTCAGAGAACAGTGACTTCTCGTACACGTGCGGGTTATTGGCGATCAAGATGTTCGCCGCACGCAAGATACGACTGGTTGAGCGATAGTTTTGCTCAAGCTTAATAAGGCGTAGGTTAGGGTAATCCTCACCAAGTAACACCAAGTTTTGTGGTTTCGCACCACGCCATGAATAGATCGACTGATCATCGTCGCCTACTACAGTTAAACGACCGCGTTCACCCACGAGTAAACGAACCAGCTCATATTGACTGGTGTTGGTATCTTGATACTCATCGACCAATAGGTAACGAATGCGAGATTGCCAACGTTCACGGACTTCTTGATTGGTTTTCAACAGTAAAACAGGCATTGCGATCAAATCATCAAAATCTAATGCGTTATAAGCCTTCATTTGTTTTTGATACATCTCAAAACAGAATGCAAATAACTGCTCTTGTTCACCTTGAGCACGTGCTTTCGCCTGATCTGGCGTTAACATGTCATTTTTCCAATTTGAAATTGTGCTCATCAATGCACGTAACAAATCCTTATCACCATCAATTTGCTTCTCCGTTAGCTCTTTTAATAAAGCTAACTGGTCTTGATCATCAAATAGAGAAAAACCCGCTTTTAAACCAAGCGCTTTGTACTCTCGACGGATGATCGTAAGGCCCATGGTATGGAACGTCGAAACAATGAGCCCTTTCGACTCGCCTTTTCCTAAGGTTTGTCCAACACGCTCTTTCATTTCACGTGCCGCTTTATTAGTAAAAGTTACCGCGGCAATGTTACGAGCTTTATAACCACATTCCTGAACCAAATAAGCGATTTTGTTGGTGATTACACGTGTCTTACCTGAGCCTGCGCCCGCTAAAACGAGGCAAGGACCAGAGACGTATTTCACAGCTTCATCTTGTCTTGGGTTCAGTTTCATTACTTTCTCAACATGGTTAAAAGGTCTATTTGTTCACGCGCGCCTATAATAATGGTGCAACGGTACGAATGCTATGCTCTCTTACACAAGAATTTTACTCTATTTATGCAAAACTCTGTTGCACAAATGTACGTAATTCAGGCTATAATGAATGAACGTTCATTCACTAGTGATTAGTCTATGACCAATAATACATCTCAAGATAAACGCTTACAGATACTCTCTGCTGCGGAAAAGTTAATTGCGGAGGTCGGCTTTCAAGGCTTATCAATGCAAAAACTGGCCAAAGAAGCAGGTGTGGCTGCCGGGACTATTTATCGATATTTCGATGATAAAGACCATTTAATTGAAGATGTTCGCATTCAGGTAACTCAAAGAGTCGCGGACGCTGTTCAAAATGGTGTTAATGATTCAGATTCAATAAAGCTACGTTATAGAACTATGTGGTTAAACATATGGAACTTAGCGGGTACAGACCCTGCAGCAATCAAAAATAGGGTTCAGTACGATTCTCTACCTGCAATAAATAGTATGGCATTTAGGGAACTTGAAAGAAAAATGTTTGCCCAAGTTGAGCTACTGTTTAACGAGGGTAAAGAGCAAGGAATTTTTAAACCACTCAATAATGAAATTTTAAGTGGTTTAAGTTTAGCCGCTAGCGTGTCACTTGCACGCAAGCACTCTTTAGGTTTTTACCAAATGGATGAGGCCGCATTAGAAGCAGCCATTGAAGCCAGTTGGGACGCAATAATTACACACTAGATCGGAGTTTTGACCATAATGAAAAAGTGGACTTTCTTCATGTTACTCATCGCTGTACTGCTTTTCGGCAGCGTTATCGGGTTCAACATGTTCAAACAACAAAAAATTGCTGAGTTTATGGCCAACCGCCCTGAGCCAGAATTTCCAGTAACAGTGACTGAAGTTCAGCCGATCGACTGGGTTCCAGTGATTGAAGCGATTGGTTTCATCGAACCAAACCAAGGTGTAACGCTAGCCAATGAAACCAGCGGTGTCATTGATCAAATCTCTTTCGAATCTGGTACTGATGTTAAGAATGGCCAGCAACTAGTACGTCTCGATTCTGACGTAGAAAAAGCAAACCTAAAGAGCTCTGAAGCTCGTTTGCCTGCTGCGAAAGCAAAATACAAACGTTACCAAGGTCTATATAAGAAAGGCTCGATCTCTAAAGAAGCATACGATGAAGCAGAAGCGAACTACTTCTCTCTATCTGCTGATATTGAAAGCCTGAAAGCATCGATTGAACGCCGTGAAATCCGTGCACCATTCGACGGAAAAGTCGGTATCCGTAATGTGTATCTAGGTCAATACCTACAGTCGGGTACTGATATCGTTCGTTTAGAAGACACCAGTGTAATGCGCCTGCGCTTCACCGTTTCTCAAACAGACATCTCACGCATCAATGTTGGTCAAGCTATCGATATCTTCGTGGACGCTTACCCTGAAAAACCTTTCGAAGGTTCTATTAGTGCAATCGAACCTGCAGTAAGCATCCAAAGTGGTTTGATTCAAGTTCAAGCAGACATTCCAAACAATGATGGCAAGCTTCGTAGCGGTATGTTCGCTCGTGCCAACATCATTCTGCCTAAGCTAGAGAACCAAGTAACACTACCTCAAACAGCAATCACCTTCACACTATACGGTGACAATGTTTACATCCTAACGGAAGAAGACGGTGTTCAACGTGTTGCTCAACATGTTGTAAAAGTAGGTGAACGTACCGCTGATATTGCTCACATCCTTGAGGGTGTTAAAGCTGGCGATACAGTTGTAACTTCTGGCCAAGTTCGTCTAAGTAACGGTGCCAAAGTTAAGGTTGTGGAAAGTGATGCGATCACGCCACCATCTGAAACACCTAAGCTGTAACTGGAGGCATAATGCGCTTTACTGATGTTTTTATTAAACGTCCAGTTCTAGCGGTATCCATCAGCTTTTTGATTGCGCTGCTTGGTCTACAAGCAATCTTCAAAATGCAGGTGCGTGAATACCCTGAAATGACGAATACTGTGGTAACCGTAACAACGAGTTACTACGGTGCAAGTGCCGATCTTATCCAAGGCTTTATAACCCAGCCCCTCGAACAGGCCGTGGCTCAAGCGGATAATATCGATTATATGACTTCATCTTCTGTACTGGGTAGTTCAACTATCACAGTTAACATGAAGTTGAACACCGACCCGAATGCGGCGCTGTCTGACATACTGGCCAAGACAAACTCGGTGCGTTCTCAGCTTCCAAAAGAAGCCGAAGACCCAACCGTAACCATGTCGACCGGTTCAACGACCGCGGTACTTTATATTGGCTTTACCAGTGATGAGCTCGTATCAAGCCAAATCACCGATTATCTAGAGCGTGTAATCAACCCGCAGCTATTTACGGTAAATGGTGTATCTAAAGTCGACCTTTATGGTGGTATGAAATACGCACTGCGCGTATGGCTAGATCCGTCAAAAATGGCAGCTGTTAACCTAACCGCTACTGATGTTATGTCGGTATTGAATGCCAACAACTACCAGTCAGCGACAGGTCAAGCTACTGGCGAATTCGTTCTTTATAACGGCAGTGCCGATACACAAGTATCAAACACTGAAGAGTTAGAGAACTTAGTCGTTAGAAGTGGTGAAGGTGAGATTATTCGTCTGTCTGACATCGCTAAGGTTTCTCTAGAGAAAAGCCACGACGTTTATCGTGCAAGTGCGAACGGTCAGGAGGCGGTTGTTGCAGCAATTAATGCGGCACCAAGTGCGAACCCAATCAACATCGCTGCAGATGTACTTGAGCTTCTTCCTCAGCTAGAGAAGAACCTTCCAAGCAACATCTCAATGAACGTAATGTACGACTCAACCATTGCGATTAACGAGTCAATTCAAGAAGTTATCAAGACAATTCTTGAAGCGGCATTAATCGTATTAATCGTAATCACATTGTTCTTAGGTTCATTCCGAGCGGTACTGATCCCTATCGTTACTATCCCACTATCTCTGATTGGTGTGGCAATGGTAATGCAGGCGATGGGCTTCTCTTGGAACCTGATGACACTACTGGCAATGGTACTCGCCATCGGTCTGGTGGTAGATGATGCGATCGTGGTACTTGAGAACGTCGACAGGCATATCAAGCTCGGAGAGTCCCCTTTCCGTGCTGCGATCATCGGTACTCGTGAAATTGCGGTGCCTGTTATCGCAATGACACTCACGCTAGGTGCGGTATACGCTCCAATCGCAATGATGGGCGGTATCACGGGCTCACTATTTAAAGAGTTCGCATTAACCCTAGCCGGTTCTGTATTTGTATCAGGTATCGTGGCACTAACGCTGTCGCCAATGATGTGTTCAAAAATGCTGAAAGCTCACGCTGAGCCGAGCAAGTTTGAGCAGAAGGTTCATAGCGTTTTGGATGGTATGACTAACCGTTACGAGCGTATGCTTGGCGCGGTAATGCAACATCGCCCGGTATTCATTGGCTTTGCTATCATCGTATTTGCAAGTTTGCCGATGTTGTTCAAGTTCATCCCTAGTGAATTAGCACCTTCAGAAGATAAAGGTGTAATCATGCTGATGGGTACTGCACCATCTAATGCGAACTTAGACTTCATGCAAAATACCATGAACGACGTAAACAAGATTCTGTCTGATCAGCCAGAAGTAGCTTACGCACAGGTGTTCACAGGTGTTCCTAATGCAAACCAAGCGTTTGGTATTGCATCTATGGTTCCTTGGAGTGAGCGTGAAGCAAGCCAATCTGAGGTAGCAAACCGCGTTGGTGGTTTGGTGAAAGATGTTCCAGGAATGGCAGTAACAGCCTTCCAAATGCCAGAACTACCAGGTGCCGGTTCAGGCCTTCCAATTCAGTTTGTTATTACAACGCCAAACAGTTTTGAAAGCTTGTTCCAAATCACCACTGACATTTTGACTGATGTAGCGACAAACCCACTATTCGTATACTCGGATCTCGATCTGAACTACGACTCAGCAACGATGAAAGTACACATCGACAAGGATAAAGCGGGCGCATACGGCGTAACCATGCAAGATATCGGTATCACGCTAGGTACCATGATGTCAGATGGCTACGTAAACCGTATCGACTTGAATGGTCGTTCTTACGAGGTTATCCCTCAGGTTGAACGTAAATTCCGTTTGAACCCAGAATCGATGAACAACTACTACGTACGTGCTGCGGACGGTAATGCTGTACCACTAGGCAGTTTGATTACGATTGATGTTGTGGCAGAGCCTCGCTCTCTTCCTCACTTCAACCAATTGAACTCAGCTACGATTGGTGCAGTACCTGCTCCAGGCGCTGCAATGGGTGATGCTATTGCATGGTTTGAAGACACGGCGGCAAATAAGCTTCCAAGTGGCTACAACCACGATTACATGGGAGAAGCACGTCAATACGTAACTGAAGGTAGCGCACTTTACGCGACCTTTGGTCTAGCACTGGCTATCATCTTCTTGGTACTGGCTATTCAATTCGAATCTCTGAAAGATCCATTGGTTATCATGGTATCTGTACCACTGGCGATCTGTGGTGCCCTAATAGCTCTGGCTTGGGGTGCGGCAACGATGAACATCTACTCGCAAGTAGGTTTGATCACCTTGGTTGGCCTGATTACCAAGCACGGTATCTTGATCTGTGAAGTTGCAAAAGAAGAACAGTTGCATCATCACAAGACTCGTATAGAAGCAGTAATGGAAGCTGCGAAGGTTCGTCTTCGTCCAATCCTGATGACAACAGCTGCGATGATCGCGGGTCTAGTCCCACTGATGTACGCAAGTGGTGCGGGTGCAGCTCAGCGCTTTAGTATTGGTATCGTAATCGTTGCTGGTCTAGCTATTGGTACTATCTTCACGCTATTTGTACTGCCAGTGATTTACAGCTACTTGGCTGAAAAACACAAACCTCTACCTGTATTTGTTGAAGACAAAGACCTAGAAAAGCTAGCTCGCGTCGATGAAGCAAAAGCGGCACACAGAGAATTAGCTGATAATAAGTAATCGCTAAGTCGTGTTAACAATTAAAAAGGCTACTTCGGTGGCCTTTTTTTATACGCCAGAGGCGACTTCTTCGGTGTGATTAAATAGAATGGTAGGAAATATTCAGGAGTTTTAATTGATATGTTTGATCCAAAAAAACTAGAACAGATTGCTAAGCAGATCCACGACTCTATGCCTCAACCAGTCAAAGAGCTTGGTTCAGATGTAGATCAAAAAGTTCGCCAAGTTATCCAAGGCCAACTAAACAAGCTAGACGTTGTGAGTCGTGAAGAGTTTGATGTTCAAACACAAGTACTGCTTCGCACTCGTCAAAAGCTGACAGAGATGGAACAGAAGCTAGCGGATTTAGAAGCAAAGATTGCTGACAAGTAAGCCGTAAAGCAAGAAAACTGAAAGGGTTGGTGTGAAAACACCAACCCTTTTGTATTTCTAAGACTCAACCAAGAACTGAAATTCGACGTCTAGCACCTATCAAGCACTGTCCATTCTACTGATCTGTATAACTTTTCGCCTAAAAGCAAAAAGGCTTGGTCAACGGCGACCAAGCCTTTTTATTAGATGTTGTGTTGCTTAATAATAACTCCAACCAGTAAGGAGCCAATGATACTGCTTTGCTTTTTCTACAAATTTATCAGTATCTAAGCGACTAATTAACCGCCTACAGCGATACGCTTCATGTCGCTCATGTAGCTACGTAGCTCTTCACCAATGTACTCTACAGGGTGGTTACGGATAGCTTCGTTTACTTCAATCAGCTTCGCGTTATCTACTTGGTTAGATGTTTCACCTAGACCGCGACCGATTACGTCAGTTGCAACTGAAGGCATGAACTGTTCGCGTAGTAGCGGTGTTGCCACGTTTGCGAATAGGTAGTTACCGTACTCAGCTGTATCAGAGATTACAACGTTCATTTCGTAAAGACGCTTACGAGCAACTGTGTTTGCGATTAGTGGAAGCTCATGTAGAGACTCGTAGTAAGCAGACTCATCGATTATGCCAGATGCTGTCATTGCTTCAAATGCTAGCTCAACACCCGCACGAACCATAGCAACCATAAGGATACCGTTATCGAAGTACTCTTGCTCTGAGATTTCTACGTCAGAAGCTGGGTAGTTTTCGAATGCTGTTTCGCCTGTCTCTTCACGCCAGCCCAGTAGATTCACGTCATCGTTCGCCCAGTCAGCCATCATAGTGCTAGAGAAGTGACCAGAAATGATGTCATCCATGTGTTTGTTGTAAAGCGGACGCATTAAGTCTTTTAGCTCTTCAGAAAGCTCAAACGCTTTAACTTTAGCTGGGTTAGATAGACGATCCATCATGTGAGTTACGCCACCGAACTTAAGTGCTTCAGTAATCGTTTCCCAACCGTATTGTAGAAGTTTACCTGCGTAGCCTGGTTCGATGCCATCAGCAATCATCTTCTCGTAAGATACGATAGAACCGGCTTGTAGCATGCCACATAGAATGGTTTGCTCACCCATAAGGTCAGATTTAACTTCAGCTACGAATGAAGACTCTAGGCAACCTGCACGGTGACCACCAGTACCTGCAGCCCAAGCTTTAGCGATATCCCAGCCTTCGCCTTTAGGGTCATTTTCTGGGTGAACAGCGATCAGTGTTGGAACACCGAAACCACGCTTGTACTCTTCACGTACTTCAGAACCTGGGCACTTAGGTGCAACCATTACAACGGTAAGGTCAGCACGTAATTGCATGCCTTCTTCAACAACGTTGAAACCATGAGAGTAACCAAGAGCAGCACCTTCTTTCATTAGAGGCATTACTGTCTCAACAACATTAGTGTGTTGCTTATCAGGAGTAAGGTTAATCACTAGGTCTGCTTGAGGGATTAGCGTTTCGTAGCTACCAACTACAAAGCCGTTTTCGTCAGCATTCTTGAATGATTGACGCTTCTCATCAATTGCAGCTTGGCGTAGAGCGTAAGATACGTCTAGACCAGAATCACGCATGTTTAGACCTTGGTTTAGGCCTTGAGCACCACAGCCAACAATGACGATCTTCTTACCTTCAAGGTATTCAGCTTCAGTCGTAAATTCTTCACGATCCATGAAACGGCAGCGACCTAATTGGTCTAGTTGCTCACGAAGGTTTAATGTATTGAAATAGTTAGCCATTGTAGGGCACTCCTTTAAAAATAAGTCCGTAAGGTCGATATCTCTCTATCGAATGACTTCATACTAAAACAGACACTCCGTTGCTGAAAGTGATATATTCACAATTAGTTATTGCAATAAATGCAACATGGAAACGATCACAGAACATGAACATAAAATCTCTACAATTATTTATACATTTATGTGATAGCAAGAGTTTCAGCAAAACAGCTGCTGCTATGCACGTCAGTCCTTCTGCCCTTAGTCGTCAAATACAAAAGCTTGAGGAAGAAACAGGGCAGGAACTGCTTATCAGGGATAATCGAAGTGTTGACCTCACACCAGCAGGGAAACATCTGCTGCCTGTGGCATTGAGCATCGTTGGCGAGTGGCAGCAATATAATCTTCACCTAAAAGGCGGAGAACAGGAGCTCAAGGGTGAGATCCGTATTTTCTGTTCCGTAACAGCAAGCTACAGTCACCTTCCTGAACTCATTACCGAATTCAGGGCTATTCACCCGTATATTGAGTTTAAGCTCTCTACCGGTGATCCAGCGCAGTCCATTGACAAGATACTGAATGATGAGGCTGATATTGCTATTTCAGCTAAACCAGACATTTTGCCTTCAAGATTAGAATTCGAAACCATTAGCGATATACCACTGTCAGTAATCATCCCATCCGGTGTCAGTAGCTTTAGTCAGCAACTTCAATCCGAAAAGCCAAATTGGAATGAGGTTCCTTTTATCATTCCCGAAGCAGGTACCGCCCGTGAACGTGCGAATGCATGGTTCAAAAAGATGAAGATTAAGCCCAGCATTTACGCACAAGTATCTGGGCATGAGGCGATTGTAAGCATGGTTGCGCTAGGTTGTGGAGTGGGTATTGCTCCTGATGTAGTAATTAACAACAGTCCTGTGAGAGATAAGGTCGATCGTTTAAAAATAGAACCAATCAAACCCTTTGAATTAGGCGTTTGCTGTAAACGATCTCAACTTGAGAACCCACTGATTAGAGCGTTTTGGCAAGTAGCCAAAGGAAAATATCTCCCTGACTAGTTAACTTTAGATATGCTGGTTAAGAGAATAATAGAGAGAGCACATTAGTGCTCTTTTTGGTTTTTCTAAATAGCAGATATGAAAAAGCCCGCTGATTTCTCAGCGGGCTTTCTAATGGTGGTGGAGGGATAGGGATTTGAACCCTAGAACCGCTATTAACGGTTGCCGGTTTTCAAGACCGGTGCTTTCGACCACTCAGCCATCCCTCCAACAAATTGTCATCAACAGATTAGCACACTGTTGAGGTTGCTACTTGTTATACAAGCAGCGAAATTAAAGCCTGGCGATGTCCTACTCTCACATGGGGAAACCCCACACTACCATCGGCGCTATTGTGTTTCACTTCTGAGTTCGGCATGGAATCAGGTGGGGCCACAATGCTATGGTCGCCAAGCAAATTTT
>NZ_JAPNXR010000008.1:0-198753 GCF_030397615.1 Vibrio sp. 14N.309.X.WAT.E.F5 | reverse complement strand
GGCAGTGCCGGCAGATTTACAGTCTGCTCCCTTTGGCCACTCGGGAACCCCTCCAGGGTGTTTTTCCTAACTCATAATGGATAGGCTAAAGAGATGTTTTTCCCAACGCATCTCTCAAGTGCGGAGCGCATCATAGCAAACACGTTAAACCTGTAAAGAGTTTTTCTTATGGTTTTGTGTTGAATGCTGCCTTTTTGGGCAAAGATGGCGAAAAGTACGCATATTGCTCGGGAAGTGAACATCTGGACTAAGGTTTACGTATTAATAGGTAACACCTTGAGGTAACTGGCTTTCTGTATTGTGTTTGGTTTGTGTCATTCACCGAGAAACGTAAATGGAATTTAATCTAGATTTACACTTCTTGACGTTACAGCATTCATCACTTGATAGAATACGGTTAATTTCATTTATAGATCTTAAATCTTACTGCAGACCATTATTATGAAGCGTAAATCTGTTTTAACCCTGCTTAGCTTGTCTATTCTTATGGCGTCTCCGGCCGTACTTGCAAAACGTCAGGGGCCTAGCACTGTAACGGTTGTTACAGAGCAGGTTGATATTCACCAAGTTAGCCAATCTCTTTCTTTGGTTGGTAAGTTAGAAGCCGAGCAATCTGTGATCATTACTTCTGAAGTAGCGGGCAGAGTTGACTCTATCAACATCAAAGCCAATCAAGATGTGACTAAAGGACAGATGTTGGTTCAATTAGATGACGACAAAGCCAAGGCCGCGGTTGCAGAAGCGCAAGCGTACTTAAAAGATGAGAAACGTAAACTTGCGGAATTCCAACGACTAGTGAAACGTAATGCGATTACGCAAACTGAAATTGACGCGCAGAAAACCAACGTTGAAATTGCCAATGCACGTTTAGCTGCTGCGAATGCCAACCTTAAAGATCTTCACATCAGTGCGCCTTTTTCTGGCACGGTCGGCTTTATCGATTTTAGCCGCGGTAAAATGGTGACAGCAGGCACTGAACTCGTGACCTTAGATGACTTGTCTGTGATGCAATTAGATCTTCAAATTCCTGAGCGTTACCTTTCGAAACTGTCTAAAGGCATGACAGTGACGGCTCGCACCAGTGCATGGGGTGAGACTCAGTTCACGGGTACTGTGGTAGGTATTGATTCTCGTATCAACGCTGAAACCTTGAACTTACGAGTTCGAATCCACTTCGACAACAATAATGATTACCTAAAACCGGGCATGCTAGTCGCGGCTGACATGGATTTCCCGCCAGTGGAAGCGCCAATCATTCCTGTTCAAGCACTTGAATATTCAGGCACTAAGCGTTTTGTCTATGTTATCGGTGAAGATAACAAAGCGACACGTACCGAAGTTTTCTTAGGTGCGCGTATCGATAACGAAGTCGTGATTGATAAAGGTATCGAGATTGGTCAGAAGATCGTGGTGCAAGGTATTGTGAACATGCGTGATGGTGTGTTGGTTCAAGAACTTGCCGTTAATCGCCCAGCTAAACCTGACGGCGATGTCACTAATCTTGATGGTAATACAGCAGCTCAAGAAGGTGAGAACTAATGTTGTTATCTGATGTTTCTGTAAAGAGACCAGTAGCGGCTATCGTATTGAGCTTGCTCTTGGTTGTGTTTGGTATTGTATCGTTTAACAAGCTTGCTGTTCGTGAGATGCCTGACATTGAAAGCCCAGTAGTGTCGATCAGTACTCGCTATGAAGGTGCATCTGCTACCATCATTGAGAGCCAAATAACCTCCAATCTCGAAGACCAACTCTCCGGTATTAGTGGTATAGACGAAATTGAGTCAACCACTCGAAACGGTTCTTCAAGAATCACGATCACCTTTGAACTTGGTTATGACCTCAATACTGGTGTGAGTGATGTGCGTGATGCGGTAGCACGTGCTCAGCGTTCGTTGCCAGATGAAGCCGATGACCCAATTGTTTATAAGAACAATGGTAGTGGTGAAGCGTCGGTTTACATCAACCTCAGCTCAACCGAGATGGATCGAACGCAGTTAACCGATTACACCGAGCGTGTGTTGATTGACCGCTTTAGTTTGATCTCTGGTGTGAGCTCAGTGGACATCTCGGGTGGCTTGTACAAAGTAATGTACGTGAAGCTGAAACCTGCTCAGATGGCCGGACGTGGTGTGACTGCTTCTGATATTACGCAGGCGCTGAACAACGAAAATATTGAAAGCCCAGGCGGTGAAGTTCGTAACGATGCGATTGTGATGTCGGTTCGTACGGCTCGTTCATATACCCAAGCTGAAGATTTTGAGTACCTTGTTGTTAAGCGTGCTTCTGACAACACACCTATCTATTTAAAAGACGTAGCAGATGTTTACATCGGCGCTGAAAACGAAAACTCGACCTTTAAAAGCGACGGTGTTGTTAACGTAAGTATGGGCATTGTGCCTCAGTCAGATGCCAACCCACTTGAGGTTGCTGACCTAGTCCATAAAGAAGTAGAAGCGATTCAAAAGTTCTTGCCTGACGGTACTCGTCTAGCGGTGGACTATGATTCAACGGTCTTTATCGACCGTTCTATCTCAGAGGTATACAGCACACTCTTTATCACGGGTGGATTGGTTATCCTCGTGCTTTACGTCTTTATCGGCCAAGCACGTGCAACCCTGATCCCAGCGGTGACTGTTCCTGTCTCTTTGATTTCATCGTTTATTGCGGCGTACTACTTCGGCTTCTCTATCAACCTGATTACCTTGATGGCACTGATTCTGTCTATCGGTTTGGTAGTAGATGACGCTATCGTGGTGGTTGAGAATATTTTCCACCACATTGAACGTGGTGAATCACCACTGCTTGCCGCTTATAAAGGCACACGTGAAGTAGGCTTTGCGGTAATCGCAACCACGCTAGTTCTGGTCATGGTGTTCCTACCAATCTCGTTTATGGATGGCATGGTAGGTCTTCTGTTTACTGAGTTCTCGGTATTGTTGGCGATGTCGGTGATCTTCTCGTCTGTTGTGGCATTAACGCTAACGCCAGTTCTGGGCAGTAAGATTCTAAAAGCCAATGTAAAACCAAACCGATTCAACCGATTTGTAGAACGTGTGTTTGGCAAACTAGAAGCTGGATACAAAGCGGTATTGCGCCGCGCGCTAAACTGGCGTTGGGCTGCTCCAATCATCATTATTGCGTGTATGGGCGGTAGCTATGGTTTGATGCAGCAAGTGCCGTCGCAACTGACTCCGCAAGAAGACCGTGGTGTTATCTTTGCGTTTGTTCGTGGTGCTGATGCAACCAGTTATAACCGTATGTCTGCCAACATGGACATCGTTGAAGAACGTCTAATGCCGCTACTTGGTCAAGGCTTCTTGAAGTCATTCAGTATTCAATCACCAGCGTTTGGTGGTAATGCGGGTGACCAAACGGGCTTTGTAATCATGATCCTAGAAGATTGGGACGAACGTGACGTTACGGCGCAAGAAGCGTTGAACGAAGTTCGTAAATCTTTAAATGGCATACCTGATGTACGTGTATTCCCGTTCATGCCGGGCTTCAAAGGCGGTTCAAGTGAGCCAGTTCAATTCGTATTGGGAGGCTCTGATTACTCTGAGCTTCAGAAATGGGGCGAACTGTTAAAGCAAGCGGCTGAAGACTCTCCAATGATGGAAGGTGCGGACATCGATTACTCTGAGAAAACGCCAGAGTTATTGGTAACCGTAGACAAGCAGCGTGCAGCTGAGCTGGGTGTGAGCGTATCGGATATTTCGGACACGTTAGAAATCATGCTGGGCGGTCGCAGTGAAACCACCTTCGTTGACCGTGGTGAAGAGTACGATGTTTACTTACGTGGTGATGAAAACAGCTTTAATAACGCCAACGATTTAAGCCAAATCTACATGCGAACTCAGTCTGGCGAGCTAGTCACGCTTGATACGCTGACACACATTGAAGAAGTGGCATCGTCGATTCGTTTGTCGCACTACAACAAGCAGAAGTCAGTAACCATCAAAGCGAACCTAATGGAAGGTTACACGCTGGGCGATGCTCTCGATTTCCTTGATGAACAAGCTATCGAACAGCTACCGGGTGACATCTCTGTGAGCTACTCTGGCGAGTCTAAAGACTTCAAAGAGAACCAATCGAGTATCCTCGTGGTGTTTGCGCTAGCGATGTTGGTCGCGTACTTGGTACTCGCGGCGCAATTTGAGAGCTTCATTAACCCGCTAGTGGTGATGTTCACCGTACCTATGGGTATCTTTGGTGGCTTCTTAGGCTTGGTGTTGATGAGTCAAGGACTCAACGTATACAGCCAGATTGGTATGATCATGTTGATCGGTATGGTGACCAAAAACGGCATCTTGATCGTAGAATTTGCTAACCAACTTCGTGACCGTGGTATTGAGTTTGAAAAGGCGATCATTGATGCTTCGGCTAGACGTTTACGTCCAATCATGATGACGGCATTTACCACGCTAGCAGGTGCCATTCCATTGATTACTTCAACGGGCGCGGGTTATGAAAGCCGAGTGGCGGTGGGTACGGTTATCTTCTTCGGTATGGGCTTTGCGACTTTGGTTACTCTGTTCGTTATCCCTGCGATGTACCGACTAATTTCTGGCTCAACGCGTTCTCCGGGTCACGTGGAAGCGGTTCTAAATAAAGAACTAAGCCATGATAACGTGGGAAGAACCAGTCACGGTTAATCGGTTTCAATAGCGATTCTTTTAAAGCCCGACAACTCTGTTTAGTTGCCGGGCTTTTTATTTAATACGTGAAAATGATCTGAGGGAATAACTCAGCAGGCGTTATAAATCGCTAAGATATTTTAAAGTTTTGAGCAGTTCATCCATCGAGCTGTGGCCTCTTAGGTTCACCATATAGCGACCATTGATAATGAAACTCGGAATGCTGACAATTGCAGTTTGCTCTGTTTTATCCGCAGCATCCTTTACATAAGTTGCCCATTGCTGCTGTTGGCTTTTTGTCATGTTCTCTTGTGTCACAAGGTTGTGTTTCTTAAAGAAGACATCGATATCGGCTTGTTGCAGTGGACTGTTTGTCTGCACAAGAGAAAACAGTTCATTAAGCAGTTCGTGAGATAGGTTGGGCTGTTGAACCAATACTGTGTAATAAAGGCTTGCGGCTTGAAGTGTTGATTCGTTGAAAATCACGTGTGTACGATGTAATACAAGTTCACCTGATTGCTCTTTATCTTTCAGTAGTTCGGTCATCTGCCAACAAGGTGTGCAGGTTAATGAGAAGAACTTGTCTATTTGATGGTCTGTTGAATAGGGGTTATCCAAAATAGAGTATTGATCTCCTTCGGTAGGAGACGCATAAGCTATTGAACTAAAGATAATAGATGCGAATAAAAAAACTACGGCTTGCAATCGTTTCATGGGGATTCCGGTTTATCGGTTTAGTAATGAAAAACGCCCATTACATTCAATGTAATAGGCTTGGTGACGGTTTATCTGTGAATGTTTTGAAAAGCCTGCGTTTGCTCCTAGCGAACAGCGGGCTTTTTTTGTATAACAATATCTGCTCAACACATTAAAAAATGAAAACTATTAAGGGACACCAAAGTGGCTGAATTTAAATACAAAGATCTTTCTCAAGAAGAACAAGACAAGCTGGATGCAGCAACCTTTCGTCGCCTGTTAGCACACCTAGACAACAACAAAGATGTACAAAACATCGACCTGATGATCTTGGCTGGCTTCTGCCGTAACTGCTTCAGCAAATGGTACAAAGCAGAAGCTGAGCAACAAGGCCTAGACCTTGATATCGACGATGCTCGTGAGCGTGTCTATGGCATGACTTACGATGAGTGGAAACAAAACCACCAACCAAAAGCAACACCAGAACAACTGGCTGCATTTGAAGCGAAGCAAAAACCAGAATAACCTTGTTTCATTGGTTACGAATGACACATAAAAAGAGCCCATCAAGGGCTCTTTTTTAATTTGGAACGGGTGCTTATTCTCGGGCTTACACTAGCCCACCGGTTTGCGAGAAAGCTTCTAACTTAGCCGCGTAAGGCTGTAGGTCACCAATGTTGTTGTTCACCCACTCATCATTAAAGTAAGTGTCTAGGTAACGCTCGCCACTATCACAAAGTAAAGTCACAATAGAACCTGTTTCGCCACGCGCTTTCATTTCACTGGCTAGCTGAAGCACACCGTACATGTTAGTACCGGTTGATGCGCCGACCTTGCGACCAAGAATGTCAGACAACCAATGTGTCGTTGCGATACTTGCTGCATCTGGAATTTTACGCATTTCGTCAACCACACCAGGAATGAAGCTTGGTTCTGCACGTGGACGACCAATACCTTCAATTTTGCTGAATGTATTGCCTTTAACATTCGCATTGCCAGTTTGGAAGTATTCGTGGAATACCGAGTTTTCAGGGTCGACAACACATAACTTGGTTTCATGCTGTTGGTAACGAATGAAACGGCCGATAGTTGCTGAAGTGCCGCCAGTACCTGGGCTCATTACTACCCAAGTTGGAACTGGGTGATCTTCCATCTGCATTTGATTGAAAATTGAGTTCGCGATGTTGTTGTTACCGCGCCAGTCAGTTGCACGCTCAGCGTAAGTAAATTGGTCCATGTAATGGCCATTCAGTTCCGTCGCTAAACGGCGAGACTCATCGTAAATTTCATCTGAGCGATCAACAAGGTGCGCTTGGCCGCCGTAGAATTCAATCTGCTCAATTTTTTTCTTCGCTGTGCACTTAGGCATTACCGCAATAAACGGAAGACCAAGTAGGCGAGCAAAGTACGCCTCAGACACAGCAGTGCTGCCTGATGAAGATTCAATGATCGTTGTTTCTGGGCCAACCCAACCGTTACAAATCGCGTATAAGAACAGAGAACGCGCCAAACGATGCTTCAAAGAGCCTGTTGGGTGTGTGCTTTCATCTTTAAGGTAGATATCAATGCCTTCGATGCTTGGAAGGTCTAACTTGATAAGGTGCGTATCCGCTGAGCGTTGGTAGTCGGCTTCAATTTTACGAATCGCGTTATTAATCCATTGATGGTCAGTGCACATAAGCGTTCTCCTGATCTTGTGTAGGAATTTTTTGTAATTGGTATGGTTATAATTTAGCGATAATTCGAGAGAAAAACTTTGCCATATTTGCTTTGTTTTGACTAAAATGTAGAAAATTATTCTATTTAAATGCGATTTGGTGAAAGTGTGATAGATGCTGTAGATAAAAAGATATTAAGTTTGCTGCAAGAAGACAGCACGCTGTCATTGAATGACATTTCAGAGGCGGTCAACCTAACCACCACGCCCTGTTGGAAAAGGCTGAAGCGTCTTGAAGAGAACGGCATCATTGAAAAAAGAGTGGCGTTGCTTAACCCTGAGAAGCTTGATCTTGCTTTTACCGCGTTCGTATTGGTGAAAACAAGCAACCATTCTCATGAGTGGTATGGGCGCTTTGTGAATACTGTGTCGGACTTTCCAGAAGTGATGGAGTTCTATCGAATGGCTGGCGAGTATGATTATATGATGAAGGTTCAGGTTAAAGACATGAAGTGCTTTGATGACTTCTACAAGCGCTTGGTGAACAGTATTGATGGTATCTCGAATGTGACCTCGACGTTTGCTATGGAACCATTGAAGTACACGACAGCACTGCCGCTGTAAGTGAAACCTAGCCTCACGTTACATCTTGTCTCAGTTTAGATATCGCCTCTGCGATAAAGAAAAGGATTATTCATGTTTGCAAAAATCTCTACCGCGATCCAATTGGTGTTAGCCGTCGCTATTTTTTATTTAGGCTACACCATCTATTCGTTTACCAATAAAGTCGGTGAGATCGTCGATACCTATCCGCAGGTCATCGAAGATTTATCAACTCTTACCAAAGGGCTAAAAGTAGAAGAGATGTTAGCGTTTGCTGAGCATGTTAGTGAACTTGCTCCTCAGGTGTTAAACACTGTGGATGAAGTCAGAAAGACCATCGACCAAGTTAATCAAACCGTTTCATCAGTGGATGGCAAAATTCCCGCTATTTTGGATGAAGTGAAAAATGTTCGAACGGAAGTCGAGCAGGTAAGAACCGATGTGATCCCGCCAACATTGACTGAATTAAAACGATACCGTGTGGATGTGATGCCACCGATGCTCGCTGAAAGTAAGTCATACCGAGAGCAGACTATCCCCGTCATTGTTACTGAATCCGAGATGCTTAGAGCGGAAGTACCGGGTATTTTGGCACAGGCTAATTTGCTAGCCGATAAGAGTAAAGAGTTAGCTCAGGGAGCGGCAGAGGGCGCAGTGAAAGGCGTGGTGTTATCGCCATTTAATCTGCTGCGAGACGCGAGCGACGGCCTCAAAACACGGGTACAAAGTGAATTCGAACCGACGCTTGAAGCTGAATAGAGTTTACTGATTTTTGATCAACGGCTTTCGTTGACGCAATGAAAACAAAAGGGGCTAGGTGTGATACCTAGCCCCTTATTATTTAGTGTGTGTTGACAGGTTTACTTAGTAAAGCGCATCACACCTTCTTGAACGGCTGTCGCCACTAGCTCACCTTTTTGATTGAAGATCTCACCGCGCACTAGGCCACGAGTGTTCGCTGCGGTTGGGCTTTCAATCGCATAAAGCAACCATTCATCCATCTTGAATGG
The DNA here is from genome assembly GCF_030397615.1 of Vibrio sp. 14N.309.X.WAT.E.F5. Taxonomy (NCBI): domain Bacteria; kingdom Pseudomonadati; phylum Pseudomonadota; class Gammaproteobacteria; order Vibrionales; family Vibrionaceae; genus Vibrio; species Vibrio sp. 14N.309.X.WAT.E.F5. The sequence continues at coordinate 190,153 of NZ_JAPNXR010000008.1, read as the reverse complement.
GCGGTGGAACCAGATTGAGTGGTCAATCGTCGCCACTTGGAAGTTTGGCGTCATGATTGACACTTCATGTGGGTGAAGTGCTGTCACCAAGAATCCCCAATCCGACGCGTAAGCAAGCAGGTATTGGTGAATGAGCTGGTTATCTGGCAACGCACCATTCGCTCTCACCCAAAGATACTGCTTTGCTTCTGTCTTTTTAGGTTTCAGTGGGTTAACCACTGTTACTGGGCGCATTTCAATTGGCTTTTCGCCACAGAAAGTCTTACGCAGTTTCTCAGGTAAGAACTCAGCAATATGACTCGCTAACTCAGTTTCAGAGGCAAAATTCTCTGGTCCAGGGATATTTGGCATTTCATTCTGATGTTCAAAACCTGGAGCATCACCATGGTAAGAAGCCGTGAGATAGAAAATAGGGCGACCATTTTGAATCGCTTTAACACGGCGAGTGCTGAAGCTGCGTCCATCTCTTAGGTTCTCAACATCGTAAATGATTGGCTTTTCAGGATCACCGGGAAATAGAAAATAACTGTGGAACGAGTGAACACTACGATCGTCTTGAACAGTATAACGGGCAGCGGAAAGCGCTTGTCCCAATACCTGACCGCCGTATACCTGTGGCAGGCCGAGGTTCTCACTTTGCCCACGGAATAAACCTTCTTCCAGTTTCTCTAGCTGAAGTAAACTTAGTAATTCTTGTAAAGGTTGACTCATCGCCAGCATTCCTCTTCGTAAAATAGGTGTCAGATTATGGTGCTAATCATTTAGCTTAGTCAGATATCTGTCAATAAATCATAGGGTTTCAAGACAGAATATGAAAGCTCTCTTATAATTGGTGGGTAGATTTGCCGAGTCCGGCAAACATGTTGAGAGAAATTGAATATGAAAAAGGCTCTAATTCTTATTACGTCTTTAGTATCGTTTGGCCTACTTGTTGGTTGCCAAGCAACATCAGAAACGAACACTTCTCAGGAAGTGGTTGCAGAGAACGCTCAAGTGATTTCAGGAACAGTAAGCTATCGCGAAAGAATTGCATTGCCAGAGAATGCAGTGGTTACCGTAACGCTAGAAGATATTTCACTGGCTGACGCACCATCGACCGTTATCGCGACTCAAGAATTCACTACTGACGGTAAGCAAGTACCGTTCGCATTCGAGCTGAGCTACGACAACAACAAGATTCAACCGAACCACCGTTACAACATGCGCGCAACGATTCATGTTGACGGCAAACTGCGTTTCACAACAGACACAATTAAGTCCGTGATTACCGACGTAGAAAACACGCAACAAGCAGACCTACGCTTGGTTGGTGTTCGTTAATTAGAAATGGATGCCAATATTAAGGCATCTTGGCTAGTTGATTGGCTAATTCGTCTTCTAGCTAACTAGGTGATTAGTGGCAGCTCTAGGGCTGCCATTTGTATATTCTGAGTTTAACCTTTCCTGCGTCGCTCACTTCAATCCCTTCTTCGACCAGATGCTTCTTTTGGCGATCAAACGAATCACCTTTCAAAGATATCTCACCCTTACTGTTGATCACCCGATACCAAGGCAGTTTGCTACCTTCTGGTAAATTACCTAATGCTCTACCTACATGTCGTGCATACCCCGGAAAACCTGAAAAACGTGCTATGTCTCCATAAGTTGTTACTTTTCCATATGGAATTTGGTGAATCACTGCAAAGATTTGGGGCAAAAATTGGTCCATACTAAAAATTCCTAGTTCATTAATACCACGGATCGGTAGAAGGAGAGGGCTATGGTATTTTCAACGTTTCAGTTCTTGATAACCACATTATTAGCCGTTGTTTGTGCGAGAGCAATCAGTTTAAGTGAGGGAGATATCCCAGTGCTTGCAATGGTCATCCCTGCATTATGGATATTACCGCAGGGCGGCATTGCAGGATTAGTTCTGCTTGTTTCCATGACGACTTACGGCTTAACGCTTCCACTACAACCCATCACGCTCTCTGTGAGTGCGTGGGTGCTATTCCCATTATTGATGGTGGTTTTTTCAAAACGCAGTAGCTTGTCGGTTGTTATTATTTCGGGGTTAATTGTCGCGACCCTACAAGTCGGGATTATGGTGACCCAATCCGCTGGTAAGCTTGATGGCGCACCTTGGATTACCACTCTGCAAACATTGTCGATCATCATGATTTGGTGGGCGGCGAATCACCTTAAACCAGCCAGTCGACACAGCTGGTGGTCATTAGGCTTGATTCTTCCATTATGGATGGCCGATTTACCTTACGCGGCTTTGGTCGCCTTGTGTGTTACAGGCATAATGGCATCGATGGAAACACTCACTCGCTTGAAAACCTTCCGTTGGAATAAGTTACTGTGTTGGACATTGCCGACAGTTGGCTTTGCCGCACTAGTGATTACACCCAGCATAGAGGTACCAAGCCCTGTCTTTGTGGTGTGGTTATGTTTGTTGGGCACCGCATGGATGACAGACTACATCATCCGCACGGAAGAGAACGAAGACGCCGACCTCTAGCTGAAGTGAATGATATTCTGCTCGTAGTGATACAAGCGAGCACATGTGACTTGAATGAATGCGTTATGAAACAAAGACAAAGGTGATGCTTTATCCGACAGTTTTACGGCGTGTTGGGTAAAGGGTAATCACTTAAACCACATTTGTTTAAAAAGAGTCGCTTTGTGCTTGCAATGGTTGCTGCGATGCTTAATAATCCAATCACTCTTTGAGGCAAGCCTCTTAGAAAAAGAATCTATGGAGGCTCTGGTCCTCCCGCAACACTAACTTGTGAACTCGGTCAGGCCTGGAAGGGAGCAGCCGCAGCAGGCGACGTGTGTGCCGGGATGTGGCTGGGGCTTCCACCCATATAAAAAGCCGCTCTTAATGAGCGGTTTTTTGCTATCTGAAGCTTAATTTTATCTTGTTTATGACTAGAGGTGCGAAAATATCAGTTTTTGAGGAAACGGTTATAAACAAACAGCAACACGAATGCGCCAAGCGTTGCGGTTATAATACTACCGATGTTAATGCCGTCAGCACTGCCGAGGCCGATGAAGCTCCCTAAAAAACCACCAACAAAGGCACCAGCAATACCTAGAACCATGGTGGCGATCCATCCACCACCATCGTTGCCCGGCATTAGCCACTTAGCTAGCGCCCCTGCAATCAACCCAAGAATAATCCAAGATATAAACCCCATAACTTCTCCTTACTCATTATTGTGTTAGGTGCATGTCGTCACACATCTATGGTTACGTTTAAATCATAGACCATGAATCAAAACTCGATTTAACTAACTGATGACCATTGCGATGTAACCCAGAATAAGAACCAATACCGATGTTAAAGCGTAGGGCACAGGATAGCCGATCGCTGGCATGTCACTGTGACTGGCATCTTGTGCGCCTTTCATTGCAGGCGTACTGTTCCTGCCTCCGGCACAAGCGCCAGCTAAAATTGCAGGATTCATTTTTCGGAAATATAAGCCGTACAACCAAGCTAATAAGGGGGGTACTAAAGCAGCTGTCACCCCGAGCAAAGCTATCTTGATGACAACGATGCCTTGAAAAGAGGCCAATATTTTGGGGCCTACCGTCGCTGCCAATACAGCAACAAACAGATTTAGGCCGATGTCTTGTAGAAAGCTTCTTGCTCCCTCGCTCATAGGGCCGCCAAAACTTGGATTTCGCGTGCGTAAGAAGGAAAAAATGATCCCGGTGAGCATACAGCCTGCCGAGGTTCCCAATGCAAATGGAATACCTGCGACTGTGACACTTAAATGGCCGAAGACATAACCAATTAATAAAGAAACGGCGAGATAGAAGGTTTCTGTGACGGTACTCTCGACGATGGGTACACTGTTCAACTTAGTGGCTGTTTGTTCTACACACCACTGAGAGCCGGCAATTCGAACCACATCGCCAACTTCGATCTGGGTTTGTGGTAATAGAGGTTGCTGGTGGCCTTGTCTGAAGACTGCTTTAAAGTAAACACCAAAACCGACTTCGGAATGTAACTGCGCTATCGTTTTTCCTGCATGTTCGGACTTCCCAACGTGAATGTCCGCTACTTCGATATCGACATTTCTAGCTCGTGGTTCATCGACTTCATTTCCGATATCAGCTTCACCTTCCGTAATCAAGACGCGATATTCTCCGCGAATGCCAATGACATCATTTAACTCAAGCATTGGATTATCAGAAGCATCAATGACTTGCTCACCTCGAACCACTTTAAGCACGGCCGCATCAGGGAAGTTTCGATACAGCTCCTGCACTGAACGACCGACTAACTCTTGGTGTGTGACCTTATAAGCGCGAACATCAATGGGTAGAATGCCAACATCTGAGAACCCAAAGGTACTTGGGAGCTTCTCGTTGTCATCGCCAGTTGAGAACTCTGCTTCTGCTTCTTTACCTGCTTTGACGGGATCAATTCCAAAGAGAGAAGGGAGGTACTTAATGAACAAGATGATGAGGACGGTCGACAGGACATAGCTTATCGCGTAACCCGCCGCAATATTGGCACTGACCTGATCAATGCTCATCCCTTCCGGTGGAGTAAATGCGCCTGAGCTAATTGCTGACTGCGCTACGCCCATTACTGCCGTCACTGTGTAACTGCCAGAAATGATGCCCGCGGCATAGCCGGGCTCAAGGCCCATGAGCTTGGCGCCGATGACCACAATCGCAAAATTGCTGAACACGACAATTAAACCAATGACGACGAAGTCGATGCCTCCTCTAGCAAGGCCGGAGAAAAATTGCGGTCCTACTTTCATCCCAATGGCGTACATGAACATCATTAAGAAAATGTCGGAGACCAATCCTGGTTCTTCAATTTTTAGTCCATAAACTGAGAAGGACGTCAGTGCGATACCAACGCCAACGATTAGGGTGCCAGCTGTTGTGCCTAAGCTCACACCTTTAAAAGTGAGTCGACCAAGTGGATAACCAATGGTGAGTGATAGAAAGAGAAATACAAACGGATTCTCTGACAAGTAACTAAATAGAAAGGACATAATGTCACCTGCTAACTTGTTGATATAAGGGCAAGGAACCATGAAGGCTCCTTGCTTTAAGTAAGATGGGACAATTAGCTGTGATTAAAGTTACTCGACTCGTCAGCGTCGCTACCATTGACGACCGGGTGTTTGTCAAAGAAATCAACGCAGTGTTGTAAGTCGGAAATCAAAAGGTCAGCCATATCACGACTAAAACCATGACGAACTAAAATACGCATGATTACCAGATCTTCACGCTCGGCGGGCATCGCATAAGCGGCAATTTGCCAACCACGAGATCGGATGCGATCCGAAAGATCGTAGAGGTTAAAGCCTGGGGTTGCGCCATCTTTAATTGACCAACTCAAGGCCGGGATACCACCATGACCATCGTAGATGATGTGAAATATACCCATCTTTTCGACTTCTTTGGCAAGGTAACGAGCCGTGTCATAACAAGCATCATGGATCTTACGGTAGCCCTCTTTACCAAGACGTAAAAAGTTATAGTATTGCGCAACGATTTGACCCCCAGGGCGGGAGAAATTGAGCGCAAAGGTAGGCATGTTGCCACCGAGGTAGTTGACGTTGAAAATCAAGTCTTCATGCAGAGCATCCGCATCTCGCCAAACAACCCAGCCAACACCAAGTGGAGAAAGACCAAATTTATGCCCAGAAGCATTAATGGATTTGACCCTTGGCAAACGGAAATCCCACACTAAATCTGGGTCGCAGAATGGGGCGAGAAAGGCACCACTTGCACCATCAACGTGAATCGGAATATCTAATCCGGTCTCTTCTTGTAGTTTATCTAACGCTTCGTGTACCGCTTGTACTGGCTCGTATTGGCAAGTAAAGGTCACGCCTAGTGTCGGGACGACGCCAATCGTGTTCTCGTCACAACGTTTGATTACTTCCTCTGGGGTCATGATCAGACGATCACCTTGCATTGGGATTTCGCGAAGTTCAATGTCCCAGTAACGGGCAAATTTATGCCAACAAACCTGAACTGGACCACAAATAAGGTTAGGACGGTCAGTTGGCTTACCTTGCTTCTTCATTTTCTCACGCCAAGCCCATTTTAGCGCCATACCACCAAGCATTGCGGCTTCACTTGAGCCAGTTGTTGAACATCCCATTGGATTTTCAGCGTTAGGTGCATGCCAAAGATCGGCGAGCATATGTACACATCGAGATTCGATTTCTGCCGTTTGTGGGTATTCATCTTTATCGATCATGTTTTTGTCGATGCATTCATCCATCAATTTATGGACTTCGTCTTCGACCCATGTTTGACAGAAGGTCGCAAGGTTCTGACGCGAATTGCCATCTAGCATTAGTTCATCATGCACGACTTGGTAAGCATGAGCGGGTGCATGCTCTCGCTCTGGGATTCGATACTTGGGCATAACAACGGAAAGATCTTTGGAAGAATAAACATCATCTAAGAGTGAACCACGAACAGTCGATTTTTTATGAAGAGGCATGGTGAATCCTTTATCTTATTGAATTTATTTTACTTATTGCCATTGAAACATCAGTAAATAGCAATATTGGCAGCTAAATAAACATAGCAGGATTTTATAAAAATTCAGCTTAAATAAGAGTCTGGTTGCTTATTTCACGTTGTTTTATCTTGTTTTGTGCACGGTAAAACAAATATTTCAAAAGTACACTGTGTGGTGAAAAAACGGAGTTGTCATGATGAACTTTATGTGAGTGTTGATGCTTATTTTTTAGTGTTGTAAGTTTTGGATATATAATTTTGGTGGCTGGTTGTAATTTGGTCATTCTACGATGTTAAATTTTTAATCCTCTTAATTAGCAGGTAGCACCACCGCAGACGCTTCTTCCTCTGAATCTTCTTTGTCTTCGACTTGTTCAGTTACCCAATCAATCGTCTTTGTTAGATAAAGCTTGTTGGTTTCGGTATCACACCAACTCTTTGATAATCCTCTTCGATTAAACTCACTGCCAATTGCTGCGCAATTGCTGCGCAATTGTTCGAAAGCCAGTTCGCGCTATGCTGACTTATGTTGCAAGCATCATCTTAAAATACCGCTCTTTATGGGTGGCCTCTTGCTATCTGAAGTATGTCCAAAATTGAGATGTGGTTACGTACTTTTTCCCCTCGAATGAAACCCAATTTATTGTTTTTTCCTTTACTGGCTCGACTATAGGTTGGATCTGTGACTTGTTACTGCGAGTACGATGGCTGCAGTTAAAAGCGCTGAGCCTCCGATTTTATTCAGGTACGTTGGGTGATCTTGCATAAACCCAAGAAGCTTCTTGGCAGAGATGGCGTAAATCATCACCCAGGTAAAATCCAACACTGCCATTGTGGGGCACATCACCAACATTTGTGATAACAGGGGCTTAGTTGGGTCTATGAACTGGGGGAAGAATGCAGTGAAAAAGACAATCGCTTTGGGGTTACCCGCTGCAACGAAGAAACCACTTAAATAGAGTCTGTGGCCTGAAATCGCGGTGGGTGAATTGGTGGTTATTTGTGCATCACACTCAGGTTTATCACGCAACATCTTGATACCCATATACAGCAATGTTGTGACCCCAAGCCACTTGATAACGGCGAACGCTAGTTCAGACGTTGACATTATGATGCCAAGTCCAACTGCAACAATGATCATCTGTATGAAGTTTGCTGAGATATCGCCTAGTGCCGTAAAAATAGCTTTATTAACGCCATATTTCATTGAATGAATGACGCCCAACAAAATGCTGGGACCTGGCGTCATGGTTAAGATAAGTGAAGCGAGGCAGAAGGTTAGCCATGTTTCTACAGTCATTTGTTTTCTCCGGGTGACTAGTATCTATTTTTCGGAAAAAGTAGTCTGCTAGCATAGAGATAGATATCAAAATAACCTGAGGTTATATAAATGGTTGAAGACTTGGAAAGCATCCCATCATTAGTCCCCAAATTACTTCTGCAGTTACTAGCGCTCGGAAGTATCACTGATGCCGCTCTGGTATTAGGAGTCAGCCAACCCGCTGCGAGCAAAGCTCTTCGACGTGCTGAAGATGTGTTAGGTTTCGCTTTAGTTCGAAGAGACAGTCGTCCCTTATTGTTAACAGCGGAAGGGAGGTTGATTGCTGAGTTCGCTAAACAGCAGGAATTGCAGGGAGAGGTGTTATTGAGACAGCTTCGACTTATTCAAAAAGATGGCGCTGGACAGGTGAAAGTGGCTTCTTTTGGCGCATCCGCTTCCACACATATTTTACCCAGCCTAATTCATGCGATCAGCCAACACTTACCTCAAGTTAAAATTGAAATAAGCGAGTTTACTGACGAAGGAGCATTATTAGCATTGCGAGAGGGGCGCGTAGATTTTGCAATCGCGGTTGATAAAGAGTATTTAGATCTAGATATCATCCCAGTTTTTACTGACCGTATGGTGGCTTTAGTTCATGAAGATGACCCTTTATCCCAGTTGTCAGTTTTGTCGGCTGTGGATATCGAAGATCGAGATTTTATACTGAGTAAAGGGGGCAGCGAGGCGCTCATTAGAGAATGGTTTAAGCTATCAAAATCTCGCGTTAAAGAAAAACACACCATTGTTCAATTGACCTCGATACTTGCTTTGATTAGAGCGGGCTTAGGTGTTTCTATTGTTGCAGAGCTTGCCGTTCCAGAATCTCATCCCAGCGTAAATGTTATTCCTCTTGCGCCCGAGTACCCTCGTAATATTTGTGTAGCGAAAAGAAGCGGTTGTTTTTCTTCGAACGCAGCCAGGTTAACTTGGGATTTTTTGAGTAAGAATAGGGCACTTAATTACCTAAGCAAGCGAGGTCATTAAGTGCGAACAGACGTTTAGCTGTCATTGCCTCATTTAATTCGCAGGCAATACCACCGCAGACGCTTCTTCCTCTGAATCTTCTTTGTCTTCGACTTGTTCAGCTACCCAATCAATCGTCTTTGTTAGATAAAGCTTGTTGGTTTCGGTATCACACCAACTCTTTGATAATCCTCTTCGATTAAACTCACTGCCAATTGCAGCCAGTGTTTGGTTACTTGGTCTACCGTAATACAAGGTGTCGCACAGTTGTAGGTTCGACATCGATTGTGGATATGAATTAACCGATGATGAGTTCATGCTTAGTGCTTTCGATTGATTGTGAGTGCATCCGGTTAGGCTTAACAGAAACAAGGTAGCTAGAGCTATTTTCATTGATCTTAGGTTCACGAACGATGACTGATACGTAATTATGAGCATGTACGATAATGCTATTTGTCAGTATTTTGCCAAACGACGGATTAGCGGGATCTTAGTACCAATTCTTCTGGCACGGCTAACGCTATATGTTATCTCTGATGCTCATATTGTTATGCCGGAGGCGGTGAATTAAAAATGCACCAAATGTTAAAATGCTCTTTAATTTAATTGGTGAATGCGCAATTTTGTACAAAAGCTGAAAGAGCCGATAGAGTAGACTGATGAATCACTCGGTGATTAGCACAGGTTTGAGGATGGTTATGGAGAACAAGAAGGGCTCTAAGGAGAAAGCTGATTATAAGGTCACGGAAGAACTCGGTGGTCTTGAGATCCTCAATGCTGAATACGAAAAGCAGAATTTCTCACGTCATAGTCACGAAGGTTATACGTTCGGTGTAATAGAGCAGGGTGCTCAGCGTTTTTATCGAACCGGCGGCCATCACATAGCCCCCCAAGATGCGATCATTTTGGTCAATGCAGATGAGGTACACAGCGGACATTCTGCCACTGAAGGTGGTTGGGCATATCGTGCTATGTACCCACTTCCTGAGCAACTCGCCAAGATCACTCAAGAGTTGCACCTGCCTAACTATGGTGCGCCTTATTTCCCAAGAGCCGTTGTTGAAGATCCAGAACTAGCCAATCAACTGAGGTTGGTTTTCAATACGATTGAAGAATCAGATAATCGCCTGCTCAGAGAAACCTTGATGTATGGGATGTTGGTTAAGTTAATCAGCAGACACGGGAAGTCGAGTCTAACGCCTCAACTGGATAGCAAAGTCCAACGTCAGCTTATACTGGTAAAAGAGTTTCTTGATGACTTTCCACAAGCGGATGTGTCACTCGATGAGCTGTCTAAGCTAGCTGCTTTGAGTCCATTTCATTTGGTGCGCTCATTTCAAAAAGAATTTGGTCTTCCTCCGCATGCTTATCAGATCCAGTCTCGATTAAGGTTGGCTCGTACGCTCCTCAAACAGGGGCATTCGATTTCCGATACGGCTCAAGAATGTGGTTTCCATGACCAAAGCCACTTCCATCGTCACTTTAAGAAAGCCAACGGTTATACGCCGGGTCAGTACGTAAAGATGCGTTGAGATTTGTGCTTTATACCTTAGATATAGAGCAAGTTTGTACAATCGAATAAGTTAACCCTCTCTTACATTGAATAGCCAATGCAAAGAGAACTAGGAAAATATGGATAACAACACAATGAATAGACGCACGCAGTTATGGAAAGGCGTTTTGGCTGCGATGCCCTTGAGTATTGCTGTAATACCGTGGGGCATATTAGCTGGCTCGTATGCAATAGATGCTGGTCTGAATCAGCTTCAAGCTCAGGCTATGTCTGCGATTTTGTTTGCGGGTTCAGCGCAATTAGTGGCGGCGGGGATGTTCAAATCGGGCATTGGGTTAGGGACTATGTTGTTAACCACGTTCTTTATTACTTCAAGGCATTTTCTTTATAGCGTATCGATGCGCGACAAAATTAGTCATCTTCCCGCTCGGTGGCGTTTACTGCTTGGCTTTTGGCTAACGGATGAACTGTTCGCGATTTGCAGTGGCCAATCTCAGCAAGAGTTTAACCGCTGGTATGCAGCAGGGGTCGGCGGTGGTTTTTATCTGGTTTGGAATATTGCGAGTTTTGTCGGCATTGTCGCAGGAAGTCAGATTCCGTCACTCAATGAAATCGGTCTCGATTTTGCGGTCGCGGCAACCTTTATAGCTTTGGTTTTCCCATTAATCCGAACATGGCCCGTGGTGGTATGTGTTGTGGTGTCTTTGATCGCCTCAGTTGCCTTGTCAGTCAACAATGTTGAAGGTGGCCTTATGATTGCTGCTATTGCGGGTATGTTAGCCGGCTTTATCAGCGAGTCATTTGTGGAACGTAGAAACGGCAATAAGCTCATCAAAGAGGGGGATTCAGCATGATCTGGCTATCGATATTCCTCATGACCGCGATTGTTTTCTTTAGTCGATATTTGTTTCTAGAACCGGCCATCCCGCTTCGATTAAACAGCACTGCGAGACGGTTGTTACGTTATTCGAGCCCTGCGGTATTAACGGCAATCTGGGGGCCGATTGTGTTCGCACCAGAGCAAGCTTTTTGGCCAAGCCTAGAAAACCCTTATTTGATCGGCGCGGTAGTGACTGGGCTTTTGATTTGGAAAACGGGCAATGTGCTACTAACGATCGGTGTCAGCATGGCGGTGTTCTTGTTCTACAACCTTGTCGCGGTTGATTACCTTTTTAACTGATTGATCTTGCAACGCATGGCGTGGTGACTTCTAATGTATTGATTCACTATTCGTGTATTTAGGTTTGGTAAGGAGTTAATTTGGCTAAGAAGTATTATGTGGTTTGGAAAGGTCGTACACCGGGTATTTTTACCACTTGGAATGAGTGTAAGTCGCAAGTCGATGGTTTTGCTGGTGCGAGATATAAATCGTTTCCAACATTAAGCGAAGCAGAGTCCGCTTTCGGTGGTAAAGCATCTTCTGCGTCTAGTTCTGCTTCAACATCTGGATCTTCATCGACCAAGCCAAGTGTTGCGGGTAAGCCTAAGAAAGCTAAAGTCCCGCCTCTTTCTGAGCAGCAAATTTCTGAAATGCCTTTCGATATCAAGATATACACAGATGGCGCTTGTGAGCCGAACCCTGGTGAAGCGGGCACTGGCTTAGCGGTTTACTTGAACAACGAATTAACCGAGTTGTGGTATGGCTTGTATCAGCAGGTTGGAACTAATAATACAGCAGAGCTGCACGGCTTGAAGCAAGCGTTTATTCTGGCTAAAGAAAAGCTTAAAGCTGGTTTGTCTGTCGCGATTTATTGCGATTCTAAGTACTCGATTGATTGTATTACCAAATGGGCTACAGGCTGGGAGAAAAAGGGTTGGACTAAGTCGGGCGGCGAAATTAAAAACCTCGATATCATTAAGCCTGCATATGCCCTTTACCAAGAGTTGGCTTCTAAAATCACCATTTACCACGTTAATGGCCATGTTGGTATTGAAGGTAATGAGCTTGCCGACCGAATGTCTATTGTAGCGATTGCTTCTAAAGAGCAAGACTTGAGTCGATATACTGAAACTGACGATCTCACTGAGATCTTAGCTTTGCGAGCGGGCTAGCAAGAGTCAAAGGTTAGAAAGTGAGTTAACCAAAGCGTTACTGTTTATATTAAGGTAACGCTTTGTTGTATGCTCCCACCTCATTTCACTCGACTTGTTTAGTCGAAGATTAAGCTGGGTTTTCTATCCAGTGAGACAGTTGTTGAGCTTGCTTCAACGAATTAAAACTCTCTTCCACTCTTGTTCTTGCTCTCATCCCCATCTCTGTTTTGTCATTGCAGCTCAACTGCGCAAAACGCTCAATCGCTTCTCTTAATTCCTCAACGTTTTTCTCGCTAACCACAAAGCCTGTCTCTGGAGTGACGATCTCCTTACAACCCATGATATTGGTGGTAATCACTGGAGTTCCCACGGCCATCGCTTCTTTAAGTACCAATGGGCCTGTGTCCACACAACCCGTTGCCGAGAAGCAGAACGGTGCGATCAAGCTATCGTAATTCGTTAGGTTTACTTTCACCCATTCGTGGGGCTTAGCTCCTAAAAAATTGACGTGTCGAGTTAAACCTTGTTGCTCAACTTGTGTTTTTAATTGTTGTTCTAAATCGCCAGTGCCGACGATATCAAGATGAATGTCGAGAGGTTGGGCAATCGGTGCCAACGCATCTATAAGATGGTGAATACCTTTTTGTTCAACTAATCGGCCAAGAAAAACGAGTCGAAGTTGCTTGGCGTCGGTTTTTGGGTGTAGTTGGAATTGTTTAGTATTTACACCACAGTGAAGGAGCTTGATATTCCCTTTTGCCATGTTGTTGAAATCGGTGAGCATGTCTTTGCAGACTGCAACCACAAAGTCACTCGATGAAATTTTGTATTCAATATCGTAAGCAAACTCATAGACATCGTGACCATGGGCAACAAACGAACAGGTAATATTGAGAAGCTTAGCGGCGACAATCGCATGTGCGGTGGTGTGTTGGCAAAAATGCGCATGAACATGGTTAACGTCTTTTTCTGCGAGTTGTAACGCCAGCTTAAATCCATAAGCGAAAAGTGAATTTTTAGGCATGCTATTTTGCTTTGAAACAAACGAAAGCGCTTTAACAAAGCCGATCCAGTTGATGTTGGTTATCTTGCCCGCCCGAACATCCTTGCCAATTTTTATGATGTCATAGTCGAATGACTTTTCGCTGTCCTCAATCTTGAACGTCATAACACAGACGTCGTGCCCACACGCTTTAACGGAGTCGACTTCGGTTTGAATGAAGGTCTCACTGAGGACAGGATAAGTAGGCGCTATAAATGCTACTTTTTTCATTTTTTGCTCCCTTGATGAAGGCCACTATAGTCAACTAAGCAAAATACGAACCAAGATTGAATAGGGTTTTAAGGGGGATTTTAGAGGAAAGGGGATGACTTTCTTATGGTTATCGCGAAGGTGGGGCTGATTTTCTCAAAATGGTAATCAAATTAGAATTTTGAGTTTCTTCGCTGTACGCACCTTGTCGTCATTTTGCGAATTAGTTCGTAAGACATTGATATGAAAGCAAACCAATAAGCCTAATCTCTCGGCACAGAACATGCACTCTTAGCTGTATAACGTATAAATGTGAGAGCGTCATTATGGCTAAAGTAAGTATTATTATTCCGACCTACAACTGTTTAGATTACCTGCCGAAAGCAATCGGCAGCGTGTTAAAACAGACTCATCAAGACGTTGAGCTAATCATTATTGACGATAACAGTAATGATGGAACGTCCACTTACCTCGCATCGATTGATGATGAACGTATTATTACGCTATCAACCTTAGGTGTTGGTGCCCCTCAAGCGAGGAACCTAGGCATTGAGAAAGCGACGGGCGAATACATTGCTTTTTTAGACGCTGACGACTTTTGGTTTCCAGAAAAAATCGAACGACAACTCGAGTTCCATCAGCGCTACCCAGATCTTGCGATGAGCTTTACTAACTACGAACACCTCACTGAAGACTACCAAGTGATTATCGACTGTTTTAGTTACTGGTCGCAGTTTCAAGATCAAGACGAATTGTTCATTAATATTGAGAGCCCGCTAGAATTCATTATCGAAAATAACGTTATTGGTACCTCAACCGTCATGGTGAAAGCTGATGTGTTCTCACAAACCAACAGCTTTGATGCAGATATTAAGTATGGAGAAGACTGGGAGTTATGGCTTCGAATGAGTGAGAACCACCAGATCGGGGTGTTGAATTCAGTGCAGGTTGGTTACCTAATGAGGGCGAGTTCCGTTACTCAAACGGAAAGCCTTAAGCTGAGAAACCTGCAATCCATAGAGTCCATTCTTCAGCGTTACCAAAATGATAGCGAGCATTGGAATTTACGGCCATCTAATTTCAAGGTTGCTAAGGCGAGAATACTAGAGGGCTACGCTGACTATTACCGAGGTTTACAACAGAACCGACAGGCGATTGCCTACAGTTTTCGCTCTCTGGTGATGGCTCCACAGAAAAGAACCTTGCGACACCTGCTCGGAGACTGTAAGAGTTTCCTAACGCCAGCTTGGTAAAGGATAGGTGACGCTATGGGTTCCTTAAAACAGTCCGCCTATTACGCCATTGGTATTGTGATGATGAAGGGAATTTCATTGGTGATGATCCCGTACATTACCCACAAAATGACGTTAGCAGAATATGGCTCTTTAGAAGCGATCGTGTTGTTGGCCGATATCGGGACGATATTATTTAGCTTCGGTATCGTAGACGCTATGTATCGCTACGTTGGTGTCGTCGAGGGTGATGAAAAGCGAAAGCTGGTCTCGAACTGTTTCACGTTAAGTGTTTTGGTGTGTGTGCTAGGGGGCGCTTTAATTGCTCTCAGTATGCCGTTATTGATATTTATGCTTCCCGTAGAGTTTCAGCCGTACCAAATTCTCCTTCTTCTTATCCCTGTCATGCTCGACGGAGCGATTTCTATTCCGCTTACCTTAATGCGAATGAACGCGATGGCGAAACGTTTTTGCTTGCTCAATGTCTTGAAAGCCGGTGTTCAAGCCACGATGACTTTTGCGCTGCTTGAGGCTGGATATGGGATTGATGGCGTGTTGATCTCATCGGCGGTATCTAGCGTGTTACTCATGGTTTGTTTAGTGCGTTATCAGTGGCAAGAGATGGGAACCTTTGGCTGCTTCAAATACTCAGCCAAAATCCTAAAGTTTGGACTGCCTGCTTTGATGGGTGGGGCGTCAATGTACATGATCACAGGGTTAGACCGTTGGGTGATGGCGAGCTTTGTTGGGGTGGAAGAACTGGCGATTTATGCGGTCAGTGGCAAGTTTGCATTGCTGCTTGGCTTGTTGCTACAGCCTTACGCGCTTTGGTGGTTCCCAAACCGTGTCGCTATGCTTCAACAACCGGGAGGTAGCAAAAAGTGTGCTGATAGTGCCTTAGTCGGGGTGAATTTCGCGATTGTTTTGGGCTCTTTGATGATTCTAATGGTGCCTGGTTTTATCTCTTTAATTTTGCCGAGCAGTTATCACTATGCAGGGACTCTCGTTGTCGCTTTGCTTGCCATTAGCGTTATCAAAAACGCAGGTGACTACCTTAACCTTGGTTGTTTCAGTGGCGATTCGAGTCAATCGCAAATGTGGGTTCAAGGTGGGTGCGCGATATTGGCTGCCATTGGTTATTTTACAGTGACACCGATATTTGGCGTGGGGGGCGTTATCTTCGTTCTTTGCGGCACGTATACCTTAAGGTTGTTGCTCCTATATTTTGTCAGTCAATCGATGGAATATTTACCGTATCAACACAGTAAGTGGGTAACCGCAGTCAGCATAGCTGTCGTAGCGATCGTCTGTGACCGATTTCTTGGTTTGGCACTCGCTAATGTTCATGACTTTGTTTTAGGTATCGGCGTTGCTCTAATCACGCTGGTGGCCTTTATTAAATACTCGGTCATCGTTATTCCTCAAACTCTGCTTGAGAAATTGACGCTCGGCAAGCATTCGCATGTTGGCTAAATCACGTCATTCAGGCCATAAAGAGCTTCATTGAACGAATCAAAATTCAAATAGCTACAATAAAACACTGTTCATAATCTTTTGGATTAGATAGTATTTATAAATTCAATGAATGCTAACTATGGAAAGATACATGAATAAGTGGATGTTGTTCTTCTCTTTGTTTTCAGCCGCCTCATACAGCTCCTCTGATTTTTCAACGGTGGATGCTTCGGCTCCTGACTTAAACTCACAAGAGGAAAATGCGTTAGGTTATAAGTCGCCCGATTTCAATCCTCCAGAAGTTTCTTTGCAAGATCAGCAAAATATCGTGTGTGCTAGCGTTGTCTGTAACTCCACATTCAATCCAGAGGCTGTCCCTGTGGTTGGTGAGGTTCCAAAGCGCGAACCTAATCCAACTTTAGATACCATTGCCAGTGCCATTTATATCGTTGGTGAGATAGGTGTTGCAGAAAACCTCTCTACGCCAGAATACGAGAAGTTTTTTGAGAACTAACTAAAAGGATGCGGCAGATCTTTTAAATGCTGTTATAAAAGATAAGATATTGTTCAACGATTTTATAACCGCAGCATATTGCGACTAGGAAGCCTCAATGGAAATATGGAAGTTACTGCTGTTTATCCCAGCCTGTTTTGCTTTAAATTTAACGCCCGGGCCCAATAACCTATTGGCGATGAACAACGCCCGCTGTTATGGCTTCCAAGCGGCTTTCGTCGCAGGGTTGGGAAGAGTCTGCGCCTTTTCTGGCATGATCGCTCTGGCTGCTTCTGGACTCGCAGTTGTCCTCTATACTTCTGAAACTTTGTTTTTCATGATCAAGCTGTTTGGCGCAATGTACCTGCTTTGGATTGCGTTTAATTTGTGGCGTTCAAAAGCCAGCCCTATTGTTGGTATTGAGCGCAACAAGAATTGGTTTGGTTTAGTTAAACAAGAATTTGCTCTCGCCGCTGGCAACCCGAAAGCGATACTTATCTTCACTGCATTCCTCCCTCAATTTGTCGATGTTTCTGCCAACGTTCATACCCAATTCTTTATTTTAGGAAGTACTTTTCTAGTATTAGAGATGGTTGCTATCTCTATCTATGCAGCCTTCGGTTTATACCTTAGACATTGGTTCTCTAGGCCTGAAATGGCGCAGCGTTTCAATAAAGCCTGTTCTGTTTTTCTTGCACTATCTGGTGCGAATTTGTTGGTGAGTCGTCAGTAAAACATAAGTAACCTAATCTACCCCTTAGGCATCACTTAAATGGCATCTTAGTTAAGGCAGTTCGTAAGCCTTTAGGCTGTTGATATATATTATTAATAGCACCTTTGAGCTTGCATGTTTAAACTTGAGGTTCGGTTTAAATGAGGTCTATCTATGAATGTTGTCTGTGCGGAAAAACAAGAACTGGCTGATATTTATCAGCTTGAACATACTTTGTTTGGCGACCACGCCTATCCGCAGTTTTTCTTTCGTCAGGCCTTTGATTGCTGGGGGAAGGGCTTATTGGTGGCTAAGCAAGAGTTGAAGGTTGCGGGTTATGTGTTGATGACACCAACCGACAAACCACAAGAGTATTGGGTTTTGTCATTAGCTGTTAATCAAGAATTCCGAGGCATGGGAGTAGGGCGTTTATTGATGCAGCAGGCGATAGCGACACTGCCTCAAGAATCCAAAATATTGCTGACCGTAGATCCCAATAATACATCGGCTTGCGCGCTTTATGCATCGATGGGTTTTGTCACGATCAAAGAAGAAGGTAACTATTTTGGCGATGATGAGCCTAGATTGGTGATGCAGCTCATCATCTGATTTTGCATAACCTTGTGTGCTGGTTCTCGCTTCCACACACCTAGGTCAACATCACGATACCGTGCATTAACACCACACTAGAGGTGAGCCGAGTTCTCATGTCAAAGTAGCCATCCGGGCCTTCGCTTTGATTTTCTTCTCTCATCGACCTTTCCGCTCTCCAAACCACAATATAGCCGGTGATAAGAATCAGAGTAGTGAGAAACTCCTTTTGCTCCCCAAGTAGCACGGCTAACCACGCGAATAACACAATGACGTTACTCAGAATCAGAGCCTTGTTGCTGGATTGGCTTTCGAAATTTTCGATGCCACTTCCCCACAAAATACCCGACAAAAAACTCAATATGACCACGCTGTAGGTGATGAAGAGTGTCTCGCCACTCAGGCCTAAGAATTGGCTGTCAGTTAGAGACAGCACTAGGCCAAATAGAAATGGGATTAGCCCCATATAACCGAGCTTGGCCATGGTATTGCGGGTTTGAGTTGTCGCCAAATAAGCAGACCTCATAGCTGCTGCTCAATCGCATTTTTGAGTGTCGCACTCACTGGTGATGTCGAGCTAGGGAAGGTTGCCACCACTTTACCTTCTTTGCTGATTAGGAATTTGTAGAAGTTCCATTTGGGCGTCACACCTGCTTGCTGTTGAATTTCTGCAAACACAGGGTTAGCGCTACTGCCAGATAGTGTTGCTCGAGCCATCATCGGAAAGGTCACACCGTAGTCGAGGTAACAAATTTTGGCTGACTTCTCTTCGCTTCCTCGGTCTTGACGAAAATCGTTGCTTGGGAAGCCGACCACCGTGAAACCTTGGTCTTTATAGGTCTGATGCAATTGCTCTAATTGTTTAAATTGTGGTGTGAAGCCACATTGGCTGGCTGTGTTCACAACCAAAAGGGTTTTGCCTTGAAACTCTTCACACAGCTCTATCTCTTCGTTGGAGTTTAACAAACGTTGTTTGCCGTTGAGTATCTCAGGGCAACTTGATGCAACAGCGATAGAGCTCGTTAGGCTCGCAATCAGGGCGGTGGAGCAAAGCAGTGAAGGTTTCATAGGTTTGGCTCATTTTAGTTGGCGTAACTGTTAGTACTCTTGCGCAGCACGAAATGATCACTCTGCTAATCATTAACCGTCACTATTTATGAACAAATTAAGTGTCATCGCTGATGAGATATGGAGCGACCAAACGACTTATGTTCACCCTTGCACCAAGGCGAGCGGCTAACAGATACATGCCACCGATTTTACGATGGAGGAATAGGGCGTCTGCTGGTGGCGTGTGCCAATACTCTTGCTCCATGCTCAAGATGGTGCCAACTTCACGAAGTCGTTGAGCTAAACCGCTGGCTTTAAAATCGTAGTCTTCGTCTACCAACATGGGTTCACAAGCCATAGTCACTAAGTTAAGAATGGCTTGGCGCTGCTCGGGCAGTATGACTTCGCTAAAGAACCCAATCTGTTCGAGTGCTTGATTGAGCCCTGATTCGTCTTGATTAACAACAGAGGTAAAGGCCAAACGATAGCCATCACTGAAGCGGTCGCAGTATTTTCGGGTTGCCCCAAAATCTAACAGCCCAATCTGGCGCGTGTTTTCAACGTAAAGGTAGTTGGCGAAGTTAGGGTCGGTCTGCACCATCTTAAAATCGAACAACTCCCTGAACATGAGTTCGAGCAAGCTGCGCATGACAAAATCACGAGTACTTTGATTGTAACCTTCGATTTGCTCTATCGAGACACCTTCAATGAAGTCCATCGCGAGCACTGATTCTGAAGACATTTGAGGGTGAATCTTAGGCACGACGAAGTGAGCGTGTTCTTTCAGTGCATGATAGTAACGTGTCGCATAGTCAGCCTCGCGAGCATAATCCGCTTCATCATGGAGCTGTTTCTTAGCTTCTTCTAATAAGCCTTTATAATCGACGGACTTGGGTATCAAACCAACGATGTTCAGCAATGTGCCTACGTTGTCCACATCACTGTCGATACTTTTTCGAATGCCTGGATATTGGACTTTGATGGCAAGTTTGTCTCCCGCATCACTGTAAGCTTGGTGAACTTGTCCTATGGACGCACTGGCGATAGGTTTAAAGTTGAAGGAAAGGAATTCGGCTTTCCAGTTGATGCCGAGTGAGCTTTCTAATACTTGGTTGAGCTGCTTTGTCGGCAGCGGGTCGGCGTCTGAGCGCAGGCGAGAAAGAATGTCGGCGAGTTCAGGTTCGAGAACATCGCCAGCGTCCATTGATAACATTTGGCCAAGCTTCATCGCTGCACCGCGCAGGTGTGCCAGTTGATCAGTCAGGCGAGCAATGTTCTGCGGCGTCAGCATTAAGTCTTTTGCTTTAGGCCTGTTACCTTGTGCGAGTTGCTTGGTGCCTTCCGTTATCACATTGCCAGCGACCCTTGTCGCCAGCGAGGCAAACTTACTGAATCTCGAAATTCGATGTGTAGGAAGGTTTCTCTCTTTTGCCGACATAAAGGTTCTCTCTGGGAATCAAGGTTGACTACAAAGTTCTATCAATCATTACACAACCTAATGTTTTGTTGTGATAACTTGTCTCGTGGAACAGTAAACAAAATTTGTAAGGACAAAACATGAAGTTTATTTGGTTGAAAGTGGCCGTAACGGTATTGGTATTCGCAGCGCTGTTTGGCATTGTTTACTACAAAGTCGCCAGTGGTATGTCTTAATTCCAATGCAATTTAGTACAGCTATTTAGTACAGCTGTTTCCGTTGCAGCGTGACTTTCCAGTTAGCCAAAAAGAGACTTTATATCGGTTTTTCGCAAACCGTAGATAACACCAGTCGGCCATTGGCTTAAATATCGCCCAGCGCAATGGGGCATATAGCCAACCTTTGCCAACCAGCTTCCACGCTTGGTAAGTCACATCTAAACCAAGAAGCAGCTTTCCGTTTTCGTCCAGTGCATGCAAGATTGTATTGGCTGCCTCGGCATCTATTTGCGGGTAGTTTGAAAACGCTTCACTGTAGATATCGATGGTTTTAATCTGATTTTTGGTATCATGCTTGGCAAGCGCTGCCATCTCTTTTGCGCATAACGGGCATGTCCCATCGTAAAATATCGTTAATGCAGTCATTGTTTTTCTTACTCTTTTCGTCAATACCAATCTATACGACATCACCAATTAGGTGGATCATTCTGCCCAGTTATCCGACACTGTCATTGTGAGAACTATTTTACAGTATCATCTAGAGGTAACATCCGTTCCATGCATTTACAAATTAAGAGCCTATCTCCAATGACAACAAAGTTAATGAACCGTTTCATTTTAGCTATGACTGCCCTGATGCTAAGTGGTTGTGTGAGCTACAGCGTGACTGAGCAAGAAATGACGAACTACCTGCAAGATTCGGTGATGTTAGAGCAGGAAGTAGGTGTACAAAACGTTATGTACGCGCAAGTCGCTGTCGATGACTTAGCGGTGCAAATTGGTAGAGCTGATACCGAGCGTGTGTCTGTTTTAGCGAACACCAATGCAAAAGTTCAGGTGTTCAATATGCCGAATATGGGGTTGGACTTGGATATCGAGTTCAGTGCGATTCCGGAATACGACAAAGAGAGTGGCGAGATTTATTTGAAATCACTGCGTTTAGAGCGCTTTGAAGAAAAAGATAAACAGCTTTCGCCAGAGATTGCCAAACTACTTAAGCCTGCCGTTTCTATGATTGGTTTTGCTTTGTCCCAGTCTCCCGTTTACAAGCTCGACAGCAATAAAGTGCAAGAGTCGTTGATTAAATCATCGGAACCCAATCTAGTGATTAAAGACAATAAATTGGTTATCGAGTTATTCGATTAACCTTTCACGTTTAGCTTAGACTCATATTTAAAACACAATGGCTGCCGATTAGGTGGCCATTTTTGTATGTGTTGAGTCGGTTCATTAATCTTATCGAACGATCTCATTTATTGAATTCACCGCGCATCTCACCTTTACTTTACTCTTGTGAGCAAGCCATCGCTTCAGTCATCAAATGATAAAAAAGATAAAGGTGAACGAACTATGAAGAATCCAGTGATAGCGGATACCAAGCCAATCAAAGTGGAGCTAACCGAAGGGGAAGAGTATTACTTCTGTACCTGTGGTAAATCGAAAAACCAACCGTTTTGTGATGGTTCTCATGCCGGAACCGGCTTTAAACCGAAGAGTTTTGTGGCCGAAGAAAACGGCGATGCTTATCTGTGTCGCTGTAAATATTCGAACAACCTACCTTTTTGCGATGGCACTCATAAACAGTTTACGGCTGAACAGGTTGGGCAAGAAGGCCCAGAGGTTCACATCCAAGCGGCTGCGCCAGACTTGTCTCCTGCTGCGAGCGCAACCAAAGAAGAGCCTACGGTTGAGTTTATCCATCAACTGGCGCGCGATGGTTTATCTAAGGTCGGGCATCATGGGCCCATGACCTCAATGGGTGTACCAAGATATCTATTGCCGCATTGGGATGATATTCAGGTCATGGTTGCTCAAATGGCGACCAAACCTCTGTTGGAACATGTGCCTGTGGGTACTGAGCTGATTATTGGGCCAAAAGCGAAAAAGCCGCTCAAGTTGAACATCTCCTTGTTTGTGTCCGATATGAGTTTTGGCTCTTTGTCTGAAGAAGCGAAAGTCTCGTTGGCGACAGGCGCGGAACTCGCAGGGACAGGTATCTGTTCTGGAGAGGGCGGTATGTTACCCGAAGAGCAAGCCGCGAACTCTCGTTACTTTTATGAACTGGCCAGTGCTCAGTTTGGTTACGATGAATCTAAGCTCAAGAATGTCCAAGCCTTTCACTTTAAAGGCGGACAGGGGGCTAAAACCGGAACAGGCGGTCATCTGCCGGGAGTTAAGAACATCGGTAAGATTGCAGAGGTACGCGGTATTGAAGCGGGTACGGCTGCGATTTCTCCACCAACCTTTGTTGATCTAAAAACCGTCGCGGATTTCAAAAAGTTCGCCGACCGAGTTCGAGAAGTGACAGGTGGAATCCCGATTGGCTTCAAGTTGAGTGCCAATCACATTGAAGAAGACATTCAGTTCGCGCTTGATGCCAGTGCTGATTACATCATCTTGGATGGGCGTGGTGGCGGTACAGGAGCAGCGCCTGAAATGTTCCGTGACCATATTAGTGTTCCCACCATTCCAGCACTTGCTCGTGCCAGAGCTTATTTAGACAAGCAAGGTGTCAGTGACAGAGTCACCTTAATCATTACTGGCGGACTTCGTGTTCCGATGGACTTTGTAAAAGCGATGGCGCTTGGCGCTGATGGTGTCGCCATCTCGAACAGCGCCATGCAGTCGATTGGTTGTGTGGCGGCGAGAATGTGTAATACCAACAATTGCCCAGCGGGCATCGCGACTCAAAAAGCCGATTTACGCCAACGCTTAAATGTCGAAAAAGCCTCGAACCAACTCAAGAACTTCTTCGAAGCTTCGACAGAGTTAATGCAAGTGATGGCGAGAGCGTGCGGTCATGATCATTTGAATCAATTTAACCCGCACGATTTAGCGACATGGAATCGTGAAATGGCAGAGTTGTCAGGCGTTACTTATTCAGGCATCAGCCCTTTAAATCAATCTAAGTAATTAACACCTCAATAAAGCACATCCACTGTATTTTTGGGTGTGCTTATTCTTGCCATGCAATACCAATCTATATTCCACCTGCTGTTATGCACTGCTTTATTAGCGTTTTTAAATTACTTCCTATTTCTTGAAAATATTACTTTACCTCAAGTTAACTTGAGGTTTTATCATCCTGCTTAATCTAAAAACACAGACAATCGCCTGATGGTTGTATAGACCAACAAGTGACGAATTGCAGGTGAGATAAATTAAGCAGGTTAGGGTATGGAACAGAATCAAGTGACTGAATATTTTGCACGAATAGGCTTATCTGAAACGAGTGACATTACCGTCGAAAGCCTCAAAGCCATTCATAAGCATCAACACAGAAGTATCCCATTCGAAAACTTCGATGTGATCAATGGACAAGCGATTCAACTATCTCCCGAAGCGCTTTACCAAAAGCTGGTGGTTAATCAGCGAGGTGGTTATTGCCAAGAGCTTAATGGACTGCTGTTGAACGTGCTCACTTATTTGGGCTTTGAAGCCAGAAGCCTACTTGGCCGGGTTCACCTAGCGGGCGAACCGACAGGGCGCAGCCACCGAGTGACCATGGTGACCATTGATGACAAGCAATGGCTGGTGGATGCGGGCTTTGGCACCTTTACACCTCGAGCTCCGTTGCTGCTAGAAACCGGTCTTGAACAGTCTAATGATTTACAGACCTTCCGTTTCATTGAAGACGAATTGTACGGTTTGCTATTGCAAATCAAGCAGGGTGAAGAATGGATGAAGGTATACAGCCTAGACATGACTCACGTGTGTGCGAACGATTTAGAGTCGAGCAACTTTTTTACATCTAACAGCCCGAAATCGATTTTTACATCGAACTGTATTGCGGCGCTGCCGATTGAAGACGGGATTGTCACGCTACTTAACCAGAAAATTAAAATTAGCAAAAACGGCTCAACAGAAGAGTGGTTGCTTGAAGACGAACCCGCTTATTTTGCTGCATTACAAACGTACTTTGGCTTAACCCTAAAGGTACCTTTCCCAGCTTTAGAGAAATGTTTCTAACCGATTTAAAGGATCAACAATGAAAGTATTAGCCATTGGCGCCACCAACAGTAAGACATCGATTAACCAACAATTAGCAGCTTATACCGCAAGCCTTGCGAACAACGCGCAAGTTGAAGTGCTTGATCTTAATGATTTTGAAATGCCGATTTACAGCGAAGACAGAGAAAAGGCGTCAGGTATTCACCAGCACGCGCAGCGCTTTTTTAGCAAGATTAGTGAAGCTGACGCTGTGGTCATTTCGTTTGCAGAATACAACGGTTCTTATACTGCGGCTTTTAAGAATGTGTTCGATTGGGCATCTCGAATTGATATGAAGGTTTACCAAGGCAAGCCTGTCGTTATGTTGGCTGCATCTCCGGGCCCAGGCGGCGCAACATCGGTGCTATCTTCTGCTGTAAACTCCGCGCCATATTTTGCTGCGGACATCAAAGGCACACTGTCTGTGCCGAGTTTTTACGACAATTTTGATGTAGAGACAGGGGAAGTGACCAACGCTGAAATGTTAGAGAACCTAAAATCGATCATGAGCAAGCTTTGAACCTTAAATACTAAGCCTCAAATATAAGCCTCAGGTGTTCAGTTATTAAAGTTGAGTCTTAGGTTGTAAGCTCGTGATTAATTAAGCACAGAAACGGCCACCCTCAGGTGACCGTTTTTTGTATGGTGACTACATGGCTGATTATTTAGATAGCTCAGCTGCAGTATCGGCGAAGATACCTGGCATATCTTTAGCTTCACGCTCTGTTTGTCCGCCATGTTTTAGAAACGCGCCAATGATTGCCGCTGTTTTTTGCTCTTTTGCACGCTCTAAGAAGTAACGAAGCTCTAGCTCTGCGCCCGCTTGTTTGTCTTTGATTGAAGCCGCGATGATCTCTTTGTACATCACGATGTCACGTACTTCTAACTGGCTGATCACTCCTAACGTTGTTGCTAAAAAATCGTTTAGGTCGGCCTTAGGTACGAACTGCGTGATGATGTTACGGCTCTCTGCTTGTTGAGCAGTAAAATCGTTGCCGAGTAACAATGCTTGTAGCGCTTTGTTTTTACCCATGCGTCTTGCAAATTGCACAGCGCCTTGACCACCCGTTGGGATGTTTACATGAATTTCTGGTTGTGCGAACGCTGAGTTTTCAGTGCCATAAGCTAGGTCACACGCCATCACAAATTCATTACCGCCCCCACGAGCTACACCATCAACCACTGCAACAGACACTTGCTTCATTGATTTGATGTTCTCAATCATGTGATTGAATTCAATCGAACCCGCTTGTCCACCTTGCGTACCGTTGATCACATTGAGATCTAAGTGAGCCAAAAAGAAGCTTTCATTCAATGATTTAAATACAACAACCTTGGTATCACGATCATCTTTCAATGAAAGAACGAATGCGTTGATCTCATTGATCAAATCGAAAGTCAGTACGTTCACTGGTGGGTTGTTGATAGATACGGTTGCAATGCCATTTTGGTTAGTCACAGATAGTAGTGTCATGGGGTGTTCCTCTATTAGTTCGGGACTTAATGTTGTCTCCGTTATGTGCAGCTACTATAGATTTGTAATAAGATGAGAAAAACAGGCAAATTGGCACAATATTGGTGCTTAAAATGCAACAAAGGGCGTTATGGATATATCGAGTCGTTTATTATTGTTACTTGAAGTGGTCGAGCTTGGTTCGTTTGTCAAAGTGGCGGAACAAAGAAACGTTGATCGCTCTGTTATCTCAAAGCAGATTAGCCGTCTTGAGGAAGAGCTCAACGTTCGGTTATTGAATAGAACAACCCGTTCGTTATCTCTGACTGCTGCTGGCAATGAGATGGTCAATCAAGCGCATCAACTTCGAGCATTGTTGAACAACACTCGACGCCTAGCGCAAAACTACCACGCAGAGCCTCGTGGCTTACTGAGAATCACCAGCTCAACCATGTTTGGGCGACAGTATGTTCAGCAAGCGATTGCTGTGTTTCAAAAACAATATCCGGACGTCGATTTTGAATTGAGACTTGAAGACCGAATCGTAGACATGGTTAAAGAAGGGTTTGATATCGGTTTTCGTATCGGTAAGCCAAAGAATTCGAGCCTGATTAGCCGTAAGATTGCCAGAAGTCGATTGCTGATTGTTGCTTCCCCAGAGTTCATTGCTGAGCATGGAGAGATCAATACCATCGAAAAGCTAGAGTCATTACCTGCCACCATATATGCCGCACCGGGATTGCTGATCGACAAGTTTTCCTATGTTGACCAAGAGGGGCAAGCGCAGCATTTTCAGCTCAACGCGACCTATAAAGTGAATGATGTTGAGATGATTTCTAAGAGTGCTTTAACGGGCAGTACGCTTGCAGTCGTCACGGCACAGATGATTGAAGATGAAGTAATCAGTGGTGAGTTGGTGCCTATCATGACTCATTTACACTTGGATGACTTTGGTACTTTCTATGCGGTGTATCCACATCGAGATGCCCCAATTAAAACCAAGCTTTTCATTGATACATTGAAAAACATTGTTGGTGAAGAGCAGCCTGTGTGGGAGCAAGGTATTCCCGGCTTTGACAGTATGTATGGCAATCGTCCAGCCAAGTCATAGACCAAAGGTTCAATCTGGACTCTTGATAGATCGTCGTTTTCAATTTAGTCCAAACCTAAATTTGAACTCATACTTAAAGTTAAAGTGAACTCTATTATACTGGTCAGTATCAGGACGAAATGGCCATTCAAACAGGAAGTGAAAGATCATGAGAAACATTGTATACCTCACCATTGGTCAGCTGTCAGAGCGCAGTGGTGTCGCACCTTCGGCGCTGCGTTTTTATGAAACCAAAGGGTTGATTGCTTCGATTCGCACTAACGGAAATCAACGTCGTTATCAGTCGGCGATGCTGCGTCGAATCGCGCTAATACAAGTCGCGCAGTCAATAGGCTTCACGCTGGAAGAGATCACCGAAGAGTTGTCAACACTGCCGATGAACCATACTGCGACTAAGCGAGATTGGGAGCGAGTCGCGAAGAAATGGCAGGGGCAGCTGGACAGTAAGATGGCGCAGATTAAATCGCTACAAGAAAACCTAACCGGCTGCATCGGTTGTGGTTGTTTGAGTATGCAGAAATGCCAATTGTTGAACCCTGAAGATATTCTGCATGACCAAGGACAGGGCGCACAACGCATTGTTGAGTAGCCCTGAATCAAGGTTCCCTATCTGAGAGCGTCGAATCCAATACACTCTATCTGATGGTCGTTTAGCCACTGCTTGAGTGCAGGGCTGGTGAGAAGTTGGTATTCCTCAACACGCTTGTCACGATAACCAGATAATGACTTAAGCTCATCAGTGACAGAAAGCGATGGGTGACACATCAATTCGACAACCCCTTTCGGCATTACGGTTTGATAGCTCAGTAGTAAATCTTGTAAACGAGCAAGTGATACGCCGTCATCGAAAAATCGCATATCAAAAGCGTCGGGTGTGGCGACTTTTAGTGAATATTGCCCATTCACAATGTTATCGATTCGTCTGACCGGAAGACCAATCTGATTGACGGTGCGAGTAAAAGCGGCTTTGAGTGGTTTAAATACACCGCCAAAGTGATGGCTATCGATGTGATTGATCATTAGTCCTGCATTGATGGCCGCTTGATATTGAGCGTTGAGCTCAAGTGTCACTTGCGCTTCGACGACATCGCCTTTATCGAACAGAGTGACGTTGTCTAAGAAGTTTCCTTGAGCATCCACCAAGCTAGGAACAAGCTCAGGTGGCGTCAGAGGTTTTCCTGCAGTAACGGTAAAGTGCAAACCAACCTCAGGGACTTTCCCTTGGTGATAAAGCTCCACAGCGTGTTGTGTGCCCGGCTGATTCATCATGATAGTGGTCGACTTGACCATACCGGCTTGTAAGCAGTCGACGATGCCGTGGTTAACACTTTCTGTGAGTCCGAAATCATCGGCATTTAAGATCAGTTTCATCGCTAGCCTTCTTATTACTTAGTTTCTATGCGTTACTCATCAGTGTGCAAAAGTTTGGTTATCTTGTGCTCAGTGCCAGTTGAATTTTCTATTTGATTACTGGTTAATCTAGCTTCAATCGATGAGCAAAGGCTGGCATGAAGTCTAAGTTTTCACGGATGGTTTCTTGCAATGCTTCATCGATGTGCGAACCACTATCGACAATAGGATTCAGAATCAATGCGCGCTTGGCAATCGCGATATCGCCAGTCATTGCGGCTTTCACGGTGAGTGTTTCAAACTCTTTCATTTGCTGGATGAGGCGTAGAGTATCGCTATCAAAAGGCTCGACATTCAATGGCAGGATCTCACTACTGGTGATCACCGAACTCACCTCAACTGCACAGTCGTCAGGCAGGCCTTGAATCGCACCATTATTACGAGTGTTGACGTGCATGATAGAACGTTTGTTGTTGTGAATACTGCTCATCAGCTCACAAGCTGCTTCAGAGTAGTACGCGCCACCTCGCTCTTCTAACAACTGAGGCTTGGTGTCTAACATCGGGTCTTGATAGATCGCCAACAGTTGTTCTTCTACCTTAGCGACAAGGTCTGCTCGGTTGGTACTGTTCTCTGAAGCTGCGAACTCTTTGTCGAGAATATCTCGTGATTGGTAGTAGTAGCGTAGGTAGGCACATGGCACGAGGTTCAATGATCGAATCAGCTCGCCATCCCATTCAAAGGGAGGAATGTTTTTCGGCATCATTTGGTCGTTACCACCGAGTAACTGATCAATCACCTCACCGAGTTTATCTTTGCCTTCATGAAGCACTTTTCTCGCCCACACTAAGTGATTTAAGCCAGCAATTTGCATAGTAATGTCGGCACGTTCTGCGCCTAGCATTTCAGCCGCGCCACGTTCCATGTTGACGGGTACATTGCATAGGCCAACCGTTTTGATGGTTGAGTGTTTAATCAAGGCTTCGGTCACCATGCCTGACGGGTTGGTGAAGTTTAGAAGCCAAGCGTCTGGGCAGAGTGTTTCCATTTCTTTGGCAATTTCTAGCGCAATTGGGATGGTGCGACAGGCATTTGAGAAGCCACCTAAGCCATTCGTTTCTTGGCCAATCATGCGGTATTTCAATGCGATTCGCTCATCTCGCAGCCGTGCTTCTAAACGACCCGCTCTAAATTGTGAACA
Source organism: Vibrio sp. 14N.309.X.WAT.E.F5 (assembly GCF_030397615.1). Lineage (NCBI taxonomy): Bacteria > Pseudomonadati > Pseudomonadota > Gammaproteobacteria > Vibrionales > Vibrionaceae > Vibrio > Vibrio sp. 14N.309.X.WAT.E.F5. Next base: position 160,299 of record NZ_JAPNXR010000008.1, on the reverse strand, counting down.
CACGAAATCAGCGTCGATTAAGGCCGATTGTCTATCTGTGGTGAGGTGAACAGCGATGTCGCAGTTGGCTTTTTTGATCATACGCTTGGTTAAATCCGCAATCACTTTTGCCTTGTCCATCCCTTCTTCGATATCGACTAACCACAAGTCAGAGATCGGCAGTTCGTGATGACGATTAAGGAGACCTTCAATGAGTTCTGGGGTGTAACTTGAGCCACCACCAATTACGACAACTTTGAGTTTTTGATTCTGTTTCATGTTGCTCACCATTTATTTTGTAGATTACGTGGTTTAATCTATACGATGGTTATGCACACCATCAAACCAGTAATGATGAGATATGAATTAATGAGGTTAATCCATGGGGTTGTTCGAAAATCGCCAACAAACGCTGTCGCTGCTGCACACCTTTAGTGTTGCAGCCAAACATTTGAGTTTCACGCAGGCGGCTGATGAACTCTGTTTGACTCAAGGGGCAGTGAGCCATCGCATTAAAAAGTTAGAGCAACAGCTTAAGTTCAACTTGTTCATTCGTAAAACTCGTAAGCTCGAATTAACGCCCGAGGGGCAGCGTGTTTTGTCGATGCTCAACATCTCGTTTGAGTCGATATTCTCGGAGCTAACGGACATCAAAACTGGAGAGCTGAGCGGCGAATTGTATATCGCTACGTCGCCTTATTTCGCTTCGTCTTGGCTGATGCCACGCCTGCCAGAATTTAGAAAACTCTATCCAAATTTAAGCATCAAATTACAAACCAAACAGAACCAATCTGATTTCCAGTTTGAACCTTATGACGTGGCAATTTTCTATAGCGAAGGCCACTATCCGAATCACTATAGTGAGCGGTTATTTACAGGCGTGAGAACACCGGTTTGTAGCCCTGAATATGCGCAAAAACTCAATCTTGAAAAGGGTGTTGATCGCTTAGAACAAGCGCGCTTTATACACAGTGGTGACATCACCGCATGGCAACGTTGGTTGGAAGAAGCACAAGGCGATGTTGACTGTACTCTGCAGTGTGATTATTACAGCGATAATCGCTTGGCAATGGATGCTGCAATATTGTCGATGGGAGTGGCTTTGGGGCGCCTAGAGTTCATGCAACCACAGATTGACCAAGGACTGTTGGTCGCACCATTTATGAGTATCGAATCAGGAAAGGGGTATGATTTGGTGTGCCCGAAAGGGATGGACCAGCGAACCAAGTTCCAAGTGTTCTCTCAATGGATCAAGCAACAGTTATGACGAAATCTCACGGCTAGACAAAACAAAGTAGAAGGTCTAGTTTAGGTGGTTCTTTCAATAAAAGAAGAGGTTAGTTATGTTCAGCCATGTTTTTCTCGGTACCGAAGATATTGAACGCGCGAAGTCTTTCTATGATCCAATTATGAAGGTGCTTGGTTACAACGAAGGTTCCGTTGATCCGAAAGGACGCTGTGTTTACGTTAGCCAAACGGGTGTATTAGGTTTAACCAAACCGATTGATGGTCAGCCAGCAACGCACGGCAATGGCATGACGGTGGGTTTTCTAGCGTCTTCACCTGAAGTTGTGGATGAGTGGCACCGTGTTGGCGTAGAAAATGGCGGCACAAGTATTGAAAACGGCCCCGGTGCGAGAGGCTCTGACGAACGTCGTCTTTACATGGCCTATTTGCGAGATCCTGATGGAAACAAGATCTGTGCAACTCACTTTATGCCTTAGTTCGCCCTATGTCATCGTTCACTTTATGCCATAGTGGCGTATAATTAGATCGTATTGATTGTTCAGAGTTGGTGAATCACGGCTCTGAACTTGTAAGTTTTCTTGAAGACTCACAAATATTGCAAAGGATCTGTCAGATGTCACCAAACGAACTGTTTTATGAGAGCTTTGAGCGCTGCAGGATCGACCAAGAATTTTTAGAAACCTTCTTGGCTGATTTTTGTGAGCATAACCCTAGGTTTTCAGAACGATTTGAAAGCATTGGATTAGAGCAACAAACCAAGATGCTCAAAGCTTCTATTATCCTAATCTATAACTCGTCAGGTTTATCAAGCGTGAGAAACTCGGTTAAGAGGCTAGGTAAAAGACACAAAGATTTGGGGATGGATATCTCAGAGCAAGAGCTAAATGAGTGGTTTAATTCGTTGCTCAACACCGTTAAAAAGTACGACCCGCATTATAACGAGCAAGTTGAGCAAGCGTGGGCAGAAACGCTTAATGCTGGCCTCAAGATCATGAAACAAGAATGTGTTGTGCCACACCCTGTGAATCAATAAGTAAGTCACCAGCAGCTTTTCTTGAAAGGTAGACTTCATTTGAAAGGTAAGCCATGAATCCGGCTTACCTAAATTTCTAATATCCTGACTCTCTAATCAAAAATGAGCTGCCCAACCCACCAAGAAGCCTTGTGTGGCAGTATCGTATTCAAAAGTGCCTTTATTTTCGTAATCAACCCAAGTGGATTTGTAGGCGAGATTTAAATCTGACCAGTCGTTAATTTGATAACGAACTCCTGTTAGCAAAGAACTGGTAAAGTCAGTGTCGCTGCCAAGCCCCATGTCTAGGCTGGTATGTACTGTCCAGCTTTTGTTGAGTTCTTTGGTCCATCGAACACCGACAAGATAATCGATCCAATCTTCATTGAGTGATTTACGTAAATCCACATTTCCTTTGGAACCATAGAGCCTTGTATCAATATCGTTGTCCCACCAACGTATCCCCACCATATAATCAATCATCCCGATATCATATTGATAGCGTTTGAAGCCCTTAGCCTCTAAAACGCCTTGTCTTATATCGACATTGCCTTTCAAAATGTTTTTGTTTATGTCTAGTACAGAATCTGTTTTCCCACTTAATTTCATGTAACTGTAATCAAGGTAGTAACCCCATTGATTGTCATAAATTCCTTCCAGGCGAAGCATGGCACCCATGTCGATATGATCCATGATGAATGCAGGATCAACGTCTACATCTGTTGAGATTCTACCGATCGTGCTGTTGCCTCGAATATTCAAAGCCTGAGCATAGATTTCAATACTGTGTTGCCATTTTTTTGTACTTGTTTCAGAGCTCGCTTCCTGAGCATTAACGGTTGAGCTGACCACTAACATTGATCCGATTAAGTAACGCCACTTAGCCATATTGATATCCCTATATTCGATTTGAAATAGCACGATTATGAATGCCTGTTCTAACTATCCATTTCCCACATATGCAACTTGTATATCCCTGATTGTAGACTATGTTTTTTTTAAAGAGCCAAATTTTGAGAGAAGGGTATGAAGCCACAAAGTATTTTCTTGTTAGTCGCGGTTGTGGGCTTAACACCCATCGCTCTGTCTTACGGTTATGCACCGGTTATTTCTCTGAACTACCTATTTGAAATCGACGCGAGTCCGATCAACGTGACTCATATCTTTCGCGCTGTGATGGGGCTTTATTTGGCTCTGGCGTTATTTTGGGTGCTTGGCGCACTGTTCAAAAAGTATCGACTACCCGCGATCTATAGCTTGGTGGTTTTCATGTTGGGTTTGGCTGCCGGTCGAGTCATTAGCTTGGTATTAGATGGCATGCCTCATTGGCTACTTTTCGTCTATCTAATCTTGGAGTTGGGCTTCGGTTTAGTCGGTTTAAAAATGATTCATAAAGAGCAATCTGAAACAGTATAAGGACATTGTATGAAAAGGATTTTCCATCTTCTTATCCTGAGTGTGTTGAGTAGCTTTTCGCTATCGGCATGGTCAGCTCAAGAGCAGCCAAATATCTTTGTTATCTTTACCGATGATGTCGGTATATCGAACTTGAGTGCCTATCATAACGGCGTGATGAGCAGCGAAACGCCGAACATCGACAGCATTGCCGAAAAGGGCATGTTACTTACCGATTATTATGCTCAACCTTCATGTACAGCAGGTCGTTCTGCATTCTTAACTGGGCAGTTACCGGTGCGAACAGGGATGCACTCTGTTGGGCTACCAGGTGGCCCTGTGGGTTTAAGCGCAGATACACCAACGCTTCCTGAAATGCTCAAGAGTATGGGTTACATGACGGGGCAGTTTGGTAAAAACCACCTAGGCGACCGAGATGAATTCTTACCGACAATGCATGGTTTTGATGAGTATTGGGGTTGGTTGTATCACTTGAATGCGATGGAATACACCGAAGATCCAGATTGGCCTAAAGATGGATCGTTAGATGCATTTGCGCCTCGTAATGTGATCTACGCAAAATCGGACGGTAAGGGCGGTCAAACGATTGAAGATGATGGTGCTCTGTCGATTGAACGTATGCGTACACTGGATGACGAAGTTAACAAACACACGATTAACTTCATTGAAAGAGCAGTTGAAGCGGATAAGCCATTCTTTACTTGGTATTGCCCATCACGAGGTCACGTATGGACGCACCTTTCTGAAGAGTATGAAGCCATGCTTGGTCAGAATGGTTGGGGACTGCAAGAAGTGGTGATGAAAGATCTCGATGATCATGTCGGAGAAATGCTCGCCAAAATGGAAGAGCTCGGCATTGCAGATAACACCATCATCATTTTTACGGCGGATAATGGCCCAGAAATAATGACGTGGCCAGATGGCGGTATGACACCATTCCATGGCGAAAAAGGCACAACATGGGAAGGTGGTGTTCGTGCTCCTGCATTGGTTAGTTGGCCGGGCAAAATCCCTGCGGGCAGTGTCGGCAATGGCATCTTTGATGGTATGGATTGGTTACCAACACTGATTGCAGCGGCGGGTGGCCCTACAGATCTAAAAGAGAAAATGCTGAAAGGTCACGATGGCTTTAAAGCGCACTTAGATGGTTACAACCAAGTCGATATGCTGACGGAAAAAGGTGAGTCGAACCGCAAAGAAATTTACTACTACGAACGAGATAAGCTACAAGCGGTTCGAGTGGGGGATTGGAAAGCGCACTTCGTGGTACAGAATCACGGTTGGAGCGGTCCGAAAGAAGAACTCAATGCTCCGTTGCTGTTCAACTTACGTCGTGACCCATACGAGCGAGCAGCTGAAGAATCAGGCATGTACTTGAAGTGGATGGGGCAGAAAATGTGGGCATTTGGCCCTGCTCAAGCTGCGATTCAGCAACACTTAGCAACCTTCGAAGAGTGGCCTCCCGTTACGCCTGAATCTCCGGCAGAGAAAACCGGCGGTGTAGGTAATTAGTTAAATATCATAAAAAATCCCGCTCACACTGAGCGGGATTTTTATTGGAATGCGTCTTAACGTTGGTTCTATTTCAGCGTGGTGTTTCGTTCAATGAACTTCACTGGCACCATCAACTTAACCAAGCTCGTGTCTTGCTCTTGAATCTGACTAACCACAATTTTCACAGACTCACGTGCAAGGCGTCTAAAATCTTGCTTGAAGGTAGTGAGTTGATAGTTCAACCACTGAGTCTGCGGGATATCATCAAAACCGACCACTTGCAGATCTTCTGGAATACGCAGGTTGAACTCTAAGCGCGCCACATCCATCACTGCCATTGCTAGGTTATCTGTCGCACAGAAAATCGCTTGCGGGTGTGTGGGTTCTGAAAATAGGGCGCGAATAGTATCCAGTGAATCAAGGTAGTCATAATCAGCTTCAATAACACGAGCTTGTTTGCCCGTTAGGTCTTCGAATTCTGAGCAAAATCCTGCCTCGCGTTCGCCGTTGGTGTAGGTCGGGACATTACCTGTCAGGTAAACCGCTGATTTCGTTCCCACACTATGAAAGTGTTGAGCAGCAACTTGGCCTGCAGCGTAGTTGTCGCTCACCACATGGCTACTCTTAGTCCCTTCAACAACACGTGCGAACTGGACGATAGGGATGTCGAACTCTTCACACTCTTCATAAAGCGACTTATTGAATGTCGCAGAAGCAGCAATCACGCCATCAACTCGGTATTGGAAGATATTAGGAATAGAGTGGTTGTCGTTTCCATCAACTTGCCAAGGAATCAATACCGCAGAGTAACCCTGTTTTTGTAGCTCAGTGGAGATAAGCTGTAGGGTTTTCATGTGGATAGGGTAGTCAGCGTCAGGAAAAACTAGGCCAATCAATTTGGATTCATTTGTCGTCAGACTGCGGGCAAAGGCATTCGGGCGATAATTCAACGATTTTGCTGCATCGAACACTTTCTGCTTGGTCTTTTCAGACACCGAACTGCCCGGTACAAATACGCGAGATACCGTTGATTGAGAAACGCCAGCCAGCTTAGCGACATCTTTGGAGGTGACGGTTGGCTTTGACGCCGTGGAGTGTTTTGGAGAGCTCATAGACCATACTTTTGAACCAAATTAACTGAGCACAGGATACCATAATTAGGTACGTACTCATAAAGCAATAACAAGGAATGATATGAAAAATAAGGAATAATGACTGTTTTGAATTTGATGTTGGGTATAACCCATTCTCTGTGTTGGTAAAAAAGTATGATTACAGAGACAGTGACTAAAAAGCTCTGCGTGAGAGCAGAGCTTTAGATTACGAGTTTATCCACAAATTGAGTGACATATTGCTAAGCCAAAAGCCAAAAGCCAAAAGCCACTAACCATTAGAAGTAGTAACGAATACCAGCCGCGAATTGATCATCGCTATTCTCGTAATGGTTACCAACAGACTTGTCGTTGCCATTATCAAATTGGTATTCCGTCCACACTAAGAACTTGTTCTTCTTAAAGTGGTACTCAAGGCCAGGGATAATTAGTTGACGCTCGTAGCCATTTGCGTTGTCGTCTGTGTCCGTTAAGTAGTTAACGTTAAAGGTTGGACGTAGACCATTTTCAAAGTGGTAGTAGGTGAAGAATTCAGCACCACGGTGGTCGTAGAATTCTGCTTTGCTGGTGGTTTCCCAGTTAGAACCTTGGCTGTAGGTGAAGCCAACAAACAGACCATTATTGGTGTAGTTCAAACCTAATAAACCGATACGTTGTGTGTCGCCATCTTTGATGTTTTTAACGCCAGCATCGACATCGTCAAATTCATTCTGATGGTAAGCCAAACCAATGGTTAGGCCGTCAGTGATGGTGTAAAGCGTTGAAGCGCCCATACCGTTTTTCAGAGTTGCGGTTAAACCATCCGCAAGGCCAACATCTTCACGAGTTGTCTGATAAGTGAAGCCGTATTTCCAGTTATCGCTGATGTTGTTGCGGTAAGTGATAGAGTTTTCCGCGCGGCCTGTACCAGAAGCAATACCCCAGTCAGAAAGGTTGTAGTAACCAGAACCACGTGAACCAAAAACACGACCCATATCGGTAAACCAAGCCACATCGTAGAAGGTAGACCACTGTTTAGTACCCGCAGCAATCTTGCCGTATTTGTCGTGCTCTACGCCTGCGTATAGAAGTCGGTCGTAAATATTGTCGCCGTTAGCACCTGAGTTGTAACCCCATTCTGCATGGCCAAAGCCAGTCCAGCCGTTATCTAGTCCCATTTGACCTTTAAGGCCGAAACGAGAACTACCACTGTTCCATTCGCCGTTATGGTCGCCGCCTTTGTCTTGGTAACGAACGTCAAAACGACCGTCTAAAGTAAGGCTATCGCCCGCGTCATTGGTAAAAGTGTGTGCAGCAAAAGCAGAACCTGATGTAAGTGCCGTCAGGATCACTGCAGAAAGTATCGACTTGTTCATTGTTGTTCTCTTTATTCAGGCCGTAGAAAGCCACCGTGCTTTCAAGCCCGTTATTAGTATTGGTTTGGCAGGATGTACCCCATCCATGAGGCACTATTGATTCAATTATTGGTGGAGCAATTATTGACTGGTGAAGCAATTGATTGGTGGAACATTGATTAGTTGTTGGAGCACTTACTAGGAGCGAGAAGGGTCTCCCAGTAAGCGTGGCAACCTAAATCAGATGTCTATTTAGGTTGCCACTATTTCTTCAATCTTTTGGATTAAAGCGTTTCGATTACAGCGTTGGGTTCATGATGGTTGAAGTGCGTTCGAACACATCTAGACCTTGCTGTTGTAGCCAGTAAGGAAGGTCGATAAGCACCCAGTTCTCAGACAGTTTGTCACCGTCGCGGTAGTAAACGTCAACCACTTGCATGTTTGCACGTACTTCGCCGCCAGTCATACCTAGGAAGCCACCTGTTGGTGTGTTTGATAGGTTTGGCCAACCGAAGAAACAAGAGAAGTTACCTTCAGCGAAACGACAAACGTGGCCGTTGAACTTCTTGTCTTTCAGGTTGTTACGGAAAGGAAGTTGGTGCTGTTGTTGGTAACGAGGAATCGTGTAAGACGCGCCGATACCACATGGGCCGTACCAAATCATGTCTTTTGACCAGCTCTTCGCAAGTACTTCTGGTGGACAACCCATTGCGCCGCTGTCGTTAAGTGCAGAAAGGTCATCAACCATCTTGTTGACTAGGGCAAGTGTCGCAACGCCTTCTTCTGGAGCCGCGTCTTCGAATAGCAGACCATCGTGATTACGTGGGCCAGGGTAAACGAAGTGCTTACCTGTTGATGGTGGAAGTGGGTAGCAACCCGCTTGGTCCATCATGCCTAGAAGATCTAGGAACAGGCCTGTCTTTGTGATCTTGCCGTCAACAACACAGTTAAACTCTGCGTAGCGAACGTTCATGATCTTGCCAGTAGGGCGCATGCCTAGGTATTCAGCGTCGAACAGACCCATGAAGTGACCCATGCTCATTACCCAAATTTCATCTGGGTTAACTTCGTTGTTACCACCGATGAAGATATCTTGACGACGCTGCATGCGTGTCATTGATTTCATCATTGGAGCCCAGAATACGTCAGCCGCAGCTTGAGCGCCTTCTTGCTCGCGGAATGGGTAAACACCGCGCCATAAGTAATCTTCAGACGTGTGTGCTTTCAAAACTTCAGCAACGTTTTCGTGAGTAGCGTTTTCCATTGCGTCAAAGTAGTCACGAACAATGCGTTTAGCTTCTTGATATTTAGACATAATTAATTCTCGTTTTGTTGTCGAGTCAACATTCGGAACAGGACTCGATTTGGATTTTGTTACCGGCTGACTTATCAGCCGGATTGATGTTTATTTCGTATCTTTAGAGGTCTTCAATTTTTAGAGGTTTTCAACTTCTAGAGTTTTTCAACTAAAGGGGATTAAGCTTTTGCTGTTTCCGCTTTTTTGCTCTTGTCGAAAATGCCGCCTTTCAATGTTTCTGGTAGAGATAGCCACAGTAGACCAGCCAGAATCCATACGATTGGCGAGCCCCACATTGCTGTCGCAAGATCGCTGCGCTCTTGAATGAATACCAACACCATTGGAGCCCACATGCCGATGATACGACCACCGTGGAACAGAGCTGCACCGAAGCTACGTAGGTGAGCTGGGAACAACTCAGAGAAGTAGCCACCCCATACCGCAGAAGCAGACAGACCGAAGTTGTAGATAAGACCTAGGATAGCCAGCATGTTTAGGCTGCCGATCATCACGTCGCTTGGTGCTACGAAGAAGACTGAAGCCATAACACCCGCAAGAATGAAACCAAACGCGTTCACTTTACGGCCGTATTTGTCGGCGATTGCACCCCACACCCAAGCACCGAATAGAGAACCGAATGCTGAGATAGAGAAGATGATGCCGATAGTTGAACCGTCAAATTGGCGAACTTCTTTCAGGTACGTTGTCACGAAGCCTGAGAAGAATTGGTAGCCATAGAAGTTAAGGCCAGCCAATAGTAGACAAGTGATGGTTAGCTTGCGGTAAGGCGCGCTTAGCATTTCACCCCAAGAACCTTTCTTCGCTGGTTTATTCGATGCTTCAGCCGCGGCTTGATCTTCTTCACCGTAAGCGATCACTTTCTTGTCGCTAGGCAGGATGAAGATCATCAGTGCTGCAGCAACTAGAGGAGGAATACCACCCACCCACATTAGGCTCTGCCAAGGTGCATCGATGCTAGAAATGAATGCCGCGTATGCGCCCATTGCCATTAGAGCAACCGAGAACATAGAAGAAGCGAATGCCGTTAACTTACCGCGAACGCTTGGTGTGAATAGGCCGATCATCAGGCTTACTGCTACGGTGAAGTAGCCACCTAAAGAAATACCGATGATGAAACGCATTGCTGCCCACATCGCGTAGTCAGTAAACATCATGTTGATGATGGTTGCGCCACCGTTCAGTGCAGTGATGACAATAAGAGTCGATTTCTTACCAAAGTTTGATGCCACCCATGCACAGCTCAGAGCACCAATAAGTGCACCAACCGACTGCCATGTATAGAACTGAGCAGTGTCTGCCAAGTTAATACCATCATACGCATCAACGATGTATGGGCGTACGTAGTCAATAATTACAAAGTTATAACAATAGAAAAAGTAGCCAACTAGAATTGCAAGATAAGCAGCTACCCTTTGAATCATAGGAACTTCGCTCATGTGTTTTTTAGTAGTCATGACCGATAAACCTTTATTTTTTATAGGGTGTTTTTAGTTTCGATTATTGTGTGGTGGTTATTGAACATCACCACACCATCTTCATTTCGGGAGAGATAATAGAATTTTTGTGGTTATTAGATCCGTGATCAAAGTCAATTTTAAAATGAGTGCGTACCCATTTTGTGTATTTTAGTGATCTTGATCTCATTAGATCGTTGTTTTGCGACTTTTTGGGCATTTAGAGTGTTTAATCATCTATCTTAGTGACAATACTCACACTTATTGTGGGTTTTTGAGGGAAAATATCCATTTTTGAGTACTATTGGCGGCGAATGAATTGCGAAATATAATAAACGGAATCTAAAAATGGTTACGTACTCAAGTTTTGTGGTTATTGCTTTGTATGTACTAACTACTCTATTTATCAGTTACTTAGTGAATAAGCGTTATAGCGTTGGTGGTGATTTCTCAACGGGCGGAAAGCAATTTGGTTGGTTTACGGCAGGTGTGTCGATTCTTGCAACCTACATCAGTGCGATGACGTTCGTGGGTATGCCGGGCTGGGTTTATAGCTCAGGCATGGAAGCGATGAGCGTCCATTTGAATTACCCAATAGTGATCTTTTTCGCTGTGGTTTTCTTTGTCCCGGTGTTTTACAAACTCGGCCTGACTTCGATTTATGAATACCTAGAGCACCGCTTTGGCGTTGTTGCTCGCACGATTAATTCCATCGTGTTTATTGTTGTTCAGTGTATTTCGGCTGGGGTGATTTTATATGCAGTTGCACTGATCTTGGTGCAAGTGTTGCCAGTGAGTATCTCCGAAGCGATCATCTACATCAGCTTATTTACCGCTTTGTATACCTATGCGGGCGGTATCTCGACTGTCATATGGACAGACATGTTGCAGTCGGCGGTGTTGATCATCGGTAGTATTGCGATTTTTGCCTTATTGCTGATGAAGATTGATGCAGGGGAAGTGTTGTCTCCTGAACACCTGAATATCATCAACCTCGATTTTGACTTGGGTGTTGATACCACATTGTGGGCAGGTGTAGTGGCTGTGAGCTTCTTGCACCTTAGCGTATATGGCACTAACCAACTGATTATTCAAAGAACACTGGCGACCAAGAACGTTAAGACTGCACAAAAATCGATGTTGCTTTGTGGTTACGGCGCGTTCTTTATTTATCTGTTTTTCTCTGTAATGGGCGTTCTTCTGAGTGTCTTTTATCAAGACCAAAGCTTTGAAAACAGCAACGAAGTGATTCTCGATTTTGTGTTTAACCATACCAACCCAATTGTTGTTGGTTTGGTGATTTCCGCACTATCGGCAGCGGCAATGTCGACCTTGGATTCCACTTATAACTCAATGGCGACAGTGGCAACGTTCGATTTCTATAAGCGTTTTTTCCGTAAGAAAGCTTCCGATGCACATTATGAATCGGTGGCAAGAAAAATGAGCCTTGTCGCAGCGGCGTCAGTTGTAGTACCGGCTTTGATGGCGGTTTCTAACGAATCTGTGCTCAAAACTATTGCTAGTCTAACTTCCATTTTTGTCGGTATTCGCCTTGGCTCTTTCATCCTGGGTTTGTTCTTCAAACAAGCGAATGAGAAAGGGGTGATTGCAGGCAGTATTGGCAGCGTAGCTGTGGTGTTCATTGCTAAATACAGTGGCATCTCTTGGCCTTGGTTTGCCTTGATTGGCACTGTGGTTTTCTTAGTGTTAGGTGTTGTCGTCAGTCGTTTCTGGGGAGAAGTGACCGAGCAACAAAACGAATTTATTGCCAAGCAGAAGCATTTGTTCGCTAAGCCTACGGCGAGTCATTACGGCTTGTTGGTATTTGCTGTTGTGACGATTGCTGCTTGTACTGTTATCCCTGATTGGCTTTATGCCGCTCTTTCTTAATGAGTAAACTTTTTCAACTGGTTAATTTTTAACAGGTAAATCTATGCTGTCCATTTTTGATATCTATAAAATTGGTGTTGGCCCTTCAAGCTCACACACCAACGGCCCAATGATTGCGGGTTTCCATTTCACACAATTAATCGCCGATAGAATCGCAGAAGTCGTTCGTGTTCAAGTTGATTTATATGGTTCGTTATCGTTAACCGGAATAGGCCATCACACTGACAGAGCAACCATCTTGGGTTTACTTGGCAATAAGCCAGACACCATTAAAATCACCAGCGCTAATGAAGCGATGCGCCTTGCTATCAACAGTGGTGAAATGCAGCTGAGTGGCAGTCACATCATTGGCTTTAACTACCAAACCGACATGCTATTTCATGAAGACAATCTGCCTTTGCATGAAAACGGCATGATGATTACCGCGTTTGACCATAGCGGTAATGTGATTGTTGATGAAACCTATTACTCGATTGGTGGTGGCTTTATTGCGACAGCGGATGAACTGCAAAATGGCACCAAAACCCAATCGGTCGAAGTCACCTTCCCGTTCAGCAGTGCGGATGAAATGCTCGCTCAGGCGGATCAAAACGGCATGAGTTTGGGTGGCATGATTCTACAAAATGAAGCGGCTTTCCAAAGCGCGGATGCTATTTCAGAAAAGGCCGATCAAATCTGGCGAGTAATGACTCGTTGTATGGAGCGCGGCTTTGAAACTGAAGGCATTCTTGATGGTGGCTTGAACGTCACTCGTCGTGCTCCAAACTTGTTGAAGAAGCTTGAAGCGAATGCGGCCGTTGAAAACGATCCAATGGAAATCATGGATTGGATTAACTTGTTTGCCTTTGCGGTGAGTGAAGAAAATGCGGCTGGTGGCCAAGTCGTGACATCACCAACTAATGGTGCCGCGGGCGTTATTCCAGCCGTGTTGATGTATTACCATCGCTTCATTAAAGAGTTGGATACTAAGCAGTTAAAAGACTTCTTAGCCGTATCGGGCGCGATTGGTATTTTGTACAAAACCAACGCTTCTATTTCTGGTGCCGAAGTGGGCTGCCAAGGTGAAGTGGGCGTTTCGTCTTCTATGGCGGCGGCGGGTTTAACCGCTTTACGCGGTGGCAGTAATGAGCAGATTTGCATTGCGGCAGAAATTGCGATGGAACATTCATTGGGTATGACATGTGACCCGATTGGTGGCCTAGTACAAGTGCCTTGTATTGAACGAAATGCGATGGGCTCGATGAAAGCGATTAATGCTTCACGAATGGCACTCAAACGTAACAGCAAAAGCCTGATCTCATTGGATAAGGTGATTGCCACTATGTATCAGACGGGTAAAGACATGAATAAGAAGTACCGAGAAACCTCACTCGGTGGCCTTGCCCTAATTCATCTTGCAGCGCCATGTGAATAGCCATCAAACCGATTAATTAGGCTCAATATCAAAGCCCAGCATCGTTAGATTTTAAAACTCTAAGGTGGCTGGGCTTTTAAGTATCAATTTTTGTTGCAAGACGACTGCTTATCAACTGGGAGCAAGATTATTCTCCAAGAGGGAGCTTATAGCTGTTTTTCAACTCTTTAACCGAGATATTGGACTGAATCGCACTCACGCCTTTTACTCGTCTGATCGAGCTAATACGCTCAAAGTACTCTTCTAAATCTTTCGCTAGCACTTGAATCATATAGTCGGCGCCGCCTGCAATACAGTGACACATAGGAATCCAATCGGTTACTTCGACAAACTCTTCAAACGGTTCTGTGTTTTCTACTTCATGGTTACCCAAGGTCACAAGAGTAAAACCAGCCACATGAAAACCAAGCTTTTTGCGGTTTAGCTTCGCGGCGTAACCATCGATATAGCCCGTCTCTTCCATACGTTTCCAACGGCGCCAACATGGGGTTTCGCTGAGGTTCACTTTCTCTGCGAGCTTACTGTTGCTCATGCGTCCGTCTTGTTGGATATGTTCTAAGATGGCGATATCTGTGTCATCTAACACTTCTTTGGTGGATTCTTTCTGTTTCATGGTTATTTTAGAAAAGTCTTGCTCAAATTTGGATTAATATTAGCCTATATAGCAATTTAATTCCTAGTCGAATCTGTAAACTCTCTCCGTATAAATACTTTACTTATTAGGAGTGAGAGGAAATGAGCTCTCAATTAATGCTGGCGTTCTTGCTATTTTCAACATCAATTGCAATTACCCCTGGGGCAGGCAATATCGCATTACTTGGGATTTCAAGTCGTTATGGATTTGCTGCGACTTTACCTTTTATCTCTGGAAACGCTGTTGGCATCATCATCGTACTGGCCGGTTCCAGTGTCGGTTTGGTGAGCCTATTTACCCTTTACCCAGAGCTATACAACATTTTGAAATACGCGGGTGCGGCTTATTTGCTGTTCATGGCGTGGTCGATTGCGAATATGCAAATCGAAGAAAGCACCACCGACAATCGCTCGGGCTTTATGTCAGGCGTGTTGGTACAGGTGTTGAACCCTAAAGGTTGGATTGCTTCATTAACTGTGTTTTCACAGTTCATCACCCCGAATGCTGATTACTTGATTCAAGTGGTGACCATTATCGCGGGTATGGTGATTACGGGCGTACCGTGCATGTTGGTGTGGGCGTATTGCGGCACCATGCTTAAAAAATTGCTGCAATCACCAAAACAGATGATGTTTGTGAACCGTTGCTTGGGTGGAAGTCTCGCGCTTGTTGTTGCTTTTATGCTTTATCAACCGGCATAAATCACAAAGAAAAAAACCACTCCTAAATCCATAGGAGTGGTGTCTAAATGTCGACTAAGTCGTTAACAGTAAAGAATTAAGTTAACAAATATTTAAGGAACTTGAGTTAAAAGCTTTTATGCCTAGAAGCTTTTAAGTTTTAAGTTTTAAGTTTTAAGATTAAGCGGTTTCAGCCTCTTTAACTGGAGCTGAATTACGGATTAGGTGGTCAAATGCACCTAAGCTTGCTTTCGCACCTTCACCCATCGCTATGATGATCTGTTTGTAAGGTACGGTTGTTACATCACCCGCCGCAAACACACCTTTCATTGATGTAGCGCCATGAGCGTTAATTTCAATTTCACCGCGTGGTGACAGCTCAACTTTTGAACCTTTCAACCATTCGCTGTTTGGCATCAGGCCGATTTGAACAAAGATACCCGCAAGTTCGATCTGTTTTAGCTCGTCGGTGTTGCGGTCTTTGTATTCCAGACCGGTTACACGGTTGCCATCACCAATCACTTGTGTGGTTTGCGCCATCTTGATGATTTCGATGTTTGGTGTTGCGTTCGCTTTGTCGATAAGCACTTGGTCGGCACGTAGTGTGTCTGCAAATTCAAGTACGGTTACGTGTTCAACGATACCCGCTAAATCAATCGCCGCTTCGATACCTGAGTTACCACCACCGATAACCGCTGTTTTCTTACCTTTGAACAGGGGACCGTCACAGTGTGGGCAGTAAGCGACGCCTTTATTGCGGTAATCTTGCTCACCCGGAACGTTCATTTCACGCCAGCGAGCACCGGTACTTGTGATAACTGTGAGAGAGCGTAATGTTGCGCCGCTTTCTAGCTCAACGTGGATGTAGCCGTCTTCTGTGTCTTCTGCCGCAATGATGTTCGCAGCGCGCTGCTCAGTCATTATCTCAACACCGTACTCTTTTACGTGCTCTTCAAGGCTAGCTACTAGCTTAGGACCTGTTGTCGCTTTCACGGAGATAAAGTTTTCAATCGCCATCGTGTCCATCACTTGACCACCGAATCGGTCAGCAACCACACCGGTACGAATGCCTTTACGTGCTGCGTAGATAGCCGCTGAAGAACCCGCAGGGCCACCACCGACAACCAATACATCAAACGGTGCTTGTTCGTTTAGGTTAGCCGCTTTCTTTTCTGCTGCGCCTGAGTCAACTTTGTTCAGGATCTCAGCCAGAGACATACGGCCTTGACCAAATAGCTCACCGTTAATGAATACGCTTGGTACCGCCATGATGTCGCGAGACTTCACTTCATCTTGGAATGCTGCGCCGTCGATCATGGTTGTTTTAACCAGAGGGTTAATCGCCGACATCATGTTGAATGCTTGAACCACTTCTGGACAGTTTTGGCATGATAGCGAGATGAAAATCTCTACATTAAGCTCTTGATCGAGTTCTTTAATTTGTTCGATTACGTCAGCTTCAAGCTTGATAGGGTGACCACCACTATGAAGCAGTGCAAGTACCAGTGATGTGAACTCGTGACCCATTGGTAAACCCGCGAAACCGATCGCAGTGCCTTTCTCTTGGTTCACGACCTGCATGATAGGGCGGCGAGTACTTGCGTTATCATCTCGAATTACTTCAATTTTATCGGTGAGAGAGGCGATATCATTCGCCAGATCTTGAAGTTTGTTCGCGGTATCGCTGCTATCAAGGCTCAGCACTAACTGAACATTGGTTTTTAGGTTTTCTAGGTATGCTTTTAGCTGCTGCTTCATTGCTTGATCTAACATAATCGTGCCTGCTCTTAAATTCTGTGTCTTGGTATTGACCAATACCTTCTTGCTGAAAAAGGAAAATAAAAAGGGGGCGCAAGTCGGCAAATATTGTGTTGTTGATGGCTTGAAAGGGTGGCGCGCAACTGCCCTTTAGGAGGGAGGCCGAAGCGCGCCTGTAGAACCGTTTTATTTGTTCTTTTTAGATAGGCTTAGATTAAATCTTGCCTACTAGGTCTAGAGATGGCGCTAGAGTCTCTTCGCCTTCTTTCCATTTAGCTGGGCAAACTTCACCTGGGTGAGCGGCTACGTATTGTGCTGCTTTAACCTTGCGTAGTAGGTCTTCAGCGTCACGGCCGATGCCTTCAGCTGTGATTTCCATTGCTTGGATAACGCCTTCAGGGTCGATTAGGAACGTTGCACGGTCTGCAAGGCCCTGACCTTCACGCATAACGTTGAAGTTGTTGGTGATGTTGCCTGTTTGGTCGCCGACCATGAAGTATTCGATAGTGCCGATTTTGTCAGAAGTATCGTGCCATGCTTTGTGAGAGAAATGCGTGTCAGTTGATACTGAGAAAACTTCTACGCCGCGAGATTGAAGCTCTGCGTATTTGTCTTGTAGGTCAACTAGCTCAGTTGGACATACAAACGTGAAGTCTGCTGGGTAGAAGAAGAATACAGCCCACTTGCCTTTAACGTCTTGCTCAGTGATTTCTACGAATTCGCCGTTTTTGAATGCTGTTGCGTTGAATGGTTTGATTTCTGTGTTGATCATGATTCGACTCTCTTTCTAATTTGTAGTGTTTAACGCTATCCCGCGTCGATGGAGCTATATTGCATTCGCACCGGAAATTAGTGAAATCGGACATTTCTATAGATTCAATAGGCGAATCCTATCTTCGAAAGGAAAGGACTATCGGTAAAAGCTATCAACAAAAACTATTAACAAAAGCCATCAAACATCAGCCCCCCCAATTTGAGTAGCTATGCTTTTTAGGTTGTTCTCTATTTAGGTAAGGGGAAGTACGGTTTCTTTACGCGAGTTGAGTTGAGTTGTTATACCAAACTGTAAATAACAAAAAATTATCATTAATATAATTTATGATAATTTCAGTTAATTGTCGCATCTCCATATACTCTCTCCATCGAAACGAAACACCGAAGCTAATCTTCGGAAAGCACAGAATTAAAAACGAATTTGGAGCAAGTTATGAAAATGAATCACGTAGGCATCATGGTTGGCGACATGGACAAAGCAGTCGAGTTTTACACTAAGGCTCTGGGTCTAAGAATCGTAATGAACAACACTAAGGTTATGGAAGAACGCGAATCAGCAATCGGCCGTATGTGTATCGCAGTATTTGGTGAAGGCTTCAAAGGCTTCAACATTGCACACCTAGTAACATCTGATGGTATCGGTGTTGAGCTGTTCGAAATGAAAGATCGTCAAGAGCGTCACGAAGTAGACTTCTCTCGCCTAGGCATCTTTCACTTCTGTCTACAGCTTCCAAAAGAGCAGTTTCATTCAGCGATTAAGCGCGTTGAAGAGTTTGGCGGTAAGGTTCGTATGGACATCATGCGTTACCACCCAGAAGACGAACTAAAACAAGCGCAAATGGTTTACCTAGAAGACCCGTTTGGCAACCTATTCGAATTCTACTCGCACACATACGAAGACACGTACGCGACTGATTACGAGTAATCGCGTTACCTGCCTGTCATAAGGTAGAAACCGAAACACCCCCTAAAGAGGATTGGTAGAGATACCAATCCTTTTTTTGCTTTGGTGAATGTAACTTGGATTTGGACACATTATGAGATTCAAAGAGCTAAGATCAATAGCTGAGGTAATCCATCATTTGAATTAATTGTATACGGATCTCATTGCTTGTTTGACTGTGCCAATAACCCAATGCAAAAGACAATAAAGGGATGCCGAACATAATCATTAGCACTAAAACGAGAAGATACTTAGATGACAACTGCCAACCATTGCGTGTTTTTAGTCCAAGTGCCTGCTTATTCGGACAAGCAGCAACACAGCGTAAACAAGCTTGGCATTCATCCGTTCGAATCTGTTTAGCGGTATGAATAATAATATTAGACGGACATGCGCGGGTGCATTTGCTGCAATTCAGATTATCTTTTTCATTTAAACAATGCTTAGTGTCTCGACGAATTTTAAATGGGCTAAGCAGGCTTGTTATCCCGAGTAGTGCGCCGTAAGGGCAAAAATATCGACAAAAAGCCCGTTGTCGCCATGCTGACATCAATAGAATGATGGCTAAAACACCAAGAGTAATCATTCCTGGTTCAACGAATACCCAAGCGGTTTTTACATCAGCGATTTTATGATAATTGCCATTGAGGTAATAAGTCAGGCTCGCGACAGGTATTCCGACTGAAATATAGGTAAAGAAAGCTAACAATAAGTACTTCATCATGCGTAATGGCCAGTCGATCCAAGCCGGTGGTAAATACGCTTTCTTCACAAACTTTAAGCGTAATTTATACAGATACTCCCCTGCGAGACCTAACGGACAAATCCAACCACAAAATGCACGTTTACAAGCAATACCAGTCACTACCACAGTCACGAGCATGACTGCGCCTGCCGGGTGAGTTTGATCCCAAAATCCAATAGAGAAGATAGCCTTAAGTTGAATAGCTGCAGCAATTGGTAAGAAAGCATCCGTAACATCCGGTCGCATGAAGCTCGGAGATATTTGATGAACAAGTAGCCATGTGTGAAGGGTGTACTGGATAGCCACTAAAAATAATGAAAGTGCCATCGCGTGTTGGCTGACTTGACGCAAAATATTTGTCTTAGGTGAAGCCGTGATGACGGTCGGTTTAAAGTGAAAAACGGAAGAGATAACAACCACCGCCAATGATAGAGCGATGAGCAGAGGCCAATAGGCTGCACTAAGTACAGCAATGATGATAATGCAGGAAGTTATTATGCTACCGAGCTTTTTACCGCTAGTGTAGAGAACACAAATGCTATAAATCAATGCAAGCATTAAGGTAAAGGATTCAATAAAAGTCATATAGCCACCGTTTCATTACAGAGTGGTACTATAAATCGCGTGGAAGAGTATGTCTGACGATTAATGAGCTAACTTATCTATCTTTGATATGAGTTAATTTTCATCAATATTTCGCCTAACCATTAAGGGTGATTTTTAATAACGTTAGCTGGGGTTATTAATAAAGTGAACAGAGATGATTAATCGCTAAACAGCATTTTTGAAATGCTCAGTAAGAAAATCCAAAAACACTCGAACCTTTAGGCTTCTTCTTGGTGAGAGGTGCAATGCGCTGACGGCTCGTTTCGCTTCATCAAATTCGCGGAAAGTAACCTTACGATTTTAGTTCGGTAGGGGAGTGCCCAGTCCAATTTTTGAATGCTCGGCTGAACGCGCTCGAATCTGAGAAGCCAAGCTCGTGAGCAACAGAAGTGATATTGCTGTCGCTTTGGGTTAGCAGAGTCAGGCTCAGCTCAAGTCGATACTTATCAAACAAGCGACGGAAACTCACACTTTCTTGTTTAAGTTTACGGTTCAAGGTTCGAGGGCTTATGTGCAGGTTGCTTGCTACGCTATCTAGGTTTGTGTCTTTCACTGCAAGCACTTTGAACGTTTCGTTCACTTTGTAGATTAAGTTGGTTTTTAGCGCCTTTTCCATCTGTTGGTCAGCAATTCGTACTAACTCTGCATGAAAATCAGCTTGGAATTGACGAGGCTTCTTCTGTGCCAGCTCGTTAGAGAAAAGGAGATATCGGGCAGGGTAGCCTTCTTTCATTTCTATATTGAATACGCGCTCGAAGATAGCCAAGAACTCATCGCCGATGGTGTTCTTGTTAATATGAATGGCTACTTTTTGCTTGGGTGCATTGAGGTACTTTCGAATGAGCTTGAGAATAATACTGAAATAGAGCCCCAAGCTAATGTGTGTCATTAGCGTTGACTCATCAATGTATTCGGGTGTCACTGTCCAAAGTTCCAGTTCACCTTTGTCGGTTTCACGACTGAATATCTTCAGCAGTGGGTGTATATGAATTGAATATCGACTCAGTAGTTCACAAAAGCTGGAGAGATTGGGGGCGGTTAGCATGGCCATGACCGGAGCGCCCATTTCAAGCTCATCAAAGTAACGGGCTGACTCATCAAACAAGTCGATCAGTTCATGATCAAAACGTTGGTAGATATTGGTGATACCAGTTTGAAGCTGATGAGCCGAAATCGTTTCGGCGGAGCAAAGTTGTTCATATACCTCTGCCCCTGACCAGATGTCACTGCTGTCTCCAATTCTAGCTTGGATCGCTGAATCTAACGTTTTAAACCAAAATATGGGCAACTGAGTACTAAAACTTTCCACCATAACTTCCTGTTATTGCTGGTTGTTGAAGAGTGTTCTTCTCGTTAATGTGCCCCAAATTATAGGATTTTTTTACTGGTTACAAGCAGTGAAAAGCTCAGTTAGACCTTAGAACTTGTAATCAACGCCTACTGAAACCACATATTGTGATGATTGGTAATATTCAATATTCGAAGTGGTTGTTTTAGCACCTATTAGTGATACTAGAGACCAGTTTTTTGCATCAAAGATATTGGTATATTCATAGGCGATAAATGCACCGAAATCTTTGTCTTCACGCGTCTTATTGAAGATAGGGTTCTCTTTATCATAGTCGCGTTTTGCTGCGTTGATCGTGAAAGCTAGACCATGATTTCCGAATCTTTTCGCTAAGTTCACTTCTGCTCCAACACTTAGGAACGATAACGCATTACCCTCCGAGTTCGATGAGAAAACATTGATTGAAGGCGTGAGAATGCCAGACCCATCTTTTAAGAAGTACTGGTAACCTGACTTTAGATAAAAATACTCTCGCTCTCGCGTCATTAATGCTCGCTCTTCGTCGGTTAAATCAAGCCCCTTTAATCCTGTGTTTTCTTTTTTCACATCGGACTCGCCAAAAGCCATATCGATATTAAAGTTAGTCCCCATCATTTTAGACAGCTGCATTCGAACCACGTTGCCGGTTAGGTCGGTTTCTTCTCTCTTCGAGTCAACGGCATAAGGGTCATCCCACACCTCGCCAGAGATCAGGGTCGGTAAGATGGAAAAGTCGATAACCATCCCGCTCTCCAGTTGCTGCCTATAGCCCACTTCAAATGCCAACGTACCTGTAATGATGTCGTCTCTAGAGGTGCCTAAGAAAATTTGCTTGTGATTCAAAGCGCCAAAGGTGTACTGCATCGAACCTAAAATAGCGACCATTCCATTGGCTTCAGTTGCACCAGACGACATTAAATCGGTTTGAGATTGATGATTACTTTGGCCAACATCTAAGTTGCTTGAGTTTGCGGTGAAGCCGGTTAGGAAGGTCATGTTGCCACTGAAACCTTCGCTTGGTGCCAAAGCTGCGTATGAAGGAGAAGTAAGCATCATAGTTGCCAAAAATAGGGAGATAATATGTTTCATCAATAGACTCGTACTTGAATAGTTTTTTAATCGAACTGATTTCGAAATCGAATAGCTCTTGAAAATAAATAGCTCTTGAAAGTGAATTGCTTCTTAAAGTGCTATTGGGGCTTTTTTATTTGCCCAAGGCTTGGCGCTTTCTAGTTGATAGGCCAATTCAAATAACAGGCGGTCGTTGCCTCTTGCTGCGGAAAAGTGACTGCCGACTGGAAGATTCTGCTTGTTCCAATACAAGGGCACCGACATCGCAGGGTTGCCAGCCACGTTTTCGATTGGCGTGTAAGACATTAATTTCTCTGAGCGTGCCCATATCTCTTTGCCGGAGTGCGCTTTCTGGTCGAAATATTCAATATCCAAAGGAATATGGTTCGAACACGGAGTCAGCCATATATCGATAGTTTTAAAGAAATCTCGGTTGTGAGTCAGTGCGAAATTGTGGCATCGCGCTTTGGAGTCGATATACATATTAGGTTCGGATTTTAAGCGTGCTTGCATCGTGCGAGCCAAATAAACGACGTTGTCACTCACTTTGTCTGGCATTGATTCAAGTGGCGTACCTAGGCGGTCGAACTGTTCAACAAAGCCTGCCATCTTGTTGCCAAATACCCCCATGTAATTGCGCATGAACACGTCGCCATCTTGTATCGGCTGGTCAATTTCTATAACGATATGTCCAAGGTTTTCGAGTAACGAGGCCGTAGCTCGAATAGCAGCGATCGTATCTTCATCGGGAAGTCTGCCGTGGATATCTTTTAGGGTGACACCAATCGTTATCTTTCGGTTGAGAGAAGCATTAACCATTCCTATCGGAGTTCGTGGAAAAGGCGTCTCGAAATCGTTTTTTGTGTGATGCTCCGTGACTGAAACCGCTAAAGCAGCGTCACGAACGGTTCTCGACATAAACGACTGATGGGTAAAATCTTCATTTGTTGAGCCGTCAGTTAGGCCCGAAATCAAAGACTCTCGACTCGGTTTAAAACCAAAGATTCCCGTCGCTGAAGCAGGCATCCGAGATGAACCACCACCATCTGTAGAATGCACTAA
Organism: Vibrio sp. 14N.309.X.WAT.E.F5; assembly: GCF_030397615.1. NCBI lineage: Bacteria > Pseudomonadati > Pseudomonadota > Gammaproteobacteria > Vibrionales > Vibrionaceae > Vibrio > Vibrio sp. 14N.309.X.WAT.E.F5. The sequence continues at coordinate 137,028 of NZ_JAPNXR010000008.1, read as the reverse complement.
GGGTACATAGCCAGCGGCAATTGCGGCTGCCCCGCCGCCAGTAGAAGAATGAACACCTCGGCTTAAATCCCATGGGTTGCGCGTCGCACCATAAAGTGGATTCTGTGTGCATCCCAACGTCATCATCTCAGGGATATTTGTCATGCCTATCGTGTTTAGCCCTGCATTCTGTGCCGCACGAATAAACCAAGAGGTCTTGTTGGGTTTTCTGCCTTGGTTTAGTTTCGATCCCATCGTGCATTCAAGCCCAGCCACATCGACACAGTCTTTTGCTAGAAAGGGGACTCCTGCAAAGGGGGAATGAGGGTTAAACGAGTCTGCGCGCTCCAGTGCTAAATCAAAGCACTCAGAAACCACGGCATTGACCTGATCGTTTGTCTGGCGAATTTTATATATCGCTTCTTGTACGAACTCTTTTGGTGTGGCTTTTTTGCTTCTTATTAGGTTAGCCATCTCTGTCGCATCCAGTGGCGAGTCAACGGTTCGGTAATCTGCTGGTAATGTTTTTGGCGAAGTAGGAGATGCATTTGCTAAAGCAGGTAGAGATATTGCCGCAGCTGAAACTGCGCCTTTTCCCATAACTTTGAAAAAATCTCTGCGCTTTAATTCATTGATAGTCATAGTTTCTATCCCAAGTTAGAAAGTCACTATCCTTGTTTCGAAATCTAGCTTGCTAGATCTATCTTCACTCCGTGTGCTGATTTATGGGACTAGAATAAAGATCGGAGTGTTTGCTTGCAGTGCAAATACCGCCAACATTCATACCATTCACGCCAACTCGTTTGTCGGGTTATGTATAGGCGGGCGTTATCGCTATTTAAACAAAGTCGTTGTGGTTGAATGGCATGGAATGGTTGAGAAATAGGCAACTTTAAGGCGTTGTTAAAGTTGACGTTTAAGGATAAAACTTTTCATGAATATGACGGAAGGATAGCCACGTAGTTAAGCCATTCCCCAAGGCTTGTGAATAGACTTTGATTTGAAACTGGTTAGAACGAACTTTTTACTTTTTAATAGGCCGCTAGCGAACCCTAAAGACTTAGTCGCGTCTATATGAGTCATTTGAAGCCCAAGTTATTAGCGGCATAAATCGCTTGGGCTACAAAGTTTCAACTGACGGGAATGCTTCATTGAGAACATCTCGAATGCGGTCAGCTTGTACGGTGTCATTACCTGTTATTGTGGCTACTTTCATCTTCTCAACTTGGCTCCAAGAAAAACGATTGTTTATTAGGTTATACAATACATCCATTTCTGTGGTGAGCATGGGTAATGGTTGTTCATTGCCATCTTGGTAACTAAATCCATTACTCGATCTAAAGGTTGAAATATGCCCCTCTATTGCTTGCAAATATGCGAGTTCACCCTCATATCCGGTCTCGAATAACTTTTGCTTAAATAGAAACATGACCATTTGCTCACTTTTAGGTTTGTCATCAAGCAGCCCTTCTTTTCTAGCTTGAACAATATTAGCCAACACGACATAAGATTGATCCATATTATTCAGTTGTGCTCCTATGTTTCCATGAAAAGCACAGGCTAGCGCTAAATTGAACGGCAATAGAGCACCCAATAATAAAGATAAGCCGAGTTTAACCATACTCGCTAATTTTCGGATATTTAAGATCATCTGCGAATATCAAATAGCACGCTGAGCGTGCTATTTGCCTTAGTGAATTAAGAATTATCTAACGATTAGTTTAAGGTCAGATATATTACTTGGTGCTTTGAAATAGGCTAAGAAATCAACAAGCTCTGGCATTCCTGCCGTTTCAAATTTCATGCTTCCATCTTCTAGCGCTGAAGCCATTGCCGTTCTGCTATCACCGGTCAAAATGATTTTGTTCATCATTTCACGCGTCAACTTAACGTGAACATCTGCCTTGTGATTTGGCGCTTTGTGATACATCTGAGTGATACCGTTACGTATTTCCAATCCAAACGTTTCTTTTGTATCAGTAAACTCTAAGACCAATGTTTTGTTCACACCGATGGTTTTTTCTGCGACCAAACGCGTTGGGTAAGAAGATAAAATGTTCGCGGTAGGAAGCGCTTGAACGACATCTGGAGAGGTGTAATTTGCTTGCTTAGACCAATCAAATCCTTCATTTTCTAACTCTGCAATCGCAGTCATCGTCCAGTTGCGCCAGTTGATGTTCGTAAGAGTTGAACCCCAATGACGGTAGGCCTGTGCTTTTAGCTTACGAGCTTCCATATCCGAATGATCAATTCGAATCACGTTTGTTAGGATTTCTGCCGCCCAAGTGTATTCACCTTCATCGATCGCTGATTTTGCTGCTTTTAATACGGCTTCACGTCCGCCCATCAATTCAACATAACGCTCCGCTCGCTCTTTATGAGCAATAGGCTCTAGCGCCCAAGGATCCGCTTCAAACCAGCCCAAGTAGCCCACGTAGAGTTGGCGTACTGAGTGCTCTACGGTTCCATAGAATTGGCCTAGCCACGGGTGGTTTTGTAAATGCTCAGGCAACTTAACGACTTCTACTAACTCATCAGGTGTGTATCCTTCGTTAATGTAACGAATCGTCTGGTCATGAGTGTATTGAATCGCATCTCGGTATGCGGTTAAAACGTTATCAACCGCTTCTTTACCTTCTACAGGGCGGCCATGAGCAAGAACCATCACTTCCACATCGAGTTCACGCATCATATCGATACCTTTGAACCATACTGTCGAATCACGGAATTTCGTACCACGAATAGTATGCAAGTTAGGGAAGTTTTCGCCTTGTAAAACTTCTGCTGCATGCAGTATTTTTTGCTCAGGGAGGTAAACAACAATTTCATCATTGGTTTCAGAAGGGATGTAATGCAACTCTACTTTTACACCATCAAGCTCTACTTCCATTTTCTCTGCGAAAGTATCGGTTGGTGTAATAAAGCTAACATCATCGATTTGGAACCTTGGCCCAAGTCCATCATTGATCGTTGTCATAGCTGGGTCTGCGCTGTCAACAATGGAAGCAGCAGAGTAACTGGTACGGATAGAAATCGCGTTACCAACATTAGAAGACCAGTTAGCAACGGCATCCGTTAAACTGTCGTGTGCGTAAATTTTCACTTTGCCAGAAGCTACTTCTTCATCTGTTACCCAGCCACGAACACCAGCCACGTGGTCAATATGGTTATGAGTGTAAACAACACCTACAACCGGTTTATCTGTGTACTTTAGCAATGCTTCTTTCGTCGCTTTACCATGACCTACCGATTCACCGGGATCGACAACAATAATGCCATTATCACCTTCAATGATAACTGGGCTTGTTACACCGAAGCCATAAGCTTTGTAGACATTATGATCAACTTTAATGATCGCCTGATCCATTTTACGTGAGTGGTTGGTCAGCTCAGGAGCAACCTTGTCGTTCGACTCGGTATACGCTAGGTTAATTCCTGTTTTTTCCAAGACTGTTACACGTTTACCTTCACCCCACATAAGACCGGATTCATGCTCAACCAACACTTTACTTGAATCTTCCACAGCATAAACGCCAGAAGTCGTAAAGCAGCCAATAGCAATGCTCAAAGCCAATAGTTTCTTTTTCATAGGTCGCTAATTTCTCGTATTAATCAATAAACAAACTGCATGTGAAATACGCATGCAAGTTAAAGTAACGAGATGAATTGTAGCGAGCAATTGTTGATGTGCTCATTCCTCAGTGATATGTTTAACATTCCTGAAGTTATAGTTGGAGATATGATTGTGATTAAAGAACATCCAAAATTGAAGTTGGAGATTTTACAAGTTTTTCATCATGTCATGATTCAGGGCAGCTTCAGTCGTGCGGCGATGCATCTTGGAATCACTCAGCCTGCCGTTAGCAAAATGATGCAAAAAATGGCGCATCATTTCGATGCGACCTTGTTTGTTCGCTCGAAATCGGGCATCAGCCCAACCAACACCGCTTTTGAATTACACAGGTCGATATCCCCTCATCTTAATAGCCTTGAAAAAACACTTATCTCATATAACGAATTTGATCCTAAAACGTCTAGCCGTCACTTTAAGATAACGTGTCCAGAATCGTTAAGTTCGCATCTGCTCAGTTTCTTTTCAGCACTTGATAATCCAAAGATCAAGGTCTCTATCTATAATCAGCCTTACTCGACAAAAGAACTTGAAAACGCCATTTTTAGTCATACTCAAGATCTGTTTATTGATTACTCCGACCTCAATCATATGGGTAGTATTAACTCCCAAGCATTGTTTCATGATCTGCCAATGGTCATCGTCGGTGAATCGAATCAATCGATACAAGGTTCGATAACACTGGAGCAGTTTCTCGAAGCGCCTTTTATACAGCTTGAAAGAACGCGCGATGGGCAGTCTGGGATTGATTACTTAACATCTGCTCCGTTAAGTAAGCGTAATATTGTTGCTAGCTCTGTTTCCTTATTTGAAACCTTGATTCAAGTTTCAAGCTCCAACCTCATCACTACAGCACCGGCCAGTTTTGCAAAGAAATACGCCGAAAAATTGTCTTTGAAGTTATATCCATTGCCTTTTTCTTGTGAGCCTGTAACCACTCATATGTTGTGGCATAAGAAGTTTGACAAGGACAAAGGGTTAATGTGGCTGCGTGAGCAGATTATTGAGAGCTGCGCGATAATAGATAAAGAAGACAAATGACCGGGTAACAGCCTGTTCCTTTCCAAACTTCTTCCAAAGATCTTAGGAAAGTCCGCATTAACAGGTTAGGCGAACTTGTTATCCTAAATACGTCACTCTTTATACGCATTCGGCCTAAATGAGTCTTGGCTTCGAGCGTTCTTTGGTAAGTCGTTAATCTGCATAGGATTGTTGTAAGATTAACTGTCGAGATTAATCTTAAGGCGTTGTTAAAGTTGACGTTTTAAGGATAAAACCTTTCATGGATATGACGGAAGAAAGCGTTGTTTATGGAAATATTGCGGGCTCATACCGAATGGTAGCCTTGATTGAGCTTTGACTATACTCAGCGCAATATTGCTAACCAACAACAACGAAAATAGAGAAACATGCAGAGATTAGCGTTCCCAAATCACATGAAAAAACTACATATCATCTTTACCGCTCTTATTCTTATGATATTAGCCGGATGCACCTCAACGTCGGCTGTCGGCAGTTCTAAAACAAAGGACTATGCCAAGTCACATGCTCTTGCTGGTAAAGCTTCTTGGTATGGCGATAAATTCCATGGAAAACTCACAGCAAGTGGTGAGACATACAACATGAATGCTTATACGGCAGCGCATAAAACTTTAGCCTTTGGCACTATAGTGAGAGTGACTAACACTGCCAATAATAAGTCTGTCGAAGTTAAAATTAACGATCGAGGCCCTTACGTAAAAGGTCGAGTGATTGACCTCTCGCACAAGGCATTTGCAAAAATCGGCAACGTTAAGCAAGGCACTGTGCCTGTCAAAATCGAGATTGTTGATGACAGTAATACCTTTAGGTATAAGCACTAGAATCCCCTCCTAGCCTCCCCTTGGTTTACATCTCCGACCCCTTACTTGCAATAGAAAGGGGAGGAACTGACCGTCGACCTCGATGAATGTACAGTACATTTATGCTTACTTGATTAGGCTGCGTTTGCAGCCTTTTTTGATCCTTTCTAGCATCATTTTTAGTTAGATTATCTAATTCTTAGAATTTGAATTGGGTCTTTTATATATCGTTGATTCAGTGGTTTACATGTCAGTCACCAAGCTTCATTAAAATTCATTGTGAAATAATGAAAAGATGACCTAATCCAAAGTGAGTTGTAATTTGATTGGCAAGGGAAAGGAAAGAGAAATTACATTTCGTTACTTACTGAAGTAAATCTGAAACATCGCTGACACGGTTTTGAAATTTTTGATGGCTAGTTTATGGGGTTCTAAAACGAATCCAAATAAGGAAATACCCGTGAAGCTAACACCTGTCGTTGCTGCCGTAATCATGTCTTTCAGTTCAGCAAGTTTTGCTTTCAGCCTGCAACAATCTGCTAATGAAAACAGTGAAGATCTCGTATGGACAGGGCACCTTAGCCCAGACAGCGACACGGTAATGTCTGCGATGCTCGCGGCTCATATCTATGGTGGTACGGCGACAGTGCCTGAGCCTATCAACCCTGAATCGACGTTTATCTTGAACTACTGTAATGCGGAATCACCACGTGTAGAGACAGATTACTCTTCATACCGAGTAGGGCTGGTGGACTTCAACCAAGTGACTCAATTAGCGCCAACCATCGATCAGTCATCTATTGTGGCTGTGGTCGATCATCACGCGATTGGTGGCTCTCCAATTAACACACCACAGATTGTCGAGATGGATATTCGAGGTTGGGGTTCAGCTGCAACTATTCTGGCTGATAACGCTGAAAAGCTCCATGTGACCTTACCTAAACACCTTGCTTGTGTGGGTTTGGGTGCGATTCTTTCTGACACCGTGGTATTCCAATCAGCAACTACAACAGATCATGATCGTGAATACGCAGAGAAGTTGGCGAAGGTTGCAGGCATTTCAGATATCGAAGACTTCGGCCAACAAATGCTGATTGCTAAATCAGACCTTAGCCACCTTTCATCTGAAACCATTCTGACGCTGGATTACAAAAACTTTAAATACGGTGGCAAACAGGTGGGTATTGGCGTTGCTGAAACACTAACTGCTCAACAACTGATTGACCGCAAAGACGAGCTTTTGGCTGCGATGAAGTCTTATAAGGCGGAGAATGACTTAGACCATCTGTTCTTTTCCATCACAGACACCAAGAACAAAGAAGCGAACCTATTGTGGGTGGATGAAAGCGACTACCAAGTTATCAAATCGGCTTTTAACGCTGAACCAACAAGCGACATGCTGACTTTGGAAGGCGTCACTTCTCGTAAGCGTCAGATTGGCCCTGCAGTGCAAAAGGCAATTGAGAGCTTGTACGTAGAAAGAGAGTTTGGGAGAGGGATTGGTAGAGATACCAATCCCTTTTTGTTATGAGTGTGCTGAATTGGATTTGGACATAAATAATTTTCGGGAATTCGAACATTCACGGTGCATCTGCTGTCAAGAATACAGCAAAGTTGCTTAATTCAGTGTCCAGTATTGATAGTACAAAGCCAAAGACATTTTGGTACCAATGTCTTCTATCTATAAACAGGTCCATTTAACTAATAGATATATCATTACAAATTGACACATTTTGAACTTTATTTCTTTGCTCGAATCTATACTATTCTCCTTTCACTTTTGAAGATAAGAGTAGCGCATTGACTGACTTTATTGGAATTGATTTTGGCACGAGCAATTGTGTCGTCGCCGGCTTTGATCGCCAGAACAAAACCTGTCTAGTTCCGCTTGAGGGTGACTCACCCCAAATGCGCACTACAATGTTCATTAAAGATGAAGAAGATCTCCATGAGCACATTACCGATGCCGATATAGAGCTCGCCCGAAAGGCCATCATACTTAATATCAGTCAAGATAAACGACGCGTTCAACAAGAAATCAATGATATTCAGATTAACCTAAAGAAGCATAAACTCGCTAATTCCAAATATGGGGAAGTTCTATCCCAAGAGCATCAGAACAGTTATCAGTTATTACGAGATTCACTCAATCGAAATAAGGCGAGCTACAAGCGCCTAGATGACATGGGCAACAATGAATCCTTACTGGATGCTCGAGCTCGCCGTTTTGCGCTTTCAACAAAATCTCATAAAGAGCGCACCATCAAAGAATTAATTTCTAATGGTGAAATACTATTTGGACAAAACGCCTTTAGAAGCTACCTTGCCGATCCTGAGAGCGGCTCTCTATTCAACAGTCCGAAGAATTTTCTCGGTGTACGACTTTCCGAGCAGAAACGGAATACGTTTACTTTGGTGGTTACTCAGTTCATGAGATACATCAAGCAAAGAGCAGACTCCTATCTACAAAACGATATCAAGAAGGTCGTGCTAGCTAAACCTGTCAACTACCATAACGGTGGTAACCCAACTGGCAATGAGCAAGCGATTCATATCATGAGGCAAGCGGCTATCCTTGCAGGGTTTGATGAAGTTGAGTTCATCGACGAGCCAGTTGCTGCCGCCTTAAGCTTTGAACAAACCCTTTCAACACAAAAACGTGCACTAATTGTTGATATTGGTGGCGGTACCACTGACCTGACCTACGCCAACCTCGGGTCCTCACTATCTGGGGTGTTAGATCGTAGTTCAGATATCTTATCTACCGCAGGTGGAAGGTTTGGGGGGATGGCACTTGATCGTCAAATTGGCGTGCACATTATTGCGCCATATTTTGGAAAACCTACCAAAACGAATGCCGAAATCCCTATCCCCAACACTACGTTCTCAGGATTATTTGCCATCGACGATTTACCAACAATGTCGGAATTCTACTCTAAACAAAATACAGCTAACCTGAAGGCACTTTCCAAGCGAGTGAAAAATCCACACTATTTCGCACGAACGCTATACGTACAGCGCTTTCGTTTATCACATCGCATCATGAACAGCATCGACATGACAAAACAAGCATTGAGCGAGAAACAATCAGTAACGATGCCTCTTAACTACATTGAGAAAGGCTTAGCTATTCCATTATCGAACAATGAGATTCAAAGGGCTTTTACGAATTGGCACGGTCAACTAAGAAAAGAACTGGATGGAGTTGTAAAAAACAAAGAGGTACCAGAGTTGATATTTTTAACTGGCGGGATGTCTTTATCACCTTTGGTTCAAAAAGCGATTGCCTCGCGGTTCCCTAACACTCCTCAGATTCAGTCAGATGCATTTGGGGCAGTGGCAAAAGGAGCTCTTGTATACGCAGAGCTTCACTTTGGTAATGCTACCAACTAAAGTTTTTCTTCGATCATTCCCCGAGGCAGTGAGCAGAGAATCGAATTGAAAGAGCAGGCGAAATTTTCCACGTAAGAAGCGCCTCAATGAGAGGTGCTTTTTTATGCATGCACATTACATATCTCCCAACAACAAGTTCGAACAGTATCAGTTATGATTGTGCTCAGTTCTAAAGTTCATTTGTTAGAAAATCTAAGCCAAATCGGAGTCAAGCTAGTAGGGGAGAAAATATGTGCTAGCTTGAAAGGGGGCAATTTTTAATTAGCCTTAACCAAATCTCCTTCTACCTCCCCTTATCGAAAAAAGCATTTAGCTTCACCCAAACAAAAATGGAACGCCTGAGCGTTCCATTTTTCGTATCTGATTTACCTTAAACTTGCTCGCTTGGGTGTCCCCACATTAGCTCGCTTGCGTAAGGGCCAGTAACGCTTGATGTTGATTCACCCACGCCGTCTAGTGCGCCAGGGGTCAGTGCTTTAGCGAACCAGCACTCTAAAGGTGCAAGTGTTCTTACTGGTGGAAGCACGTTATGTGGCGTGTTGTAACGGTTGCCGTAGTGGAACGGTTCGCCCATCACGAAGATAACGTCAGCGTCGAGTTGTTTCTCGGCTTCTTCCATCAATCGAGTCGCGTAGCCTTTGCCTTGGTATTCTGGCAATACAGCTAAAGGTGCAAGCACATAACACTTCAGGTGTGGTGCTGCGTCTATTGTGATTGGGGTATAGCATGCGTGTGCTACGCCTTCATGCACGATAGAAAAGCTGCCGTCAGCAATAAGATCGTCAGCAAATTCTGCGTACAGTTTTGCATGGCGTTCGTCGTAAAGCCCGCCTGCAGCGGCGAAAGCTTGGTATTGAATTTCATAAGGGGTTTTCATTTGAAAAATTCCTAACTTAAATTATTGGTTGTTAGCGTTTTCAGATATCAAATTGCTTTAGATAGCCAACAACGTTTTATTGAGCTTTAAGCGAGGTACTTATAAATCCAGCAGCAGTAAGTACTTAGCTATGAAGCGTTCTTTAATTTGTTCTAACGGGTAATCACCATCCGAGAACAAGTAATTGAGTGCGATACCATCGATATCGGCGATTAACATGTGGCTATCGACAATGCTGTTGGCATTGGGAACGTCACACAGAATGACTTCGAAAGAGTGCACCATCAGTTGGTAGCGTTCGTCTAACAAATCTTTCAATATCAGCCTTGTTGAGGGCTGGCATTTCAATTGGTAATCAAGTTGATAAAACCGTTTTTGTTGCGGGTCGGACATCGACAAGAAGATGTGCTCGATAAGGTTAATAAACCTCTCTTTAACCGACATACCTTCACTAGATTGGTCAACACTTTCACCAACTTCGCTAATGATTTCAGCCATGCGAACAAACACTTGTCTTAGTAGGTCATCTTTATTTTTGAAATGATGAAAAACTAAACCCTTCGATACTTTCGCCGTTTCACACACTTGTGCGATAGACGTTTTTTCAAAGCCTTGTGTCGCGAATAATTCAATCGCGGCTTGGATTGCTTGCTGCTTCTTGTCCATGGATATCACTCAATTATGTTACCGACCGACTATCCGGTCTGTAATTTATTTGAGGATGATATACGAGATGAATTTGGATCGCAAGATCTTTAAGGATCCTCGAATTAGATCGAGGAAAGTGTCGGTTTTATTGGCAACAGTGAATTAAAGATGGGGGTCGTCTTTAATCTCGGAATTTGGCAATGCTCTGATGATTACTTCTGTTCTGATCTCAACCAAAACTTAGAAAGATCTTCAAACAGGTCGTCGTTATCTAAAATGCTTAAATGGTTTTCGTCGTAACCAAGAATTTGCTCGGCATTCAATTGAGCTGGGCGCGACAACTGGCTTGATAGGCTAATCACGCCATCGTTACTGTTGGTGTTAAACAGCTCGCCCGAGTTGTAACCAAACGCCAAGAAGTGTGGGGTGTGGGTTGGCTTGTTATCCGCAAATAAATCGGCGATGAATTTGCCGTCTGGATTTAAATCGACCCAAGCTGGCATTACGACGGGGGAATATTCTATTCCTTGTTTGGCTGATGCTACGCCACCAAATGGGGAAGAGATGGTAGTGATGCTGCTAACAAAATCACATAGCTGGCCAATGCGACACTGACGAATACTGTTTGTGACGATCAAGCCACCCATACTATGGGCTACCACGTGCATTTTTTGAATCTTGTATTCAGTCACTATAGTATGCAAAAGGTTATTCAAGCCTTTTGAATTCAAAGAGAGTGATAAGCCCGAAGGGTAGTTAAATACCCAGATTTGATATTTGGACTGATCGATCTTTTCAATGAGAGGAGCGAAATCTAAAGCGGTCGCATTGATGCCATGCACAAATAGGATAGGGGTTTTGTTTGGGTCGTATTCAGAAAGAAAATAGAGTCCGGCATTATTTTCGAGCAAAAATGTCAGCGGCTGCCACATGCCGAGATTCGCGTTCTCTTTTTCAAAAGGTTGGTCCGTCAAACTCACAACGGTGCCTATTTCAACGAGGTCTAATTCTATTTTTAAGAGGGAAGACAACGAGCGATCAACAAAGGCGCTTGGCAGTGTATTTTCATTAACGGTTAGCGAAACGTCGATTGTCGATTTGTCTTGGTGGTCGTGAAGGTTGATCACACTGAGTGGTTCGTCAGCTTGTAGGGTTAAGTCTTGGTTTCTATCTTCAAAGATAAGTAGGTAGTGGATATCGTTTGATAGCTGTAACTGAATACTGTCGTTGTCTATTATGCCGTCGTAGCCATCAACTTCGCTTTTGTTGATGTCTTTAATTTGTTCAATAACCACGGCTGAGTCTGAGGCTGGTTGACTCAAGGTGATGGTGTATTGGTCGGTAATTGAGTCGATTGCGTCCATCTCATGAGAGAGATTTCTAAAGTTTCCGCATCCTGATAGCACAGAGCTAAGTAACAGCACTGAACTGGCTAACGGCGCAGTAAATAATCGTCTCATCTCAATTTCATCCCCATATCGACAAGCTTCATCCTTGAATTCACACCCTGTGTTTAATATTAGCAATAAAACAAAGAGTTATCTTATCCATTCTGGTTGATCACATTCTGTCTTGAGTGTGAGTGTGAGTGTGAGTGTGAGTATGAGTTTGTTGGGGATGTTGGAAGGGTAATTGCGACTATCTTGGTTACTTAGATGACAAACACTGTTGGTTAGGGTTACGCAATTCAATAATGGTGTTGCGGATGTCGATTCGTTTGAACGCTTCGTCATTAACTTGAGCATTGCTGAAGTCAGTGCGAAACAAGTCGGCACGCAGTAAATCGACGTTGTGCATTTGTGTGTTGCTCATGTCGGCGTTGCGTAAATCGGCACCTTGGAAAATCGCGTTATTCAGAGTCGCGTGGCTGAAATTGGCGTAGGTGATATCCGCTTCACTCATGTTACTGCCCGACAAATCCGTACCACTAAAATTGGTGCGAATTAGGTTGGCACAACGCAGGTCGACGTTTTGAAGCGCTAGATTACTTAGGTCGGCATTACGCAATTGTGCTCGTTCGCCACCTTGGTTTTCTAGCCATAACTTGTGTTGTTCAAGAATAGAATCAAGCTCTTGTTGAGTGTATTTGTTCATACTTCACGCCACCCCTTCAGTTGTTCGATATCGCTTATTGATCTGGTATTACTTAATTTTGTTGTGCCACACTTCGCTGTCTGGGCCAACGACACATTCGCCATCTACTCTCATTGATAAACGAATCAGGCAACGTTTCACTACTTCTTTGAAGTCGTCTTCCGGTAAGTGTCTGACGGAATCAACCAAGGCTTTGCAGTGAGGGGCGTTTTGTTCTTTTAATGTGTAGAACACCCATTTACCTTTCTTTTCGTGGTTGAGCAGGCCTGCTTTGTAGAGCATTTTTAGGTTACGCGAGACGTTGTATTGAGTCTCACCAATGATGTCCATGGCTTCAGCCACCGCCATGCATTCGTCCACATGCAGAAACAGCCAGAATAATCGTAAGCGATTGGGTTCCGACAAGGCTTTTAATGCATCAATATATTTTTCATCCACGTGGTGGTTACCTTTTCAACGAATAGCGCCACTCAATACGAGCAGCGCGAAGTTTCTATTTTGTCGTTTTTACAAAGTGTAAGCCTCTACACAACGTATTGGAAGATGGCGCCACCAACGACGGCGGTGGTTAGAACGATTCCAACAAACGCGATTACGGCTTTTCTTTTTAGAACTGCTGATACTAGCGCGATTTCAGGCAAACTTGCACCAGTACCACCGATAATTAATGCAAGTGCTGCGCCTAAGCCCATTCCCTTAGCAATTAATACGTTAAGTAGCGGTATTGCCATTTCGATACGTAGGTAAAGTGGAATACCAATCAATGAAGCCACCACTATCGATTGGAAGCTATCGCCACCGACATACTTCTCAACCAGATCCGCAGGCAGGTAAACCGCAGAGAATCCGCTGATCGCCGCACCCAACAATACGTATGGGATGATTCGTTTGAACAGAGACCAAGCGCCGCCCATGGCATTACGCATTCTTGATGCAGAAGAGGGTGCTCCACCACAGGTTGAAGCGTTGCTGCTGCATCCTTTCCCTTTGTTGTCTTCCAGTTCGTCGGCACGTTTGATTTCATTTTTCCAAGGCGACTTGGAGATCAAGTAGCCACCCAGTACCGCTGCGGTAAAGGTTACTAAGAAGTACACAACGGTGATCTTCAATCCGAACGCGGCATACACCATCGCCAACACAATGAAGTTACACAGTGGCGCCGAGATGATGAAGCTCATCACCGTACCCAGTGATGCGCCCATTGATGCCATTGCCATGGTGACAGGCACGACCGCCGCACTACAAAATGGCGTCAACATGCCAAACAGCGCGCCCAATAGGGTTCCCCATTTGTCGTGTTTAGTTAGCGTTGCTTGGAGTTTTTCTTGGGGGATGTATTCACGCATGATGCCGGTTAGTAGTGACACGATGGCGATGATAAGGACTAAGCCTTTCGCTACATAAAAGAACTCGTTAAACGCAATTAATAATTTAGTATCCAAAATTGGAATCTCTAGCAAGTGAAAGAAGCTGGATAATATGATCACATGCATATTTGTGCAAGTGTGCATTTGTCTATTGGAAAGGAATTAGGTACTAAAATCGCGGTTCTGTCGTAGGCTCGTCTCTCGAATAGATAGGGTTTACAGATAGATAATTTATATAAATCATATGATTAGATTTTATATGCGATAGGAAAAGGCACTGGTTTAAGTGTTGACGCGTGGGCGTGATTTTTTTCGCTGAAGTGGAGATCTTATGGGAAAGTTTTGCTTTTTGGGTGTATTGGATAATGGCCGAACTGTGGATTAGGTTAGTTTGGGGCGGACTAGATTAGGACTTAATTCGGGTATTAGGCTCCAACAAAAGGGTATCGGAGCTATTCAATTCTGTGAATGCAGGTGTAAATAGAGGATAGAGAACAGACATGAATTTGTGAAAGGAGAGTGCCGTAAAAAAGGTGCCATGATGAATTCATCACAGCACCAGCCATATTAATTACAGGTTATTCTTATACACCTTGCCGTCTTTCATGATCAGCTTTTGAGTCTCGGTGTTGGCTACACACGCCACACCTTCGAGTGGGTTACCATCGATGATTAATAGGTCGGCATACGCGCCTTCAACAATCTGACCTAATTTGCCTTCTTGGTAAGGGTGTTGGTAAGTCGACATATCGAACAGGCGTCCACAGTTTGAGGTCGCCATACGCAGCGCTGTGATGGTATCGAACACTTGTTCAATCGCTCCGAATTCGTTCAACTGAGTGGCATGCACGTTGGTTTCACCGACACAGTCGGTACCAAAGGCAATGTTTTGGATATCGTGTTTTTTGATAAGCTCCGCCGATTTAAACATGGCTTTACCTACACGCTCTGTCTTGCGATACGTTTCTTCATTCGGCAATGGAATTTTACGCTCGGCAATCAATGAAGCGGTAAAGTAAGAAGGAATCACCCAAATACCTTTTTCTTTGATTATCTCTGCAATGTCGTCATCCATAATCGTCGCGTGCTCAAATGACATCACGCCCGCTTCAGCCGCTCGACGCATCGCATCAGAAGTGTGGATATGCGCAGCCACATAGGTTCCGTAATCTGAAGCGGCTTGAACAGCAGCTTCCATTTCATCGGAAGTAAATTGCAATGTGTCTAATGGGTCGAAGGTAGATGATGCACCGCCACCGGCCATGATCTTGATTTGTGATGCGCCCATAAACAGTTGTTCACGCACCGCTTTCAATACTTCTGAGCGACCATCGGCGACTCTCATCGCACCTAGCTTCATCATTGGTGAATCTTCGTGGCCATTGGCCAAACGTTCTTGCGCTTGGTTTTGGCGGTAATCTGAGTGACCACTGGTTTGCGAAATTGCGGCCATTGAAGGCAGGATTCTTGGGCCTGTTGCGTAGCCATTATCGATGCTCTTTTTAAGACCAAGCGTGTTACCCGCCACATCACGAATGGTAGTAAAGCCGCGCATTAACATCTCTTCTGAAATTTTCGCAGAGCGAATCGCCACTTCTTCACGAGTCATGGTATCAATCACATTGAATGATGCTGAGAGGGTAATATGAACGTGCGCATCAATTAGGCCGGGCATTACCGTGCCGCCTTTCGCATCAATGATTTCATCAGCGACCGCTGGATCTATCTGACCAATCTTAGTCACCAAGTTATCTTCAATAAGGATGGAGACGTTTTCGATAAGTTTGTCATCGACACCGTTAAACACGTTGGCATTAATAATTAGCTTGTTCATATTCGACACCTCTTTGGTATGAGTCATTTTGTTGATGAGGGAATCATAGGGTTTGCGAGAGGCGAAAAATGGCCATTTGATGACACGTAATGACGAGGCTTATTTTTTGTGTCTTTCTCTGTTTTAAGTGCGGCTTTGATTTGAACGCTGCTTTGTTTTGAACGCTAAGGGGGATTCTAATCGTCGCTGCCTTAAATCGTCGTTACCGTGCGTTGAGAGCCAATTTACCGAACCGTAATCGGCTCAGAAACAGCACGGCATAAGCCAAGATGTTGAAGTAGCTCATTGATTAATAAGACATACTTAGCGTTGACAATACCCCGAAAATTGTCAACTCGATGTCAGTATTTAGGGGCTCTGACATTGGCCTGAAATTTAAGTTTGTTCAATGAGGCAACATCCTGATACCAAGAAAAGCATATGGTTAAGGATTCAATCATGAAAAAACAAAATATCTCGGCAGTGGCGCTTCTCGCATTGATTATTGCTGGTTGTGGCGGAGAAAGTTCATCAGGAGGTGACAGCACAACGTCAAACAACATTAATGCTCCAAGTAATCCAAGTAATCCAAGTAATTCAGGTAACCCCGACTCTCCGTCAACAGTCGTGTCTCAGCAGCCAGATATTAAGGCGCTCAGTAACACTATGATTTTTGCTATCGAAGGCTTTGTTGAAAAAACGGATCCAATCAGGAATTTCTCATCTATTGCCGTTCAAAATGAGCTGCCTGCATTCAAGGGAGGAGATACTCAGAAGGTTGATGTGACTATCTCTGTACCAACAATCATTATCGATAATGGCAGTAACTTCGTTAACGATTGGCATTGTTACGAAACCACAGGGTTAAGCGCACAAAGGAAGAATTACCAACTGCTCGTAGACGGTACAATTTCTGAATATCGATACGATATGCAAAGTAACTCTTGTTCTAGTGAGCACTTGGGATCGTATGTGTTTAACAATGCGGTGTTGGACAGCTCTTTGGAATTTAAAACCGTTGGCAGTGTCGTTTTTAAAGATGGGAGCGGAGTAGAGTCTAATTTGCCTACTTATGATTTTATCGCTCAGGCTTATGGACAGCAGTCAAAAGAGCGGTTTGGTGATTCTTGGGAGTTGTTACAGCGCGACAAAATTAACGCAGCAGCAAAAGAAGTTGGGGCTTCGATCTTTGAGTTGAACGCGTCATCTGGGAAGATCGATTTGGATCTCGACCTGCTTAATAGCGACACTCTTATCGATTTCTCATCACTAGATACAAATCAATTATTGAATGGTGCGATTTGGGGGATGCCAGGCCAAGGCGTTGCCGATGAAAGATGGTGTCGAATTGTTAATATTCCAGACGATCTAAGCCAGAGCAGTATTAAGTACCAATCTGTCATCTCAACAAATTGTGCGAGGTCGACACAACGTTATTGTGATGCTTTTGGTTCATCGTTTTCGAGTGGTAATTATTTACCGGTAGCACCTATCGCTTGGGACAGTAACACGGCGAGTAATGCTCAATTGAACTCAGATGAACAACACCGAAGAGATGCTCAAGGTCACTTTGTTGTGAACAGTTCTGGCCAGAATGCGTTTGTTCTCTCATCGAACTCGGCTGTAATTCCTATCTTTGGTTACACCAGTCCGCGAAGCGATGGGAAGGGTAATAATGCTGGTCTTAATAGTTGGGCTGGTCACGAAGGTCACTGCCAAAACGTGATGAACAGTCGACACACAAAGATGGGTATTGGATACAAAACCAGTAAGTCAGACTCATCGAAAATGTCTTATTGGACGCAAGATTTCAACTAACTCGCTGATAGCGTAAATAGGGGTAATCCGTTTAGTGCCGCCTTTGTCTGTTTGTTCGACAGCGGCACTTAACTCGATCGTGGCACATTATTTATGATGTGACTGATTTTGAGTGGTGTCATCAAATGGTAAGTTTTGCTCTGATTCGAACGTTAAGATGTATTTCAAATCAAGGCGACTTATCAAATTAGAGAGAGACAGAATGACTAAATCAGACAAAGTTTACGGTTTCAACACTCCACAACGTCTATTCGTCGGTTACACGTTAGCCGTGCTGGTGGACTTAGTGGTACTTAACTTCTTTGATGAGTACTGGGATTTCGTAAATATTGAGTCTTTTACTATCTCTCTGATTGCCGCAGTTCTACTGCAATTACTGTTGAAACTGTCTATTGGTTTGGAACATAAAATTGCTGAGCACTTTAAGAGCAAACCGGGTACAGCACCTAAAGTCTACCGAGCAATCACGACTTACATCATCTTGGTGGGTTCAAAATTCGTAATGCTAGAAGCGATTAACCTATTGTTCGGCGAGAAGGTGAGCTTTACTGGCCCTTGGAATGGCGTAGTTGCGTTCTTCGCGGTGGTATTTACGATTCTGATTGCTGAAGTGATTGTATCTAAGGTTTACTTTGCGCTTGATGACAAACAAGATTCAAACTTGAACGAAAAGACAGCTTAAACATCAGTAGAGTAAAAAATAGGGGAGTTCGGAATGAGCTCTCCAATAAGAAGGGTTGGCATGTTTGTCAGCTCTTTTTTGTTTTATGTATTAACCGCCAATCAATGCACAGCATGCACTCTGCCGACCCCGTCTTCTGATTAGTAAAACTTGTAATGCTCACTATCGTTCCAATACGTTAGATTAAATTAATAATTAGAAAACGGGTCAGATATGCTGGTACTTTTCTTGTGGGTAATTAAACAGAATGATTAATAGCCTTTAGCTTGGGTTAAATATTAATTTGTTATTAACGATGGATAGGAATAACTATTAAATCAAGAGTCTTTTTCTATTACCCATGTTATTTTTGAGGTGTTGTCTGTTCTAGATATAAAACAGACTCAATTAAGATCTTTAATATTCATAAAACCAATCATTGCTTTAATCTAGATCACAAATATCAATAAGCATTGTGTTGCACATTTTGTTTCTGAGTTATTTTCCTGACGCCATCATAAAGGAAAAATAATAATGAAAAAAACAATAGCTCTAGTGTCTGTAACTGCTTGCCTAAGTCCATTTGCTTTTGCTGATAATAGTAACGTTATCACAGGTGAATCACCTGAAGGTGTCTACGTTCAATACCAATCAACTAACCAAGTTAACGAGTCGATGAAGCAAGAGGGTTTTGCACTGCATCGCTGTGGTATCAATACGCTTCGTAATGATATTCAAGTTAATCAAGGTTTAGATGTTCCTCACAGTCAGATCCAATGTGTCTATTCAAAACCGGGTCAATCAACGAGTGATGAGTCTGAGCTAATCTATTGGCATTTGAACATTCTTTACAGCATGGAGAATGAAAACTTCATTGCTGAGAGTGAATTTGCTGAGCGTTATACCAGCGAGATCTATACCCATAGCCCTGAATATCTTCTAGACATTGGCCCAAATTATTACCGTCAGCGCTCGGAAGTTGAAGCTTTGGGAATGAAGGTAGGCGAATGTAACCTACAAAAAATCTATTACTTTAGTGCGCCTACGGAAGAGTCATACTTGTCAGATATAGCATCTTGCCCTGTATATAAGGCCGACGGTGAGCTTTCTGGTAATATTACAGTGGAAATTAATCATACCCCCGCTAATTTGGGTTACAGCGAGCGTCTTGTTAGCTTTCATGTAATTTAATAAATGACTGCATAGTTAATAATTTAAAAATTAGAATTGACTTAGAATGCATGTTGGAATTAGCGTTTATTCACATACGCTAATTAAACTAAGTAACATCTAATTGTGAAAAAGGGTTGGTATTAATACCAACCCTTTAATTATATTTTTGATGAGTACTCGGTTAGAACTTAACTTGGTAGTTTACGTTGTAAGTTCGGCCACGACCTTTGTAGTCATACGCTGCTGAATCGTAATGTGACGAGTAGACGATTTGAGCACGTTGACCCCAAATGGTGGTGTAGTCTTTATTCAGTAGGTTTTGAATACCGAAACCTAAGCTACCGACAGGAAGTTGGTAAGTTCCGACTAAATCAAACACGGTGTAGCCGTTTAGCTCATTTTGATCGTCGTCTTCATAATCAAACATGGTCTGGCTTTGTACTTTGACAGAAAGGTCTGTGTCATACCAACCTGCCCAAGCATTGGCTTTTGAAGTGCTGGCTTCGCCCGCGGTAAAGTCTTTCCAACCGTCATCGCCTTTCACTTCTGAAATCACGTAGTGACCTGATGCGCCTATCTGAATGTTCTCATGCACCCAGTAAGATGCCATCGCTTCTAAACCATAGACACGCTTTTTATCGTCGATTTCTTCGATAAGCAGTGTGTTTTTGTCGTATTTCACTGACTTGTCAGACTGCGAATAGTACGCCGCTGTTTGCAGGTTTAGTTCGCCAGTATCAAGGCGGTAACCCAGTTCGAAGCTGTTGGTTTTGATACCAGACATTTTCGAGTCGTTCACGTTAATACTGTCATTAAGTTGCCAGTGGTCGCCAACCAATGTGTAGTCGCCTTGTCCGTAGTATTTCGCCGGATCTGCAAGGTCGAAACCTTGAGAGAAGTTAGCCCATACTTGAGACTCGTTGGTCAGATGGTAGATCGTACCTAAGTTGAATAAACCAACGGTGTAATCGGTCTCGCCACCGGGAACGGCATCGGCTGATGTGCCATTGCCCGCTGCAATGCTCTTTTGCTGGCTGTAACCGACGAAGTCGTCAATCTTGTTCGACATGTATTGGTAGCGGAAACCACCTTCTATGGTCCAATCATTGGTTAGCGCATAGTCGGCTTGAATAAAGCTCGCGATTGAGCTGACTTTAACGCCAGCATAGCGACCCACTTGTGCGTAAGTTTTGTTGATCAAGTTACCCGAATTATTAGCAATGGTTGGATCGTAAAGTGCTTGGTTACTATCAAGTTGGTCTTGATATGCATCGATACCGTAAACAATGTTGAATTTATTGAAACTCTTGGCCAATGCCGCTTTTAAAGAGATAACATCGGTGATCTGTTGACCAGAAGATTGGAAATAAGGTGTATAGGTTTGGTCTTCTTTACGATACGAAGCTTCAACAATCAGTTGGTGGCCTAAGAACTGCTCATCCACATAAGAGGCACTTAGCATAATGCGTTCAGTACCGTGTTCGCGGTCAGAATCAAACCCTTTGCGGACGTCTACGAAGTCACGCCCAACAATGTATAGGCCGTAAGGCGAGTCTTGTTGGCTATCGTAATATTGTGCTAGGAAGTTCAGTTTCTTGGTTTCTGACAGGTTAACGCCAACAGTCGTTAGGAAATCGACTGTCTTGTTGAATTGAAGTGAACCTTGCGAAATATCAGGGGTAACAATATCGCCATCGGCGTCGAAAAAACCTTGTGTCTCGGTGTAAACCACTGAAGAACGAGCTTGAACGGTTTCATTACCACCAGAGATAGATTGACCGATTTTGTAATCGAAATCTTCACCTGAATTGAAGCCCGATGAACCACCCACAAAGGATTCAAACTCCAGTTCTTCACTTTGTGCTTTCTTAGTGATGATATTAATGACACCACCTGAAGCGCCTGCACCGTAGATAGATGTCGCGCCCGATAACACTTCGATGCGGTCAATGTTAAATGGGTCAATAGAATCTAGGTGACGACTGATTTGACGAGAAGACTGCAGCGAAACGCCATCAATCATCACAAGCATCTTACGGCCGCGAAGGTTTTGGCCGTAGTTGGTGCGAGCACCACTGCTTACGTCTAGCGAAGGAATGGTTGCTGACAGGATCTCTCCAAGAGATTTACCACCACGATATTCTTGCTCGATTTGGTCAGAATCGATATACCACACCGTTCCTGGGATATCGCTGATCGCTTTAGGGGTGCGGCTAGAGACGACCACCATTTTTTCTTCACTTGTATATTCTTGCGCTTGGGCTGTAAACACTGTGCTCGCTGCGACAATCGCTAGGGCTACGGTGGAAAGCTTGAAACTTCCTTTTTCGGTTTTCATTTTGTTCTCAATCTTGATCAATAAAAGGCGGCACAAAGACTCATATTTGTGCGATGGCTTTGTTGTTATAAGCAAATAAGCGTTCGTTTTTATCTATCGGCAATAAAAATGAAGCGTCTTAAATTAGAAAGTTGCTCAACCTTGGTTACTTTGCTTATCACCTCAAAGTCATTCATCTCGATATCTTCCGAGATTGCATGTTTTGTCGTTTCAGTGGTCAACTCAACATTAATCAAAGTACGAACTGTAATCGTTATACTTATCAATTCTAAATAAGAATCATTATTATTGTGTTTTTGTTGCGAAAACACAATATTGAAATGCAATTTTATTTTATAGATTTGAAATTAGTGGTTGATGGCTTGGTGTTGCACGGTGAAAAAGAGGGCTTATGGAGTGTGGTTTTTGGTCGTCATCTTGCTGGTGGAATGCAATGGGGCATAAGGTATAGGGTTTGATAGATAGGGTAGAGAGATGATGAAGTAGTGAGCGGGGCAGCGGTTGTTGTCTGCCCCAGTGATTAACTGTTTTTTGCCATGATGCTATCAATTAAACTTTTTTGCTGAGCTTGAGATACATTCATGACGTCGTTGTAGGTGCGCTTCATCACGCGAATGTCGTTCTCTAATAGTTCAGCCAACTGAGTGGATGCGGTTTGATTATCACCTTTTAGTACTAACTCAATGATCGCAAGACGACGCTGACACGATTTAGTGACCGAGGATTGAATGTGCATTGAGACTAGATCGGTCGCTTTACGGAGGCGATTGTGTTGCTGCATGGTAGCCAGCAAAAAGCGATTTCCCGAACACGCCGCAAGTTGCTCGTGAAACTCGGCACTGAGTGCAAAGAGTTGACTCGCAGTGACTGATTCTGGCGTAGCAATGGCTTGTACATGGTTATCGCGGCAGCTTTCCATTACAGTGTTATCCAATGCCCATGTGGGTTCAAGTAAACCTGCGGGTTCAAAAATTAGTCGACATCGATAACTTTCAGTGTGCCTTTCTAGGGTGTTCAATACGCCATCAAGTTGCCATTTGTAGCCCGGACTACGGCGAAAAATACCGTCATTTTCTAATAAGCGAAGGATTGCTTGCATCTCACCACGATTCACATCGTAACGTTCTTGCAGTTCTTTCTCTGAAAAGGAACTGCCGAGCTCGCTAAAAAACAGATCCATCAAAACACGGAGATATAATTGATCTTGTCGAGACTGTTTATCGCTGTCTTGGCCTGCAATTTCGATATCTGCGGCGTCGGTTTGCAACACCGAACCCTTGTAAGGAACAACTTTAGTTATACCTTGAGTCGATAGGTGCTTTAACACCGCGCGAATGGGTGTTCTGGATACTTCGAATTGTTGAGCTAGCGACGATTCGTTCAGGCTGCTGCCCGCTTTAGCATCCTCAGCTTTTAGGCGAGTGATCACTTTAAACAGTAAATCTTGTTGGAGCTTTGTAATTGTAGTTATGTCCATGAGGCTCAAAAAGTGTGTTTATGCTTGATCCTATGGTAAACAGAAAAGCAGGTGAATACCATGTATTGTGTTTTTGTGGCCAAAAGACAATGCTGATAAGTTTGTTGGCAAGCGTGTTAATGGGTGAGTGAAAAGCGAGCCCTGCTTAAAGCTCTGACTTCAAACGGGGATTTCAAGCGGAGAAAGTGACTTCTCCGTATGTGCCTATTTTCTCATTAGATAGAGGAAGTAACCGCCACCGAGCAGAGACGCCAATAACCCTGCTGGGAATTGCCATGGGAACCACAAAGTACGACCAATCCAATCGGCAGCCACCATAATAATCGCGCCCAACAATGCTGCTGTGAGCATCTGAGGGATAACGCGATATTGGTGAAGCGAGCGAGCCATGTGCGGTGCTAATAATCCGATAAAGCTCAGTGGGCCAATAACAATCGTACAAAGCGTCGTTAGCGCGGCAACCAACAGAAGCAACGCCAAGCGAACCAAGGTTGTGTTCATACCGAGGCTACTTGTGGTGACATCACCCAAGTTAATGAGCTCTATCCAACGATTCAGTGACAGTGCCACAGCGCCAACGATAGCAACACCAATCGCGAGTAACATCACGTCTTGATTGGCGACTAAGTAGGTAGAGCCAGAAAGCCAAGTGAGCAGGGACGTAGCATTCTCGTTCCCAGAACTCATCGCAATGCGTAGCAAAGCGTCGAGCCCCGCACTTAGCGCGATACCTGTTAACAAGGTTTGAGTGGGAGCGAAATTGTGTTTCCTACCCATAAACCAAACCAATGCCGTCACCGACGTTGCGCCTAGCGTGCCGAGCAGCATTTGCTCTTCTCGCCCTACTGTCGTGCCAAAGAGCGTGCCGAGAACAAGTGCAAGCGCGGCGCCTGAGCTGATCCCCAAAACTTCTGGGCTCGCCATCGGGTTATTTGAGATTCGCTGAATAATGGTGCCGGCAAACGCGAGCCCAACTCCCGCTAATAATGCAACCAACACACGTGGTAAACGTAATTCGAACAGTGATTGGTGGAATTCGACACTCCAACCGAACTGGTTTTTACCAAACGTAAGAGCAACAGTACAAATGACAACGAGTAGAAGGAACATGGTCACCAGCACTTTACGCGTATCGACTAACTTGTAGCACTCGACGTGTTCACTACGGTTTTTTAAGTCGGATTGCAGTTTGGTACGTTGCAGTAACCACAATAGGAAGGGAGCACCAAGCAGAGCCGTCATCGCTCCGGTTGGCAGTAATTCGCCACCGACTCCTGAGAATGGCTGAATCACTAAATCGACAATCAGCAAGATCAAGCTACCAACCAAACCACTGACCAAAATCTGTTTTGCAAGAGCTCTAACGCCCATCAGTCTAGCGATGGCGGGAGCGACGATTCCAACAAATCCAATCAAGCCAACCTCACTGACTACCGCGGCAGTAATAAAGATCGCCAGTGATAAGCAAAGCAGTTTGATTTGTTTGATGTTTACGCCAAGTGAAGTCGCGACATTGTCGCCAAATTGCAGCGCAGACAACGGTCGCTGAAATAT
This sequence comes from Vibrio sp. 14N.309.X.WAT.E.F5, assembly GCF_030397615.1. Classification (NCBI taxonomy): domain Bacteria; kingdom Pseudomonadati; phylum Pseudomonadota; class Gammaproteobacteria; order Vibrionales; family Vibrionaceae; genus Vibrio; species Vibrio sp. 14N.309.X.WAT.E.F5. Next base: position 112,364 of record NZ_JAPNXR010000008.1, on the reverse strand, counting down.
CAGTAGTAATAGCGTAGGGATAGAGACTAAAGGAATGAGAACCTGAACACTTGACCAGTCGTTTTGATTCAGTACACCTGCACCCCACACAAAAATACTGGTGAGTTGTTGTTCATGCAACATGAGCAACATGGTATTGAGTGAGCCCAAAAATAGGCTGACAACCATACCTGCGAGCACCATGTGCAGCGGTGAAAATCCTCGTGCAGAACTTAAGGCAAAGACCAAGCCTGTAGCAAGGCAACCTCCGATGAAAGCTGGGATGAAACCGGGAATGGTAAGGTTGGCAGGAATTAACAAGATCCCCAATACCATACCCAGTTCAGCGCCCGCAGCAACACCAAGTGTGGTGGGTGAGGCTATCGGGTTACGCAACACAAACTGCATCACACACCCAGCAACCGCAAGCGCGAATCCGCAAATCAGTGCAACGGTGAGCCTAGGTAAATACGTTAGGTGGGTAATTAAGTGTTGATAGTTTGAAGGATCAAAATGGAAAAGCGTATCCCAGATGAGCCTAACCCCTTGTGAATATGGAGCGGTTATTTGCAGAAGTACGCTGATCAGCAAAACAACAGCGATCGATAGCGTTGCTGTTTTGATATTGATTCGTTCAGTGACGGTTTTTTCGAGCTTGATGGTAGCCATTATTTTTGGGTAAGCAGTTCTGTAATGTGGTCACTAAACCTTTGAGCGGCAATAAGTCCACCAAAGGTCCAAATACTAGGAAGTTCGTAAACTGAATCTGTACGTGTAAATTCCATCACTTGCCAAAGAGGAGACAGAGTCAGTTGTTTTCGCTCTTCTTCTTGAAGAGGGCCAAATAGCATGACATTGGTTTTTTGGTGCTCAGCGAGTCTTTCCGTTCCTACCGTGCTGAAACCCCAAAGGTTAGTTTGTTCTTGCCAGTCATTTTTCAGCCCCATCTTATTGATGGTTGCTTGCGCAAGTGAACCTTGGCTGTGGATTCGTAATGTTTTGTCGTTAATGAAGCGAGCGAATATCAGCGGTTTCTCTGAGTTACCCGCTGCACGCACTTTTTCGCCGTTTTCACGGAGTCGCGTGTTTGTTTCTGCAATTACTTGTTGAGCGCGTTGTTCTCGGTCGAACAACTTACCTAAAGACAGAGTAATTGACGTTGCAGATTCGTATGGCTGCTTCTTTTTACTGTAGATACTGAAAACCAATACCGGAGCGATTTTGTTTAGCTGATGGTAAGCCGCCGACATATGTTCACTGATTAAAATGACATCGGGTTTGAGTTCGGTCAGCAATTCAAGGTTCGGTTCACGTCGAGAACCTACATCGGTCACGTTTGAATTCAGTTCGGGTTTCACTACCCATTGTTGATAGCCTTTGGCGTCTGCAATACCCTCTAGTTCAACACCTAGGCTTAACACGGTTTCTGTAAGAGCCCAGTCTAGTGCCACTACTTTTTTCGGCATCGTATCGAAAGAGGCGATGCCCATTTCGTGTGTGATTTCTAAAGCATGGGCACTCTTTATAGCAAGAGCATTAAAAGCGAATAATGTGCACAGTAGTGTTATGAACGTTTTCACAACCGATTCCTTTTGTATTTAAGGGATGTAACTAATAGGTTGCCCTGTTTCAGGGTGTTTAAAGAGCGCCAGTTCCATGCCGTAGATCTGCATCAGCGTCTCAGGCGTCATCAACTCTTTCGGTGGGCCTGAAGCGATGACTTTTCCGGAATGAAGCGCAATCAAATGGTCACTGAATTTAGCAGCCATGTTGACATCATGCAGGACCATAATAACGGTTAACCCTAACGTCTGGTTGAGCTCCCTGATCAAGGCAAGCAATTCATGTTGATGTGCGACATCGAGTGCAGAGGTTGGCTCATCAAGCAAAATGCATTGGCTTTGTTGAGCTAGCAGCATTGCGACCCAAGCTCTTTGTCTTTCACCACCAGACAATGTGGCAACAAATCGATCTGAAAAGGCGTTCAAACCGACTTTCTCAATCGCTTCGTCTACTATGGCGTAGTCGTCACGGCTGTAACGTCCAAATGCGCCTTTCCACGGGTAACGACCAAAGCAAACCAGTTCACGAACTGTCACACCATCGGTAATCGGGGGATGTTGAGGAAGGTAAGCAACTTGGTGTGCAAATTCGAGATTGCTATACGATGAAAGCAACTGCTGGTCGAAGAAAACGTCACCTTTAGAAGGGGTGTTTTGTCTACTCAACAGTTTAATCAGCGTCGATTTTCCACATCCATTATGACCCAACAAAGTGGTGATTTTTTTAGGTTCAAACGTTAAGTTGGTAGGGGAAAGAATCGTCTTACCGTCGATTTCGAACGAGGCATTGGTAAGTTTGTACATAATGCAATATAGAGTTGAGTTATAGGCTACTAGCCGCTAATGTAACACAATGAAACTCAAATGATAATGATTCTCCAAATCAATCAATTTATCATTATTTTTGATATTTCCCGTTATTCAGCATTCCAACTTTTTCTAGCGCCTTCGATATTATGTCTGTTATCCAAAATAAAAAATTCCACTTAATGACTATTGGTCTTGCTGCCGCCCTAATGGGAATTGGGCAAAACGGCTTACTCGTTTCTCTGCCTTTTCTTGTGGAACAATCTGCATTCAGCTTGCCTACGTGGTCGATTCTTATCGCAATAGGAAGCATATTATTTTTGCCGTCTGCGCCTTTTTGGGGAAGACAGAGCGATAAACATGGCCCGAAAAAAGTCGTCATTCAGGCATTGGTAGGCATGGCCGTCAGTTTTGCATTTTTGTGTTTTTTTGCGATGAACAGTGACCAAGAAAAGGCGCTAGTGTTTTGTTTGATTGGACTTGTGGTGGCGCGAATTATTTATGGTTGTACGGTGTCTGGGATGGTGCCCGCGAGTCAACATTGGGCGATATTGTTGTGTGGTGAGAGAAACCGTTTACAGGCTATTACTTCGGTGAGTATTGGCTTAAGTGCTGGTCGATTGATTGGCCCGATTATATCCATTCTTGCGTTAAAGTTTTCACCTTATGCGCCTCTGATTATCATGGTTTTATTACCATGCTTGGCGTTAATCGCAGCGATGTTATTGCCAGCACCAGAAATGAATACAGAACAAGCGAGTAGCAAGGTTCCATCGCCTTGGCTGCCGAGTAGGGCACTATTGCCTTTTTTATCGAGTGGATTGTTGCTGTGTGCGGCAGTCGCGTTGTTGCAATACAGTTTCTCTCCATTGATTTATTCGATCACCCATTGGGCAACTGATCAATTAAGTGACGCGATTGGCATTCTGTTAACCATCGGTGCCGCGTTTACTTTCGCTACTCAACTCTTGGTTATCAAAAAGGATAAACTGACGCCGCTTTTTATGTACCGTTGTGGCGCTTCTGCTTTGGTTGTCGGTTTTGTGATGTTCTTGATTCCTAGTATGTGGACGTTTGCTGTGGCGATGGTAGTGACCGCGATTGGCGCAGCGTTGCTTGTTCCTGCTTACACGTTGTTTGCCACTGAAAAGCAAAGTGGCGCACCGGGTGCTGCCGCAGGGTATATCGCCATGTCTCATACTCTAGGCTATGGCGTTGCTTCATTACTTGCGTTTACTTCAACCTTGAACCCTCAATATCCTATTTACTTATGTGGGCTGTTTTCTGTGCTGATTTTTGCGACTACTTATGTTGTAAAAATAAAGGGAAATACCAAGCTCGCTGAGCAAGCTTAACCTTGTATTTTCCTGGTACTTTTTAGCGAGCCAATTGGAAGTGAGTTAGCGGATAGCAAACTAACTAGTAGCAAACGGCTTTGTGTCGAACATTGGTTTGCTAATCCATGTCTTCGAAAACCACATCTCCTTGCAACACCGTCATCAACACCTGAGTCTTGGCTATTTGTCTTGCCGATACTGTGGTGATGTCTCGGTCGAGAATCGCGAAGTCCGCTGATTTTCCAACCTCAATAGAACCTGTTACGTCTTCGATACCAAGGCTCTTTGCTGCATTGAGCGTGTAAGCGTCGATAGCTGTGTAGATATCAGTGAGGCCTGTTTTACCCATGATTAAGCTATTCGCGATGCCGACTAAAGGATTGATGTCGTGTACGTTCCAGTCACTGCTCAAGGTGATATTGGCATCAGTCTTAAGTATCGCGTCTAGGTTCATCAGGGCTTTGGCACGGCGAGCACCAAGGAAAGCTTCGGCCCATTGGTGTTGATGTTTGGCTACGTAATCTGACCCGACTTGGAAATCCGCCGAGACATTGAGCTGCATGAAGCGGGGAACGTCTTCATCATTGATTAACTCTACGTGAGTTAGGGTATAAGGCTTTTTCGAACCTTGTTTACGCACGCTTTCTATCGCATCAAGAGATTCACGAACGGCACCATCACCAATCGCATGAATGTGAGCGCTAAAACCGATTTTATCGAGCGCGGTTAGCCACTCTTTCATCTGTGCAGGTGGAATGTAGTTTAGGCCATTGGGAGACTGTGGCAGATAGGTATCTAAATAGGGCGCGAGTGTTTTTGCTGTGCCATTAATGAAGATGCCATCGCTGTACATTTTTACCTGATCGACGAGCAACAGACGGCTTTTATCATCTGAATACATCTGCTCGAAGACTTCTAATTGAGAGGGTATCGCCATTGATGGGTAAACCCAAGGGCGTAATGACACGCGAGCCGTCAAATCTTGGTTTTGCTCCGCTTCTAGCCAAACGTCATACCAGCCTCGTTTCCAATACATCCGGCCGTCACCAATGGTGGTAATGCCGTGCGCAGCGGCTTCTTCAAGTCCGAACATTAACCCTTGGTAGCTTTGTTCAAAGAGCTCGCTTTGGCTGTTCCACGCCATCTCCATAATTTGGTCGCCAGCGTTATCTAATAAGATGCCATTGAGCTTGCCGCTGTCTTGGTCTTTTAAATAAGCGCCACCTTGTGGGTCAGGAGATTGTTGGCTGATTCTGGCTATTTTTAAGGCTTTCGAGTTGACCCACATTGAGTGAGAGGTTTGCTCCATAAGCACCACGGGGCGATCAGGGAATATACTGTCGATGATCTCAAGTGGTGTGTATTCAGAGTCGCTGTCGAGTGTCGATTCCAAAGAAAAGCCATAACCCATCAGCCAGCCTCGACCATTGGTTTCGGAATTGATCTTACACGCTTCTAAGTAAGGGATTTGCTCTTCTAATGTGGCTTCAGAATCCAGTTCGCAATTGCCACCCAGCTCTGAGGCGGCTTCGAAAACATGGTTGTGATTATCAATGAACCCCGGCAAAACAAAGGCATTCTTCAAGTCGATGACATCGGTATTCTGCCCTTGAAAAGATTGCGCCTGAGCGTGGTCACCGATGAAGATGATCTTGCCGTTATGGGTAACGATAGAGTCTGACTCGCGATGCCCATATATGTCGGCATTGGTAAAGATCTGGTCTGCGGTTAGGCTTTGAGAAAAAGCCGATGGCACAGTGCTTAGGCTAGCGAATAATGCAATCCATGCAGTGCGTGGCAAAGTGAGCTTATTGTTCATTGTTATTTATTCCATGTTCCACTGTTTAGTAAGTATAGAAAGCGAGTGGCCAGTGTGAAACTCTACATGAATGACAAATAAAAGCCGCGACTAATCAATAAATTGTGGCTTGAACAAATCTTCAATCACGACTCTTGTTTTAGGCTGTTACGCAGATCTTTTTTGTATTCTTCATAAGAGTTATAGCCATAAAGTTTCCAAGTGTTCTCACCTTTAATGTTGTGGTTGTAGGTGATCTCGCCTATCCACTGCTGACGAGTGGCAAGAATCATATCGCGGATTTTTAATAATAAAGTGTCCATAGTTGCTCTCCTGATTAAGTTCACCTGAAGTATATTTAGCGGTGACAACCGGATGAGTATCGTTAGCGCAATGTTCAATACTTTTCAGTCAATGTACTCATCTGAATGGTTTGATGCGTATACTTTCAATATTAAAACGTCACTGAGCATCGCAATGAAAGGTTACTTGGAAAAAGTGCCACAACGAATCGGCACATCATGGCGCTATAAAAAAATCGTCGAGAACGGTAAAAGCTATGGTTGGCACCGACATGAAGAGTACGAAATAGCGATTCATCGTCACTTTACTGGGCATAGCTTTATTGGGCATCACCAAAGCGATGTGTTTCACAACCACATGATCTTGGTTGGGCCTGATTTACCTCATGCCATCTATTCGGACGAGAGCACTGATGACTCGCGAATATGTGAAACGCACGTAGTTTGGTTTCGCAAAGATTGGATAGAGCAATTGATAGCGTGCTGTCGAGAGCTCGAACCGTTACGTGCTTTGCTCGAAGAATCAAAGAAAGGGCTTCAGTTTTCACCCGCGACTGCAGAGAAAGCGACGGAAGTTTTGAATAAGGTGATGAACCAGTCGCCACATCAACAACTGCTTACCTTGTTCTCTTTGTTTGCACTTTTGCTTGAGGATCAAGAGGTAGTGCAGTTGATTAACCCTGTCTTCAACTCGGATGATGAAGATGAAGTCAGCGATAAGTTGGACAAGGTTGAAGCTTTCTTGGTGAACAATTTTAATCACGACATCTCGGTTAATGATTTAGCCAAGCATCTCTACATTAGTGAGAGTAGCGTTAGGCGCCTATTTCAAAAACACTACAACGAGAGTTTTAGTCAAAGGCTAAAGAAAATTAGGCTCAATGTGGCGTGTGATTTATTAATTAATACTTCGTTGCCAGTGAATCTGATTTTGGAGAAAGTGGGATACGACAACCAAGCCAACTTTAATCGTCAGTTTAAATCGTATAAGCAGGTGACTCCGACTCAATATCGAATAGCAATGAAACACCATTAATTCATTCGCAGACTAAATAATTCACATAAGATTCTGAATAAATTACAGTTAGGTGAACTTTAAAAATGGATTTAACGTATTACCAAGGATGTAAGTTTATGTTTTCACAAGGCTTACTCGCATTACTAATAAAAACAAGCCGAGGTTAGGATGAAAAAAATATTATTGCTGCTTAGTGTGGTTCTATTGGGTGGTTGCGTGGGCATGCCTGAAACAGTAAAGCCTGTTCAACAGTTTGAATTGGATCGATACTTAGGAAAATGGTACGAAGTGGCTCGTTTAGACCACTCGTTTGAGCGTGGCTTAGACAACATCAGTGCCGAGTACACCCTGCGTGATGATGGTGGCGTTAAGGTAATTAACCGCGGGTATTCGGCTGAAGATGGCGAATGGAACGAGGCGGAAGGTAAGGCGTACTTTGTCGAAGGTAGCGATCAGGGTTATCTAAAAGTGTCGTTCTTTGGCCCCTTCTACGGAGCTTATGTGGTGTTCGAGTTGGATGAAGAGAACTACCAATACGCGTTTGTTTCGGGCCCAGATACTGACTACTTGTGGTTACTTTCAAGAACACCAGAGGTTGCGCCAGAAGTAATGGAGAAGTTCAAAGCGATGTCTAAAGAGCGTGGCTTCAATACTGATGAATTGATTTACGTTGAGCACAGCAAATAAGCTGAGCGCGCTAGGTTAACGACAGTTGATTGAGAAAAAGGAACAGATGATGAGTGCATCTGTTCCTTTTTTATTGGTTTGGTTTTGTATGAACTAGCCTTGTCGACGAACCTGCAACACGCTGAGCACCGATAGTGAAAGGAAGAACGCAGGATCACTCCAACCAAAACCAACAAAAATGCCTGTAAACGCGGCATACAAGGTGATGATGGCACCCAGCATATTGGTCACAACCAAACCTTGTACGAGCTTTTTGGCACTGACTCCGGGCTCAATATCTCGTAATAACCAGCTTATCGCGGCAATACCACCAAGGAAGATACTGGTGTGCTGAGAGAGAAAATAAGCGTACTTATCATTAATTTCCACACCGTACATAGGCCATATGACCGTTGGTAGGAAAAACAACGCCAAGGCAAATCCTGCGTAAATGATGCCGTGTAGGCTTAAAAACGTTTTATTGTTCATTTGTTATCTCTCTATCTCGTGCCTGTCGCTAATTCTTTATTCATTCCAATCGCTTTGTTTTCATTCAGCGAATTAACTAGCCGTTGATTGGGCCTTTGTTAATGGTAGTTAAAGGCTGGTTCACGTCAAAAATCACACCACGTACTTCGTCGACACCCATCTGTTTAAGGCGAGCGCTATGCATCGCTAGGTACGTCTCTGCACTGAGTTGGTCTTCAAAAAGATAGACACCACCGCCCAGTTTTTCAGCTTCGTTTTCTGTCCAGATTTTCCAGATCATACCCGGTTCGTCGTTAATAGACTTTGCTAGGTCAACGAGCGCGTTCGACATCTCTTCACCAAATGGGCCTGAAAATTCAAAATCGACTTGTAATAATTTCATGGTTATTTCTCCAAACAGTTACTTGGTATTGCGCTGAGACTCATGGTCGTTTCGCAAAACGTAGGGGGCTTGATTGCCTGTTGGAATAGATATTACCTGTAAAAAACAGACAGAAAAGTTCATAATATAGTTAATAACTGTCAGGATTTTAGACCGATGAGATTAAAAACCACCCTCGACCAATGGCAAACCCTTTATGAGATTGACCGCGCAGGCAGTATTCAGGCGGCGGCACTGCAATTGAACAAGAGCCACACCACGTTGATCTATGCGTTGAGAAAGTTGGAAGACCAATTGGGTGTCTCTTTGGTTCAGGTCGAAGGTCGTCGGGCTGTGCTGTCGGAAGACGGAAAGTCACTGCTGCGCCGTGCAAGCAGTATGCTGGAACAAGCCAGAGAGTTGGAGTTGATCAGTGAACAACTGGCGAAAGGTGTAGAGTCTGAAATTGTGGTTGCGGTTGATCACTTGTGCTGCCTTGAACGTCTTTATCAACCGATGGCTGCATTTTTGGCGGAGAACCACACCACATCAATACAAGTGATTGAAACATCATTGTCTAAGACGACGGAAATGGTGACTCAAGAACTGGCCGATGTGGCTATTATCAACCTGCCTATTACTAATTACTCAGCAGAAGCCTTTGGTTTTACGATGATGGAGCCTGTTGTTGCTTGCTCGCACCCGCTAGTTAAGGCGTCGTCTGTATCGCTTAATCAGTTATCGTCGCTACCACAAATTGTGGTGCGAGACTTAGGTGCTCAAGCTAGTCAAGGCAGTAAAAAGCAAGGGAACAAAAAGGATGTAGGGTGGTTGAAGTCGAGTCAGCGTATTACGGTCGATAATTTCGATCATGCGTTTGGCGCGGTAGAGCAGGGAGTCGGGTATTGTCGACTACCAAAGCACATTGTTGAAAACCGAGGAAGTGACAAGCTCACGGTGCTGAATGTGGAAAATGGCAGTGGATACCAAGTCCCGCTTCATCTCACTTTGCCAAAAGGGGCAAAGACAGGCCCAGCTGCAAAACGGTTCTACGAATTACTGCTAGAGTCAGCTGCTCCTGCTAACTAACCCTCATTCAGTTGGGCTCAAACTAGCGAGGTTGGTTGCCGTTTAAGAATAGTGCAACACACTCTCGCGTGTAATTCAGTCTTTCATTGTCAGACTCGCCGCTGTCGTGTCCGAAGAATGCCCAATAAGCCGACTTACCATGAAACATCAGCAACAATTGTCGTGCAGCAATGATCGGTGAACTTGATGTTGAAAGCGTTAAGTCACCCGAATCTATTTTCGACTGCAAATAATCAGCGAGTAACTTAGTGGTCTTCTGAGGCCCTGTTTCTAGATAAATAGAAGCGATTTCTGGATGTGTGTTGGATTGGCTCACCGCATTTTGAAAGGTCTGCCTAGATTGTTCATCAAGTAACAAATCTTGAAACTTCACACCAAACTTCACCAATTCTTCTTCCAAAGTGGCATTCATATCAAATGCTGAGGGGCTGAGTTCGCGTTCCGCACACTTGGTTTGCATGCAGGTTTCGAAAAGTTCGTCTTTGTTTTTAAAGTGGGAGTAGACCGTTTGCTTAGAAACGTTCGCTGCTTTCGCTATCTGATCCATATTGATCTTGAAGCCATGATCAGAGAAAAGTTGGCTTGCTGCGGTTAAGATCTGCGATCTCTTCTGTTCACTCTTGATGATTTTAGTCACGTGCTGTTTCTCATTGCTTGGTACTTGGTGTTGCTCAGTTCAATGTATTTCGTTCTGCGCTAAGCATTATGCTTTTTGTGATGGTTTTATCAATCATTAACGATGAAACTTATTTTTAACACAATCAAACTAGACAGTCTAGTTTGGTTTGGTTAGTCTAAAAAAAGAATAGGATTGATTACCGCATAGGAACAGTGAGTATGTATAAATTGATGAAGGGAAGTGCGGTGGCGTTATCTCTATCGGCTTTTCTTGTTGGATGTGGCGAAAAGGAACAAGCCCAAGAGTCGGCTGATTCACCCAATGAAACGGCTTCGAGCGTCCAAACCATTTTAACTGTAGAAACGATGGCCTTGGCGCAATCTTCCTCTTATGCGGTACAGCGTGAATATGTTGGTGTCGTTAAAGCGGGTCAGCAAGCCAATTTAGGTTTCGAACTGGCGGGTAAAGTAAACGAGATTCTGGTGGATGTCGGTGACACAGTAACCGAAGGTCAGCCGTTGATCCGATTGGATACTCAGTTATTGGAAACAGAGTCTAGCCAACTGAAAGCACAGGCTGAAGAAGTCAAAGCACAACTGAGCCTTGTGGCGGCAAACTTGAAGCGTCAACGTTCACTGAAAGCAAAGGGCTTCAGTGCCGAGGCTGAGATTGATTCTCTCACTAGTGAGCAACGTGTATTGCAGGCGAACTTGCTACGCATTGATGCTTCAGTAAAAGGCAATCAATTGAAGCTGGTGAAATCGACAATTCTTGCGCCATATTCAGGCACCATCGCAACACGCTTTGTCTCTTTGGGTGATGTGGTGAATGTGGGTAATCCAACCCTGACACTGCTTGCCTCTGAAGGCAAAGAAGCGTTCATTGGTATTCCTGCCCATCAAATGCAAAAAGTGACTTCGCTTTCTTCGCCAAGTATTCGTGTCGGGCGAGACGATTTCGCTGTGAGCCTGCTTAATCCGGGGGCGATGGTGGATACTCAATCTCGCAGTGTTGGCCTACGTTACCTGTTTCCTGAGCAAGCTTCTGTTTTAGAAGGGCAACTTGCGTACCTTAAGTTTGATGAGCAAATCGATGACCAAGGTTACTGGGTTCCGCTCACGGGTTTGATCGATGGTTTACGTGGTGTGTGGAATATCTTCGTTATTGGTAAAGATAATAAGGTTGAACGTCGAAGCGTGCAGGTGTTGTTTGCCAACAACCAACAAGCCTACGTGAGCGGTGCAATCAGCGAAGGCGAGCAGGTGATATCCAGTGGTTTACATCGTTTGGTTCCCGGCCAAACCGTGAAGCCAGCCAGCGTTACTGCTGAATAGGAAATAGTATGAAAATCATAGAGACTATTTCTAACACTCGATTGCTTATTTTAATGACCGCACTGCTGATGGTGAGTGGTATTTCTGCGTTCATGACTCTGCCGCGTGCAGAAGATCCAGTAATCATAAACCGCTACGCGAACATCACAACCAGCTTCCCCGGCGCCAGTGCTGAGCGTGTTGAAACCTTGGTCACCGAGGTTATTGAGAACAAACTACGCGAGTTAAGTGAGGTTAAACTCGTCAGCTCGACGTCAAGGCCGGGTGTGTCGATTGTTACTTTGGAACTCAATGATGTGGTTACCGAGCCAGAGCCAGTTTGGTCTCAAGCTCGTGACAAGCTGTCTGACATCGAATCCATTTTGCCTGCGGGTTCTCACTCTCCCGATCTCGACAGTGATCATACCTATGCTTTTACCACGATTACGGCGCTAACTTGGTCTGGTGCCGGCGAGCCTGACAGATTAACGCTGGGTCGTTATGCCAAAGAACTCGCTAAGCGATTACGAACCTTGTCGGGAACTGAATTCGTTGATGAATACGGGATGCCGCAAGAAGAGATTCAAATCAGTTTACGCACTGCCGATGCTGCCGCGCTTGGTCGTTCAAGTGCTAATATCGCAGAATCTTTGGAAGGAGCAGATGCGAAAAACTCTGCCGGTGAATTGGTCAGTGCTTATTCTCGCTTTGGCTTAGAGATTAAGTCTGAGCTTGATTCCATTGAACGTATTAAGCAAGTGCCAATCGCCACCGACAGTAATGGTCACATCATCCGCATGGAAGACATTGCTTCTGTGAAACGTGGTGAGAAAACTCCGCAAGACCAGATTGCCATTATTGATGGTGAGCCGGGTGTGATTGTTGCGGCAAGAATGCACCCTGATCTGCGAGTTGATAACTGGACGTCGCGAGCCAACGCGCTCATCAGTCGATTTGAGCAAGAGTTGCCGAGCAATATTCAGGTCAACGTGCTTTTCAATCAACAAGGCTATACCGAAACTCGCTTGGACGATTTGGGTAAAAGCCTGATGATCGGTTTTGGTCTGATTTTGATCGTGCTGTTTGTCACCTTGGGTGTTCGTGCTGCAATATTGGTGGCGATTTCTTTGCCGTTAACTTCATTGCTGACGCTGTCGATCATGAAAATGACCGGTGTGCCGATTAACCAGATGTCGGTGACGGGCCTAATTGTGGCTCTCGGGATCATGGTGGATAACGCGGTGGTAATGGTTGATACCATTCAAGCTTATCGCCTGAAAGGGCAACAGCGCGCTGAAGCGACTATGAATGCGTTGAAGCATTTATGGGTTCCGTTATTAGGCTCAACCTTAACCACCGTATTGGCGTTTGCACCGATCATTCTGATGCCTGGCGCTTCGGGTGAGTTCGTGGGGGGAATTGCGATTACCGTGTCTTTCTCGTTGATCGGTTCTTATGTGATTTCGCATACCTTAATCGCAGGTTTAGCGACCAAGTTACTACCTAAACAACTCAGCGATGTGGATAAGAAAGGTCAACATCACTGGTATATGACAGGCTTAAGAATCCCCGCTTTAACACGTTGGTTCTCGTCTTCTGTCCGCTTTGGTGTAACGCATCCAATCATCACGATTGCTCTGGTTTTATTGGTACCGTTTACTGGTTACTGGAGTATGTCTCAACTGACTGAGCAATTCTTCCCACCATCAGACCGAGACATGTTTGAGATTCAGGTGTACATGCCGCCGCAAGCGAGCATTTATGCGACCAAGAATACTTCTGAAAAAATAGACCACATCATTCATCGTTATCCTGAAGTAGAACGTATCGATTGGCTGGTGGGCGCAAACTTCCCATCGTTCTATTACAACCTACAAGCTAGACAAAACAACGCGCCGTACTTCTCGCAAGCGATGGTGAAAACAGAAAATTTTGATCAAGCCAATGCGCTAATTCCTGAACTTCAAAAGGTGTTAGATAAAGAAGTACCACAAGCGCAGATCTTGGTGAGAAAGCTTAACCAAGGGCCTCCATTTACCGCGCCAGTAGAACTGCGTGTGTATGGTGAAAATCTTGATACGTTAAAAGCAATTGGTGAAGATGTTCGCTTGATTCTGGCGGGTGTGCCTCATGTGACTCACACAAGGGAAACACTGCAACCGGGTACACCTAAGGTGTGGTTGAAGGTCGATGAAGACACCGCGAAACTTAACGGTATTTCATTGAACCAGTTTGCTGGCATGCTGCAAACCACGCTGACAGGTCGCGAAAGTGGCTCGGTAATTGAGGGCAGTGAATCGGTGCCAATTCGTGTTCGTGTTGCGGATGACGCGCGTGAAAACTTAGCGCACTTAAGTAATATTCGCTTGCCAATCAGTTCTGAGGTGTACTCAACGGGCATCAATGTGTCGACTCTGGCTGAGCTTGAATTGACGACCAGTCGTGGTGCGATTACTCGTCGTAACGGGCAGCGTGTGAATACCATCGAGGGTTACATTGAAGCGGGTGTCTTACCTCAAACCGTACTTAATGAATTCCAAAAACGCCTAGCAGACTATGAGATGCCATCGGGCTACACGATTGGCTTTGGTGGCGAATCCGCTGAACGAGACAATTCAGTCAATAGCCTGATCTCGAATGTCGCCGTTGTGGTGGTATTGATGGTGTTGGTGGTGGTGATGTCGTTCAACTCGTTCCGAATGAGTAGCATCATCTTCATGGTCGCAGGATTGGCAGGTGGGCTAGGGCTGTTGTCGGTATGGATCTTCGGTTATCCGTTCGGCTTTACGGTGATCATCGCCATGCTCGGGATTGCGGGCTTAGCGATTAACGCTGCCATCGTCATTCTGACGGAATTGAAACTCGATAAGCAAGCCTCATCAGGCAATGTGGATGCGGTCGTTGAGGCAGTGATGTCGTGTACTCGCCATATCAGCTCGACCACGATTACAACCGTTGGTGGCTTTATGCCGTTGATTATTGCTGGTGGCGGTTTCTGGCCTCCATTTGCGGTCGCGATTGTCGGCGGTACAGTATTAACCACCCTTATCTCGTTCTACTTTGTGCCTGTGGTTTATCATTTGATGACTAAAAATCAGCGCAAAACCGTCGTCGAACCAACAGCATAATCTCTTCTTTGGTGACCCTTACTCCTCTCTATTGAGGGGAGTAACACCCACTTAAAACCCATCAAAATACTCATGAAATCGGCTTTTTATCCCCATTTCTGCTCGTTTTCTGCTGCGTATAACTGACATAATTATCATAAAAAGCAGGGTGTTATTTGAATTCCTGATGGGTTGCTGTCTGAAGTGATGTCTTTTCTAAATACCTTTAAAATCTTATGTGAATTCATAAATTTGACAGTCATCACACTTTGCTTAATTCGCTCTTTCTAATGTAATCAATCATTGTTGTTTCTACTGCGTGTTTACTTTTCTCTCTCCTGTTTCGCTTTAATCCTTGTCCGCACATGGCTCGACTCGTGTGGCACGTTCATGTTGTGCGTCTGAATTGCATCAATTTCCCACATCTCACTTTCATAACTGGAAGGTTAGTTTCCAAGTTTGTTTGGTGAGCTTTCAATTTCAACTCCTCATAATGCGCCAAATGTAACAATGTATTTCAAAGTGTAACAATTAAGTCATATTTTTTGTGTGGTTTTAACCGTGCGGCAATGTTTCGGCTTCGCAGCACTGTTGTTTTAACTTGGCAGTTCAACTGTTCAACTGTCGACTGTTTAACTGTCGACTGTTCAAGATAGTGGCTAATTCCGTTTCGCTTTGAGATGCGTCGTTTCACATGCTCAACACATAAATATTCTAATGACCATGACAACCAGTACTCGGGCGTTCGTTCTGAGGCTGGATAACCATCGAGAAAGTTAATGGAAGCTTCAAGATATAAACGCATTTTATCGAGAGCAAATCTGTCGAGGATTGGTTTGGTGGGAACCGTCCTGATGCTCGAAGGATGTAACTCCGCATTGCTCGACCCAAAAGGTAGCGTTGGCGTTCAGGAAAAGGAGCTGATTATTACTGCTCTGTTGCTGATGCTGATTGTCGTCATCCCCGTGATCCTGATGACCATCTACTTTGCTTATAGATACCGTGAAAGCAACACCACAGAAGAGTATGCACCTGACTGGGCGCACTCAACCAAGATTGAAATAGTGGTATGGACGATTCCAATCATCATTATTGCGATTCTGGCCACCATCACTTGGCGAACAACACACGAACTAGAGCCTTCCAAGCCTCTGGAGAGTGACGTTAAGCCTATGGTGATCGAAGTGGTCTCTCTGGACTGGAAGTGGCTGTTCATCTATCCGGAGCAAAACATTGCGACGGTTAACTATGTTGCGTTCCCGAAAGATGTACCGGTGACGTTTAAGCTAACTTCAGACAACATCATGAACGCGTTCTTTATCCCGCGTCTTGGTTCGCAGATCTACGCGATGCCGGGAATGGTGACCAAGCTGAATTTGATCGCGAACCACGAAGGTGACTTCAAAGGTTTTGCATCGAACTACAGTGGTAAAGGGTTCTCTCAAATGAAATTCACCGCATCAGCCATGCCTGATCAAGTGGCGTTTCTAAACTGGGTGGAAAAAGTGAAAGCAAGCCCGGACCGTATTGAAGACTGGGAGCAATTCCGTTCTTTGGCTGCGCCGAGTGTGGCTGAACCTGTGACTCTGTTTTCCAGTATCCCACCATTTTTATTCACTGATGTTGTGACCCAGCACCCTGGTTCAATGAACTGTTTGCCGGAAACCCAAGGATAATCGTCATGTTTGGAAGATTAACTCTAGACTCAATTCCCTACCACGAACCCATTATTTTGTTCACGTTAACCATGATCGCTTTAGTGGGTGGTTTAGTGGTGTATGCGGTAACAAAAGCCGGTAAGTGGCAATACCTTTGGAATGAATGGTTTACTTCTGTAGACCACAAAAAATTGGGCTTCATGTACATTGCGGTCGCGATGGTGATGTTAGTTCGTGGCTTTGCCGATGCCGTCATGATGCGTAGTCAGCAATTGCTTTCTGCAGCGGGTGAGACAGGCTATTTACCGCCACATCACTATGACCAGATCTTCACGGCTCACGGCGTGATAATGATTTTCTTCGTCGCGATGCCTTTGGTTATCGGCCTGATGAACATCATTGTACCGCTACAAATTGGTGCTCGTGATGTTGCGTTCCCTTACCTCAATAACCTGAGCTTCTGGCTGTTTGTAGTGGGTATCATCCTAACCAACATGTCACTGGGCTTAGGTGAATTTGGCCGTACGGGTTGGTTGGCGTATCCGCCTTTGTCTGGCATTGAGGCAAGTCCGGGAGTCGGGGTCGATTATTGGATATGGGCGCTGCAAATATCCGGTGTGGGTACCACGTTAACGGGTGTGAACTTCTTCGCGACTATTTTGCGCATGCGTACTCCATCTATGCCAATGATGAAGATGCCAGTATTCACGTGGGCGTCTCTGTGTGCCAACATCCTGATCATTATCTCCTTCCCAATCCTAACGGTAACCATCGCGTTACTGACTTTGGATAGATACATCGGCACGCACTTTTTCACCAATGACCTTGGTGGCAACGTGATGATGTATGTGAACCTGATTTGGGCATGGGGACACCCTGAGGTGTACATCCTAATCTTGCCTATCTTTGGTGTGTTCTCTGAAGTGACTGCAACCTTCTCTCGCAAAAAACTGTTTGGTTATACCTCTCTGGTATGGGCAACGGTGGCTATCACTATTTTAGCGTTTGTGGTTTGGCTGCATCACTTCTTCACCATGGGTTCTGGCGCCAATGTGAATGCCTTCTTCGGCATCGCGACCATGATTATCTCTATCCCAACCGGGGTTAAGATCTTCAACTGGCTGTTCACCATGTACAAAGGTCGTATCCGCTTTACCACGCCAATGATGTGGACAGTGGGCTTCCTAATCACCTTCACCGTTGGTGGTATGACGGGTGTATTGATGGCAGTACCGGGCGCAGATTTCATTCTGCATAACTCAGTATTCCTGATTGCTCACTTCCACAACGTAATCATCGGTGGTGTTGTCTTCGGTTGTTTTGCTGCGATTGGTTACTGGTTCCCGAAAGCGACTGGTTTCACTCTGAACGAGCTTTGGGGCAAACGCGCATTCTACTGCTGGATCATTGGTTTCTTGATGGCGTTCTTGCCGCTTTACGCTCTGGGCTTTATGGGCATGACGCGTCGTTTGAGCCAAGACATCAACCCTGAATTCTTCCCTCTACTGGCGGTTGCGGCTGCAGGTACCGGCGTAATTGCGATGGGTGTGGTGTGTCAGTTCGTTCAGATTTACGTGAGTGTTCGTGACCGCGACCAAAACCGAGATCTAACCGGTGACCCATGGGGTGGACGTACCTTTGAATGGGCAACGTCTTCACCACCGCCGTTCTACAACTTTGCAAAATTGCCTAAGGGCGATGAGATCGATTCGTTCTGGTATCAAAAGCAAAGTGGTGAGTTTGACCCGACTCAGGAAGAAGAATACGAACGTATTCACATGCCGAAGAATACACCGACAGGTATCTATGTTTCTGCATGGGCGTTGGCATTTGGCTTCGCGATGATCTGGTACATCTGGTGGTTAGCAGCAGCAAGCTTAGTGGGCATCGTGGTGACGTGTATTCAACACAGCTACAACGACGATGTGGACTACTACGTGGAAGTTGAAGAGATCAAAGCGATTGAAGCGGCTCGACGTGCACAGCTTGAAGAAGCAAAGAAACAGTCAGTGAAAGGCGACAACTCTGGTCGTGGTAACAGCGCTGACAGTGATAACAACGACAATAAAGATGACTTGGAGACGACGTATGCAAGCTAATACTCCGTCACACACTTATGATCTTGCACACTCGCATGATCATCACCACGAAGCTGCGGGCAATAAGTTGTTTGGCTTCTGGGTTTACTTGATGAGTGACTGTGTCCTGTTTGCCACGCTTTTCGCGACTTATGCCGTGCTTGAGAGTGGATCTATCGCAGGTCCGACAGGTAAAGACATCTTTGAACTGCCGTTCGTGTTTGTCGAAACCATGATGCTGTTGTTCAGTAGTATCACCTTTGGCTTTGGTATGATTGCGATGAAGCGCAAAGACGTTACGGGACTGAAGCGATGGATAAAAGTCACTTTCGTATTGGGTTTAGCCTTTATCTGTATGGAAGTGTACGAGTTCCATCACTTGATTGCAGAAGGCTATGGCCCTCAAGAAAGCGCATTCCTTTCTGCGTTCTTTACCTTGGTTGGCACACACGGTTTGCACGTAACGTTCGGTCTGATTTGGATGGCGGTGGCGTATCACCAGCTTTCAACCAAAGGCTTGAACGACAATATGTCGATGCGTTTCCAGTGCTTAAGCCTGTTCTGGCATTTCCTTGATATCGTTTGGATTTGCGTATTTACCATCGTGTACTTAATGGGGGTGATGTAATGGAACAGCATCTAGACAGCGGTGCAACGGATTATGTGAAAGGCTTTATTGCGTCACTGATTCTGACCATTATTCCGTTCTACATTGTGTGGTCACATGCGCTACCAAGCACGGAAACTTACGTGATCTTGTTCGGTTGTGCGCTGGTGCAAATCTTTGTGCACTTTAAGTACTTCTTACACATGGAAGCGAAATCCTCTGATGGGCGTTGGAACTTGGTGTCACTGATGTTTACTGCCATTGTTGTATTGATTCTTATCGCGGGCTCGGTATGGATCATCTACAACATGAACGTCAACATGAAGTTGTAGGCCAAGGTATGCTGAAAAAATATTTGTCTATTACCAAACCGGGCATCATTTTCGGCAACCTGATTTCTGTTGCGGCGGGGTTCTTCCTCGCCGCAAAAACAGAACCAGCCAGTGCGATGTTGTTACTGACGACTTTAGCGGGTGTAGGGCTGGTGATTGCATCAGGTTGCGTGGTGAACAACATTTTTGATCGAGATATCGACCAGAAAATGAAACGTACCCAGAACCGTGAATTGGTTCAGGGGAATATCAACACAGACGTCGCATTTATCTATGCGTTAGTTATGTTGTTGGCAGGCACAGCGTTACTGTTTCAATTTGTTAATCCGATGTCTGCGGTTGTGGTGTTGCTTGGCTATGTGTTTTACGTCTTTTTCTACACAATGTGGTACAAGCGTAATTCGGTTTACGGCACCTTAGTTGGCAGTATCTCTGGCGCAGTTCCGCCATTAGTTGGTTACCTTGGTGTGACGAATTACTTGAGCTTAGAAGCGGTTTTGCTGTTCATCATGTTCTGCTTATGGCAAATGCCACACTCGTATGCGATTGCGATGTTCCGCATTCAAGATTACCGCGATGCAGGCATTCCTGTTTTACCGGTGAAAGAGGGCGTTGATAAAGCACATCAGCACATGAAAGCTTATGTGGTGGCGTTTGGTGCGGTTGCTCTGGGGTTATTTTTACTCGGAGAGGCGGGTTATGAATACCTAGCCGTGTCGGCAGCCGTTTGCTTTATGTGGACCAAAGTGACGTTCCGTAAGGTTGATTGTCTTAACTACATCCAATGGTCAAAGACAGTCTTCAAGGTCTCTCTGCTGGTGGTGATGAGCATCAGCGGCGTACTTGGACTGGAACTGATTCCGTTGCCTACGCTTTTTTGATTTAGTTTTGTCGTTGAACCCTCACTGTTTTTAAATCCGAGGGTTCAACGACCTTTTATCTGATTGTCTGTTTATCTTGTCATCTATATTGCCGTTCAGCTGAGAACTACAGCCCCTCGAAAATATCACTAAACCAATCTTCAAGTTGCTCTCGTTTGTCTTGAGGGCCATTGATTACCACTAATCCATTCAGCGTCGCTTGATCCCAAGAGATCGTTCCGTTCGCCAATGCATCGAACACATCGAGCTCTGTAATAAGCAATAAATCGTTCTCTGTCGGCAAAGTGTCTCTTCCTGAAACGTTCACGCCTTTTTCAATGCTGATTTGGCTGTAGTGGCCTTTAATTGCTTCAAATAAGTTGAACTCAATCTTGCTCGGATGTGCCTTTGCGAGGGCTGATTTTATCGCAAACAGTTTGAAATGATCCGGTTTATCTAGGTTTCCGAACTCGTCATCTTGTCGAGCATTTATGATGTTGCCAAACACTTCGAGTGAGCCCGGTTCAGTCACCAAACTAAACCCGGTTTCTTGGTGTAAGCCGCAAGCGAATACCAGAGAAGAACTGAGTGAAAGCAATAGAACAAAACGTTTTAGCATGTGTGAACCTTAAACGAAGTAGGGCAGTTTCCTTACCCTAACAATAGACCTAGATCGTTGAGTGAAGGCTGCGAACTGTACCAATAAATAAACGATAAAGGGACCACTATGGGTCCCTTAGTTATCGGCTCGCCATCCTTAGCAGGCCTTTAATTGGTGTATATCCAATTAACGAACGATAAGCATCAGTTCTTCAGGAGAAAGAGGCTTGTCGAAGTAGCTCATGAAGAGACCGAAGCCCTTGATATCGCCATTCGAGAACTTGAATTCACCAGACTGCATGTTCTTACCAATCACTTGCTGAGCATTAGGGCCAGCCATCAGGATTTGGTTCAGCACTTGACGAGAAGTGTTGATTTGAACATCTGCGCCTTCTACAGCTGTTTCATGAAGCTGTGCAATACCGTTACGAACTTCGATAGTGAATGACTCATTCGTATCAGAGAAGTTGTACGTTAGCGCCATGTTTACATCTAACGTGCTCTCTGCAATTAGAGTCGACGTCATCATGTCGAAGATCTGCTTACTTGGTAGGGCTGTTAGAACGTCTACAGAAGCAAAGCTGATCATGTTAGAGAAATCGCGAGTACCTTCTAGCTCAGCAGCGGCATTTAATGCCCAGTTACGCCAGTTGATGTTCACTTGGTCTGCAGACCATGCTTTGTAAGCTTGTGCTTTCAGTGCGCGAGCTTCCATGTCGTCTTTGTTCACCGTGATTGGGTAAGAAAGAATCTCTGCTGCAAATGTGTAGTTTTCTGCTTTGATCGCGGCTTTCGCTGTGTCGATGATGTTGTCACGACCGCCCATGATTTCTACGAACGCTTTAGCGCGTTGCTCGTAAGCCATTGGCTCTAGCTGCCACGGATCGGCTTCGAAGAAACCGTTGTAGCCTACGTAAATTTGGCGAACAGCGTGTGCAACAGTACCGTAGTGCTCACCTAACCAAGGGTGGTCAGCAAGATGTTTAGGTAGCTTAACAACTTCAACAAGTTCGTCAGGTGTTAGACCCTTGTTCATGTGACGAATCGTTTGGTCGTGTGTGTATTGGATTGCATCACGGTAAGCCGTTAGTACATCCGCTACCGCTTCTTTGCCTTCAACAGGACGACCATGCGAGTTGATCATGATTTCTGTATCGAATTGACGCATAACGTCGATGCCCTTGAACCACATGCTTGGGTCACGGAATTTCGTACCACGAATCGTGTGTAGGTTCGGGAAGTTTTCGCCTTGTAGAACCTCTGCTGCGTGCAGGATTTTTTGTTCTGGAAGGTAAACCACGATTTCATCTTTAGTTTCAGATGGCACGTTTACGATCTGCATGTGAACGCCAGAGATTGTGATGTCTAATGTGCCATTTTTTTCAACGAGCATATTAGGCTCAATGAACGAGATATCACCTTGCATGAAGCGAGGGCCAAGGCCATCGTTTACTGTGCCGTGTTCGCCTTCTTCAACGTGTTTTGCACCTGTGTAAGAAGTGCGGTGACCAAACAGTGTACCGAGGTTTGAAGACCAGTTAGCGACAGCTTGAGTCAGATCTTCTTGAGCGATGATTTTCACTTCACCAGAAGCCACTTGCTCATCTGTTGCCCATGCACGAACACCAGAAATGTGGTCAATGTGGTTGTGCGAGTAGATGATCGCTTTTACTGGTTTGTCTGTGATGGCGCGGAATTGGTTTTTTACCGATTCGGCCATTTGTACTGATTCGCCTGGATCAACGATGATGATGCCATCGTCACCTTCGATCATGACTGGAGTGTCCAGACCGAAGCCGTAACCAAGGTAAACATTGTCATCAACTTTGATGATAGCTTGGTCCATCTTACGACCGTGCTTGGTTAGGATTGGGTGTACGTGATCAGACTCTTCTGTGAAAGCCAGTGAATCGCCCGTTTTTGAAAGCACTTGGATACGTTCGCCTTTGCCCCAGAACATGTTTGATTCGTGTTCGAATAGAACCTCGCTTTTGTAGCGCGCATCAAGATCGATGTTTTGGTATTGAGCTGCATTTGCGGTTTGAAGCTCTTGGCCTACCGTTGATGTAGCTTCAACAACAGGCGTTGCTGATGCAAAGCCAGAAACAAATAGTGCACTTGCGATTGCAACTGGAAGTGCCATTTTTTTGAATGTGTTAGTCATGATAGTGACCTTATATTTGGATACAGGAATTGGATTTCTTGAGCCAAATAATAGACAGGAGAGGGGGCGCTATCTACGCGCTAATAGGATTTCAATCTATCGTTTTTACGATGTTTTATTTTGTTAATGATTGTATTGACGATTTTAATTGATCTGAATCAATTAGCCAGATGAGCTTGTGACAGATACAAAAATGCCCTGACATTCAGGGCATTTAATTTGGAATTAATGGCTGTTATATAAGTGTTTACCGAGAACCTGAGTACTTACCAAACACCTAAGTACTTGCCGAAAACCTAAGTACTTACCAAGCGCCTAAGTAAGACTTGTAAGATTGTAGGCGAACCGTTGCCGCACCGATTACATCAATAAAGCCCCAGAACGGATGTGGCTTCTCAGCAGAAATCCAAGCTGCGCCAGCTGAACCAATTGGGATATTGAAACCTTCTGGTTCGATGATCTCAAGTACGATGGTACGGCCTAAACCGTTGCCGTTTCTTACCACGTGTTGACCGACGCTTTGTGGCCCCTGAAGTGGAGAAATACTCGACTCACCCGTACCTGCATTAAAGCTGTGTACTTTTGCTCTGAACACATGCCCTGGGTAGGCATCAACGAAGAACTCTGCGAAGTCTCCTACTTGAACATAGCCGTAAGTTTGGTCTGAAATACGCATCTCAAGGAATTTTTTGCTGGTGTTGTAGAGGTGCATGTTACCCATGACAGAACCTTCAGCAATATTCACTATCGATACTTGACCATCAAATTCAGCTCTAATGGTTTTCTTCTCTTGCGCCCAATTTACTTTTTGTAGATCGGCTTTTAACGATACAAGTTGAGCGTGCAGCACTCGAAGGTCTGAGTCGTATTTTTCTACGTCACGCATATTGAAGATTTCAGGTGACGTTTCAGCGCGCTCTAAGTCGCGAGTCATTTGCTTGATCTCTTCTTCTTTCTGAACAATTGAAGATTCGATCTTTGCTTTGTCTGCGGCAGAATCGATGTCGACGAGTGTGTAAATTACGTCGCCTTCTTTAACCATTTGGTTGTGCTCAACAAGCACTTTGTCGATCTGCTGACCAAAGATAGGTGACATTACCGCGTGTGGTGCTTTCACTGTGGTTGAGTTGGTTAAATCAACCGGTGCCCATAAGCGAGAGATAACCGCTAATACCGCAAGAATTGTTACGCCGCCAATGGCAGCCCACGTGTAGTTTTTGAAGTTCTTCTTCAGTGCACCTGTCGCAAACAGTGACCATACAATTAGGATGTATGGAATCATCATCTCTTTCATTATGCGACCTCTTTTTCTGTAGGGGATGGTTTTGTTGGAGCCTTTTCTTCTGAAGCCTGTTCTTTAGAAGATTGTTCTACTGGAGACTGATTTGTTTGAGACGGCTCTGTTACCGATTGTTCAGGTGATACGTGGACAGCCGCTGTCGCTGCATTAGTCGCATCTTGTTTAGGCTGAACACCACGGCGAATAACATCACTCAGTGATTGACCAATATGTTTCCAGTTCGCCAATGCGATAACCAAGGCGATAACCCAGAATGTTTTGCTGATGAACAGTCCACAAAGTGACAGTGCAAACACGATCTGTACGTGAGCGCTTTTGTGCTCTTTTGCTTTATGCACTCCCAGTTCATGCAATTGCCACATGCCGTAAACACCGGCTAATACCACAGCAATGGTCACTGAGAACAAATAACCAGAGAAGTACTCCATCTGGAAGAAGTTCATCATCATTTCATTGGGATGATTGTTGAATTGAGACATGTCGATGTCTTTAGAATGGATTGTGCCTAACGGTGCAAGAGCCCATGCACCGGCAAACATTACCGCCATAAACAGGCAGAATTTAATCAAGACCATCACAACGGCCCAGATTTTCTGGAAAATGATTTTTATAAAGTTCATATCTCAACCTACATCAATAAGAAGAGAGAATTTGCAGCCTAGAAGTAACCTTTAATGACATCTTAAAAAGTAGATGTCTATTATGTGGGTAGATTAGTGCTCATAATAAACAAAAGTAACAGATGATATTTAAAGTGATATTGCACAGTCCAGACAACCGATTCTCGGTATCAAGAAGCGAATATGCTTCTCTACAAATCAATCTTTATTATTTGTCAGCAGACGTAAATGAAATGGCGATGAAGCGTTCGAATTAATATTCGTGCGGCTTTCTAGCGACTGTTTTATTACGTGTAATACCTCGGCAATCGAGGGGCTCTTCCATGACAATTGACATACCAAAGTAAAACATTTGTCAGTTTTCTATTTGGGCTGATGATTGATTTGTTAGCAGGATAATAGGAAGAGTTTTGACCAGTATCTACCCAGAATTACGATTTGATAATATCGTAATTACGATTAGTAGTTATAACTCTAAATCGGTAGGGTGATTTATTTGAAAAGGCTCATATACAGATAGAAAACATTGTTCATTAACTTGGTTTGGATCATAGAAGTCGATGAAAAGTGCTAAAAAGGCTGGCCTAAAATATTAAATAAATTAGACCAGCCTGTAGGGGGATTTTAATCGATTATTTGAACGGGTTTAATGTAACAGGCGCAATAAAGAATTTCAGGTTCCAATCTGGTGCATATGGCACATACTCAGCGGGATTGGTTGTATTAACATTTGCGTCTGGTTTCATTACGTAATATTGAAGTTCTACACCCCAACGAACTGGCATTGGCCCAACCTTAAACATATCGATATAGCCTAATCCGACAGGTACAGTAAATTGGTCGGAACCATCTTTTGTCCAATCAATTTGAATATTAGGTGTCATACCAATTAACGCGGTGTTGCTGACACGATAGTTTAAGAAGTACTGGATGTCCGCTTGATTGGTTGATTCAGTAACGCTGTCGCTCCCGCCTACATCCCACCATTGCTGAGCTAAGAAACCAACGTTCCAGCTTTCAATACTGGCTGGGTTACCTGTTTCTTTACCAAGGCGAGCGACCATTGCTGCAGGACCTACTTGCCACTTATCTTGCGTTAAACCATCAGTACCTGTTGGCATGATCACCGTTGGACCAACACCCCAAATCCACCCATCATCACGGTTAGGCGCTGCCAATGATAGAAAGACAGTGTCTCCCATACCGTTTGTACGTCCTTCAAAGAAATCACCGTCTTCACGATCGCCTGGTGAACTGTAGTGGTTGGCAACCAAACGGTTCACCAAGTTCCATTCACCATCCATGATAGGTACAGGCATTACTGGTTGAAAGCTGAAGCGGTTTTGCATCTCATGGTGACCATCTTCTTTTTCTAGAAAGGTATAATCATTTTGAGTAATTAGCATCCATACATCTGACACAGGGTTGGCTGATTTTTTTGCCGCTTCTTGTACTGATAATTGTTCTTGCGCACTTGCTGTTGTTGAAAGTAATGCTGCTGCAGTAATGGCAACAGAAAGGAAGCTCTTTTTAATTTTAAGCATATCTATACTCTTAGTCATAACTTGTTGGGGACTCACTTCATCTTCACGGTCATGAAGTGTTTATTCGTTGGCGAGAAATATAGAAGATGTGAATAATATGAATCTACGTAATAATTCGTTTTGTAATCATCGCAAATACGATAGCTGATGCTTTTTATTCATTAGTAGCGAGTTTTATAAAAATAAGGGGCTATTTTTTTGAACTGATATGTTTGTCGGGCTTTAGATAAATAGCGTGTAGATAAAGCGTTCCTCCAATTTCCAACATTAGGCTGAATAAGGGCTGAAGCTTATAATGCTCGATAATTAAGAGGTTTAGTTGAAAGAACCGTGTTTTGTGAAATGCACAATTTTCAGCCTGCGTTGTGAAAAAGACAAAGAGCTTTGCTGAGTAGCTGAAATCGACTGTGAAACAGTGTCATGAAAAATGAGACAATAAGCCCTTGTTTGTGCGTTGTATTAGGTTGATAATCAATACAAATCAAAACGGTGACAAATGACTTATCGATGGAGAGCAAAAAGAGAATTAAATGAAATGCTTAGTCCAAATAAAAAAGCTTAGCGAGCAGGGCACTAAGCTTTATATTTAGATAAAAGTTTCAGGTATTTAGTATAGAGTTAACCAAATGACTAAGTTTAATTCTTATCTGAGTGAGTGTTGATCAGGACTGAACGTTACTTGAAGCGATAGTTCGCTTGTAGGCCAAAGTAGTGTGCATAACTCTTGTATTGACCGTTAAGGTTACCTAGCGAAGGTGCAAGGCCGAGAGTGTAATCAATGTTTGGCGTACCTAGGTCGATGTAGTCGTAGTAACCACGTACTTGCCAGTTATCATTTACTCTATAAGTCGCACCGACTCCATAGCGCCATATGTCGCTTATCGGGAGATCCATGTATACCTTTGTCGGATCATCTTGCGGTGAGGTTTCGTAACTCACTCCGGTTTCTAATCGCCATTGTTCATTAATTTGGTAGTGTGTACCGATCGCGAAATTCCATACATCATCAAAATCGCGTTGAACGATTTCAATTGGTGCATTGTTCAGGTCGAGCGTTAGGTCTGTCCAAGTTGATAAGTCATACCAAGTCACACTCCAAAGCATGTCCCATTGCGGATTAACGGCATGAACACCACTTGCTTGAACGTGTTGTGGCATGATGAAATCTAGTCCAACATCCATGTTGACGATATTGCCTTTGAATCCTGGCTGCGTTGTTTTGACATCACCTTCACCGTAGTGAGCGATCTCAGAGCGATAAATCAAACCGATACGATGTGCTTCGTTGAATTTGTAAAAGGCACTGAGTGTATAACCTACGTTAAAATCGTCGGCATTGGCCTCAAGCTTTCCCTCTCCAATCGTTGGAAGAACTCCAGGAAAGACATCGAGTTCACCATTTGCTGAGAAGTATTCCAGATTGATTGCAGCACCAACAGCAAACTTGTCAGTTACTTTGTACGATATGGCTGGTGCAATTTGTACGGTAATAAACTCCACGTTTTCTAATAGATTACCACCGTGGAAATTGTCACCATAATCAACGCCGGAACCACCCTGTGATGCAACTGAAAGGCCTGCGTGGAATTGATCGTTGATTGGTGTGACAAAGTAGAAACTGCCTGCTGGGGTTGTTGTCCCGCCATCTGCGTTCTCCCCATTTGAAAATGCGGGGCCTGTTGATCCTTGATCAGCGTAATCAAATGTCGTGTCTAAAATGGAAGCATTTACAGTAACGTTGGTTTCTTTGAGTTGAGACATGCCGGCCGGGTTAGTCCAAGCTGTTAAAGCACTCTCTGCTAGAGCTGCGGTACCAGCTCCTGCAGTACTTGCGTTCAATGAACCTAATTCAGGAAGCAATGGGCCAGCCGCCATTGCATGAGTTGAAAGCGTTGACACTACAATGGCAAGTGCGTGTTTTTTCATGGAATAGAACCTATTTTGGGAGCTGTTTTTAAGGCGCTGATAGTAGTCTCACAAATTGGGTCGAAAAATAGCGAATTAACATTTCATTCTATCGTTTTTACGATAGCATGGTGCTCATGGTCGCCTAACGAGTAATGATATATGAGCAACGACATCCCCAACTTCAATCTACTTGCCGTGTTTTCTGCGGTGATGGAGCAGGGCAGTTTAAGTAAAGCTGCGGATCAACTCAGTACCAACCAATCGACCATCAGTACCGCATTAGCCCGCCTAAAAAAAGAGATTGGCCAAGAGCTTTTTGTTCGCAAAGGAAGAGGGGTTGCGCCTACGTCTTATGCGCAAAGCTTGTATGAACAAATTAAAGCGCCGATCAATGAACTCAATGGCGTGTTTCAGTCGATGACCAGTTTTGATGAGCAATCCTCTGAACGTAAGTTTGTGATTTCTGCGCCTGAGCACTTACAGTGGGTGCTGCTCAATAGTTTTGCGGCGCTTCCTAATCAAAACTTGTCATTAGAAGTCTTTGATCAACCAGACAATGATGAGCGCATTTACGAAGATCTTTTGACTCAAGAATTCGATGCGATGATCGATATTGTGGTGCCTGAACACCCAAGTATTGTCAGTGAAACACTTTATGAGGGCGAGTTTGTGATCGTGTGTCGAGCTGATCACCCGCGAATCCAAGGTGAAATCAGCGAAGCTCAGTTCCTGAGTGAAAAGCATGCCGTATTAGACAGAACACGACGCAAAGTTCGCAGTTTGAATCACTACACTTCTTTGGATCTGTCCCAACGTAAAATCGTGTTTCATGGACGTTCACTGTTCAGTAATATCTTGCTGTGTAGCCAATCTGATTACATTACAGTGGTGCCTTTATCAATGGCCGTGCAGTTCCAAGAAAAGTTAAGTTTACAGCTGTTCAAGCCACCCTTTGAGTATCAGCCGATGTCTCATTACCTGATTTGGTTGAAGAAGCAGAACAGCGACCCCGCTCATAAATGGTTCAGAGAACAAGTCATCAGTACGTCAGATGCAATGTCGAAGGCGCTTAAAGATAGGCGTTTGCGGTTTTAATTGAGGGTCTAACTCGAAGGGAAGCATTGGCTTCCCTTTTTTGTGTCATTGAGTTCGTGCTAGTCATAACGTTCATAACGAAAAATTATCACATTGAGAATTTTTGATAATTTCCTTAATTCTTCGCTGAATCGTATTATTTCACCCAGAGATTAGTGGATAACCTCCACTCAAAATAATAACGGCGCCATGCTTGTGGTGCTAATAAGGGTGAAATATGAAATTCCTACACACAATGATCCGAGTTACTGATTTAGACAAGTCTATCGAGTTCTACACCAAGGTATTGGGAATGAAGGAACTTGAACGCCATGAAAACAAAGACTACCGCTACACATTGGTTTTTGTTGGTTACGAACAAGGCGGCACGACTATCGAGCTAACGTACAACTGGGATACTAATGAGTATGAGATGGGCAGCGCGTTTGGTCATCTGGCATTGGGTGTAGAAGATATTTACGCAGCATGCGACAAGATCAAATCGCTAGGTGGCAATGTGACTCGTGAAGCGGGGCCAGTAAAAGGTGGCTCAACGCACATCGCATTTATCACTGACCCAGACGGCTACCAAATCGAACTGATTCAACTAGGTTAATCGAGGAAATCATTATGACAAACGCACTATTTCAACCAATTCAACTTGGTAACATTGAGCTTAAAAACCGTATTGTTATGCCTCCGATGACGCGCTCACGTGCGACGCAACCTGGTAATTCAGCAAACGACATGATGGCGGCTTACTACGCTCAGCGCGCTTCGGCAGGTTTGATCATTGCTGAAGGCACACAAATTTCACCTATGGGTCAAGGTTATGCTTGGACTCCGGGTATCTATTCTGATGAGCAGATCGCGGGTTGGAAAAAAGTAACGGATGCAGTGCATGAGAAAGAGGGCGTTATCTTCGCTCAACTTTGGCATGTAGGCCGTGTAACACACCCAGACAACATTGGTGGTGAACAACCAATTTCGTCTTCTGCACTTAAAGCAGAGAATGTAAAAGTATTCATTGATAACGGCACTGATGAGCCGGGCTTTGTTGATGTGGTTGAACCTCGTGAGATGACCAAAGAAGACATCAAAGAAGTAGTTGAACAGTATCGCCAAGCGGCTTTAAACGCGATTGAAGCAGGCTTTGATGGCATCGAACTTCACGCCGCGAATGGTTACTTAATCAACCAATTCATCGATTCTGAAGCAAACAACCGTACCGATGAATACGGTGGTTCAACTGAAAACCGCCTGCGTTTCTTGGGTGAAGTAGTTGAAGCTATGGTTGAAGCGATTGGTGCTGACCGTGTTGGTGTTCGTCTTGCTCCGTTTACTTCGTTAAATGGCACGGTTGACGCAACGCCTGTTGAAACTTACACAGCTGCGGCAGCACTACTTAACCTATATAAAATTGTTTACCTGCACATTGCAGAAGTCGATTGGGACGATGCACCTGAAACGCCAAAAGCATTTAAAGCGGCAGTTCGTGAAGCTTACGATGGTGTCCTTATTTATGCGGGTAAATACGATAGCGAGCGTGGCGAAAAAGCCGTTGCTGAAGGCGTAACTGACATGGTTGGCTTTGGTCGCCCATTCGTTGCTAACCCAGATTTACCTGCTCGTATTCAAAATGGTTACCCACTTGCAGCCCACGATCCAAACACATTGTTCGGTGGTGCTGAAAAAGGTTTAACGGATTACCCAGAATACGCAGGCTAAAAACAGCTGCCTGAAGCAGAGTATTGAGATAGTATCTTGATCCTGTTGAATGTTTATAAAAAGCAACCTTGCAGAGTCGGGTTGCTTTTTTTGTTATTGGACCAAGTTAAATGATGAACGTGAAAGCGATGCGCGGAGAGCTTTACCTTCTATTTGCCACCCTGCTAGCTGGGGTTGGATGGATTGCATCTAAGCTGGTGGTATTGGAAATGCCGGGACCAGTGTTCATTGGTGTGCGTTTTTTAGTGGCGAGTCTTATTCTTCTGCCGTTTTGTATTCATCATATTCGTAAGCTTTCGTTTAAGCAGATCTTGTCTCTTTGCGGCGTGGGTTTGCTACTGTCTGCCTCACTGCAAATCTGGGTGTATGCAGTGTCGGTTACCGAGACCTTGTCTGAAGGGGCATTCATCATGAGCCTCGCCATGATCATTGCGCCGTTTGTTTCTTGGATTATCTTCCGAGTGAAACCGAATCGTGCATTTTGGATGTCTTTTCCTATCGCGATTATCGGTATGTTACTGCTTACTCTGACTAATGGTTGGCATGTAGAACCGAGTCAGATTTATTTCTTATTGGCATCAATGATGCTTTCTGTTCACTTTGTTATGAACAAGCGTGTGATGAGTAATATCAAGCCTATTGCTTCGATTTGTGTACAGCTTTTTGTTGTAGGAATCAGTGGACTGGCATTTGCGTCGATGACAACTCAACCCGATTTTGAAATAACCAAGACCTTAGTCTTCTGGTTTATTGTGTCAGCGGTTATCGCGACGTCGATACGTTACTTGCTACAAACTGTGGGCCAGCATTCTGTGAACATGGAAGTGGCGGCATTGATCATGATTCTTGAGCCAGTATGGACGTTGTTATTGAGTGTCAGCGTGTTGGGTGAAACGGTTGAGATGCAAAAGCTGCTAGGCGGAGCGGTGATTATTGGTTCGCTATTTTGTTATATCAAATGGTCGAGACGAAAATAAAACACTCGGCGCAAGGACGAGTATTGGTTGTTAGTGCATGTTTAGAACTCATTAAGCATGCACTAACAATAAGATCCGGTCACAGTAAGATCAGATCGCTGCGACCATCTTTTGAAGTAGCTTGATCATCTGCTGCTGTTCTTCAGCGTCCAACTCATTCATCAATTCTTTGTTTAAACGAATAGGGATTGGAACGAGTTGTTCTTCGAGTGCTTTCCCTTTTTCCGTTAAGTAGATTCTGAAAGAGCGACGACTGTTTGGATCGGCTCTGCGTTCAACCAGTTCAAGCTTTTCTAACTTGTCTAATGTTCGTGTCGTTGTCGAATTCTCGACTTTGGACTTCGCTGCGATATCGCGCTGCGTAATGCCTTCTTCTTCCCATAAGCACATCAAGGTTGGCCAAAGGGCAAGGCTCAAACCGTGTTGTTTGAGTTCTACATCAAAATCTTTGCTCGCTTTGTTGGCGACCACATTGATCATCCACCCAAAGCTATTTTGTCTATCAAATTCTTGAGACATCCGTTAGTACCTAATTCTTACGATGACATTACAACTATTGTCATCGTAACTAATACCGATGCAATTAGCACCAACAACGCTTTTCTATTTGATGAAAAAGCTAATTGACTGCCATTTTCGAAATGATCTGTTAGCGATGGTTGATTTTGTTTGCCTGTGAACATAGCTAAAACCAAGGGCTTTGAGCGTAGTTTGTACACAAGGATCGCCAGCAAATGCAAAACGACAAATGCGACCAACATACGTGCCGCGATAGCATGAGCCGTACCCAAGATATCAAATACAGTGTCGGTGATGATCACATCAGAGTAGGGCAAGTTGTCAAAGAAACCAGCAATCACAAGCCCTGTTATACATTGGACAAACAGAGTCGTGATCATTCCTATCACCATCCACGCACCTAACGGATTGTGTCCCGGCTTGGGTTGAGTTTTGCCGCGCAAGTAATGCCAAGCTGACTTCGGGGAGCTAATGAATTGAGAAAAACGACTGGTATCACTACCAATCATTCCCCAGACCAAGCGCCACAGAATCAAACTAAACAGCGCGAGCCCTAAATAAATGTGTGGGCCATTGCCACTAAAACCAGATACAGCAAGGCCAATAAACAGAGCTGCTTGCAGCCAGTGATAGAGTCGAGTCGGTAGATCCCAGATTTTCATCGTTCAATTTCCTGCGTGTCGTTTTACAAAGTAATATTAATTTACACAACAATAGTTGCGTGCGCAACTATTGTTGTGTAAATTAAATGCATCTCATCGATTACGATTGAACACTCAACAAATCAACCAACCAATAAACAGGAATGACACTATGAAAAAACTGACTATCGCTTTACTTATCACTGTGCCGGTAATGGCTATTGCCGCAACGGAAGCTGTGAACAATCGCCAGCAGGCCTTTAGCTCAATTGAAAAGCTCAATAAACAAGTGTTTTCAGAATTAGGGAACCGAAATACAGATTGGAAGAAGGTTGAGGAGTTAAGTGGGAATTTGGTTGAGCACGGAATTGTACTGAATAATAGTTTTGCTGAGAGTGACACGGGCGGTAAAGCAAAAGAAACGGTGTGGAGTAAGCCGGAGAAATTCAATCAGCTGATGCTACAGATGAACCAAGGTTTTACGGAGTTACAACAAGCGAGTATTAAGCAGGACCTTAGCAAAGCTGAGCGTGGTTTAGATGCGGCCAATAACACATGCCGAGCGTGTCATCGTACTTATCGTTCGCGTTGGTAAGTCATTTTGAGAGGCTTAAAAACAACAAAGCCTGTGCGAATCGAATCGCGACAGGCTTGAGGCTGTAAATACGTAAATAAACAAGAGCTAGGCTTAAGTCCGGTTAAACTATATGTTCTCACCCAAACTAAAATACGCCAGCACTTCATCTTCGTTGTTGTAGGTGAAGTCCATACGCACATTGATACGTTCTTGGCGCATTAATCGATAGCGCAATCCGATGCCAACCATGGTCAGAAGGTCGCCATCATCAAAGCTATGATAAGGGTCTTTCGGGTTGAGCCTTTCGCCAAACACTTTACCGACACCCGTTAAACCGACCACGGCGACGTTGTTTAAAAAATTAATTGATGAGTCAGAAATCGAGTAGCGGTATTCCATCTCAAGGTTGGTCATGTGTGAAGCGATGTGATCACCCGCTACGAAACCACGTTGAACGTTTCGTCCTTGTCGACCATAGGTACTGTAGGCACTGCTAGGGGCATTCTCGGCATCAAGTAGGTAACGCGTGACCCATCGGCTTGCGATGATGTGATTGTCGTTGTGCGTCAAGCTGTAGAAAAAACGGTAGTCAGAAAACAGCGAAGAGTAAGTCGCATCTTCATCATTACCTAACCAAGCGCCATGATCTTCATAAGTCAGCTCAAACAAGAAGCCGTGGTACGGATAGTAGTAATGCTCCCTTTCATCCCATAAGAATGAAAGTTTTGCTCCCATGTCCGCTTCATATTCTTCATTAAACCCTGTGAGCTTAAGTAAAAGATCATCGCGAGGCGTATCCCCTAGATAACGAGCGGTAGAGTAATTTAACCCTGTGCCCAGATAGATGTTGTCGTAGATCTTAAAATAAAAATCACCATCGAAAGCGTATTCTTGATGGTTGGTATCGACAAGATCAACCAGTGTGATGTAGGTGCTAGAGAAGCCCATTTCACCAGTGAACCGTAAGGAATCACCGTTTAATAAAAGGTCTGCATTACCTTTTATGTAGTAGCTGTCGTTTTGGGTATAAGTCAGGGTTGCCGATAAGGTTGATGCGTTCTTGGTTTCACCATCTGCGTAAAAGTTGTAGATAGGAACAACCGAAATCC
Organism: Vibrio sp. 14N.309.X.WAT.E.F5; assembly: GCF_030397615.1. Lineage (NCBI taxonomy): Bacteria > Pseudomonadati > Pseudomonadota > Gammaproteobacteria > Vibrionales > Vibrionaceae > Vibrio > Vibrio sp. 14N.309.X.WAT.E.F5. Next base: position 77,621 of record NZ_JAPNXR010000008.1, on the reverse strand, counting down.
CAGTATCGACACTTGGATCGTAGAAGGGGATAGCAATGACACGAAATTGGTCATCCAGTTCAGGTTCTTGTGACTCTCGCGTATCAACTTCAAAAGCTGAACTGGAGAAACTGGCAACAGTCGAAAGAAAGGCTGTTGTCAAAAAAGAGTGTCGAGTCATGTAGGGTGTTACGTCCAATGTAGAGAGAATCGCGTTCAACTTTCATAGTCGGCGAGCGGCGATAATAACACGTCACGAATACTGATTAATAGCAGAGGAACGGTAGGTATTGGAAATATACCGTACAAAAATAAGTGCAATTGATAACATGGATATTAAAAATGGTGAGAAGGGTTCTCACCATTTGAGGTTGGTTTTTGGTGCCCGATTGTGGCTTAGTCGTTAATAGTGACTTTCGAGATCACGATATCTTCGCAAGGCACATCTTCATGTCCCCAGCGAGTAGTGGTTGGTGCAAGCGCAATCTTGTTGACCACGTCCATGCCTGCCGATACTTTGCCAAACACTGCGTAACCCCAACCTGCGTTGTTCGTTGCTGTATGGTCAAGGAAGTCATTGTCGTCAAGGTTGATAAAGAATTGAGCTGTTGCTGAGTGTGGTGCGTCTGTACGAGCCATTGCCACTGAGCCAATCACGTTCTTTAGTCCACGATTTGCTTCATTGACGATAGGTGCGTGTGTTGGCTTCTCTGTCATGTCGATAGTGTGTCCACCACCTTGAATCATAAAGCCTTCAATCACACGGTGAAACGTGGTGCCTTCATAGAAGCCTTCTTGGCAGTATTTAAGGAAGTTTTTTGAACTTACTGGCGCTTTCTCAAGGTTAAGTTCAATTTCGATGTCGCCAAAGTTAGTGGTCAGAATAATCATAAAGGTGCCCAATGTTCGAGTACTAATATTTTGAGTACTACAGAGTAGTGGATGACGTAATAGGGTGCAGTATATGAGAAATAACGGCGGATGCCAGTGAACAGTGATTTTGACGTGTATTCAAGGGCGATCTGAATGATCTTCGAGCGTGCCATCGCGCGTTCACTTCTCTCGTATAGACAAGAAAGCCAGCGAACAGGTCGCTGGCTTTTGAGGTTTTAAAGATTATTGCTTTTGATTAAAGCGTTAGAAGGTAATTGACCAGCTGGTTGTACTCTTCGTAGCTCTTGATTTGATCCGGTTTTACGATGTATTTGTTGTTAACTAATACGCCCGGAACGCCAGTTAATGTGCTCGCATCAAACTGCTTATCAAAACGCTTCTGCATTGAGTTAACTGCGAAACCGTTGTAGGCCGCATCAAATTTCTTCGCATCGACACCGTTATCAATGAAGATCTGGCGCAGTTCCGCTTCGTTTCTTGGGGTCTGTTGCTTCTCGTGAATTTTGGCGAACATTGCTGGAACCATATTGTCTTCAGCGTCGAGTGCAATCATGGTCGCGTAAGCTTTTGCCATAGGCACAGCCATGTCGTTGCCCATAAACGCTACGTGCACTTTTTGAAAGCTTGCTGATTTCGGTAGGTCTTTCTTTAGATACTCGATGACGCCTTCAAACTTGTAGCAATGAGGGCAGTAAAACGAGAAGAATTCGGTAACGACTGGTTTATCTGCTTTCGCTACGTCGAGGATCTTGTAGTGAGTACCTTCTTCAAACTGAGCGGCATTAATTGAAGCGCTCATGATCAGAGCTGCGAATAGGCTAAATAGCTTTTTCATGTGTTTATTTCCTAAATTTGGATGTCATCGTTTACAGCGATAGAGCTGTATTAGTAATACGTTGGCAAGCGGTGCCAAACAGGGACAAACAATTATGAAATAGGAGGGCGGTAAGGGGCTTGTGGCGACACGATCGCCTTGTGTGAAGGCTCTTTCTCGATTAAAGCCAATGAACCAATTTGGGTATCAAAAGACTCTGACACAATCAACGGTGGCATTTTAAGCAAGCATACAGAGCCACAGCAGTGATGTTCTACATTGGGTTGCGCGCTGGAATATGGGAATGAGTCACTGGTGTCGAATGAGGAATCGGTGTTCTGCGATAAGGTTGATAGATTTTGAGTCACCTGCATAGCATTGGCGTTCGCGATACTGTCCACACTGATGGTGGCCACTAACATAGCGAATAGCATAAAAGCATGTACCCAAATTTTGCTTATCAACTTTGGCATGAATTATTGGTCTTTGTGTCGGAACTAAGGTTGGTATGAATCACATTCTGCAACCGCTAAACAGGAAAGCGTAGAACGAGCGCATGATACATCACTCGTTTACGCATCTCTAATTAAACCCAACAAAACTTAGCAGAGCTCAACTTTTATTACGCTTGGTACTGTTTAAGGAACATCTCGACGCTGGAATTAATGATTATTTGTTTGTGCTGCTTATCCGGAGAGGGCGCGTGACCAATGATCTGTGGCCAAAATGCAAAAGATTTCAGCAGGGCGATAAACTGAGTGGATGCAAACAATGGGTCGAGTTCAACCAAACGACCATCAGCCAATGCCGCTTTGATCCATGTTGTCAGGCCGCTTTCTGCTTGAGAATATTTTTCCATCGCTTGATGCGCGAGTTCTGCGTTATGAAAATATTCAGAGAATAGTACGCGAGATAAGTCGATGAAACCTTCAGACTCGAGAAGCTCGAGTTCTTGGTTGGCTATAGAGACAAGTTGTTCATCTAGCGGTTGTTCGGCTTGATAGGGGAACTGAGTCGCTGCGAGTGTTTTGCTCCAAATGCTGTCTAAAATCTCATCCAGTAGCAGTTCTTTACTCGCAAAGTGATTGTAAACCGTGCGCTTTGATACTTCCGCTCGGCTAGAGATTTTATCCATGCTGGTGGCTTTATAGCCATGCTCGGTAAACTCTGCGATAGCAGCAGTCACGATAGATTCGCGTTTTCTTTGGCTCAGTGTTTTTTTTACAGTCATTTGGGTGCTACTCAACATTTTAGTTCGCATTGCATACGTCAATTTTACACCACTAGGTTTACTTTTAGAACCGCAATTCATTCGCTTGCAAGGCACCGATTTGTTTACTTGAAGTTTGGTTGCTTGTCATTGGGGAATGGTTGATAGTGACTGAATCACTTTGCAATGCGCTATGGGTGTCATAGAATCGAAGACGTATTAAATTTTATTGATATCTACGGAAGAGAATTAATAGTCAATGAGTAGTATTTTAGAGTGTATTCGTACTGTTGGACGAGGGGAAAGAGGGCGTAAGCCTTTATCGTTCGAACAAGCCTATCGCATCATGGATGAGTATTTAAGCGGTGAGGTCGGAGACGACCAAATGGCTATGCTACTGATGTTAATTCGTGTGCAGAATGAAACCAATGAAGAGATTGCAGGTTTTGTAAAAGCATTCCAATCTCGCGTTCCTGACCTAGGTGCAGATATTGATTGGCCGTGTTACGCAGGTAAGCGTAACGATACCGCGAGTGGTAAGCCTTGGAACTTGCTAGCGGCAAAAATACTGGCAGACGATGGCTACAAGGTTCTGATGCACGGTTATATGGATAAGCCAAGTGGTCGTACTCACGTAGAGACTCACTTGCATCTTGTTGGTGTTCGCAGTGCTGTCGACCCACAGGACGCAAAGCAGATCTTAGAAGCGGATGGCATTGCTTACTTACCTTTAGCGAACTTCGCTCCTGAAGCTCAAACCATGATTGGTTGGAAACATCGCTATGGTCTGCGTACTCCAATCAACACAGTGGTTCGCGCATTAAACCCTGGCGGTGGTCGCTTAGGTTTACGTGGCAGTTTCCACCCTGGATTCCCACAACTTCATGCAGAAGTAGAGCATGTGATTGGCAATAAATCGCACTCGGTGATTTCATTTAAAGGCATGAATGGCGAGTCGGAATATAATCCAAAGGTAAGCCAAACGGTCTGGATGAGTTCTCCTGAGAAGGTGGAGTCTTTCTATTGGGAAGGCACCATGAACACAGAACTGTCGATTCCTCGAGAGTGTGTATTGGGGACACCGGAAGATGAGATGGAACTGATGGCAAACAGTGTCGTGGATAGCATGACTGCTATTTTATTTGCAGAAACGCATGATAAAGCCGAAGCCTATGCAAAAGCATTGCGCCTTTGGGAAGCGTATTGTGCTCGCTAATCGATAGTCTTGCTATTGAGAGAAGGTCAGCGAGCGCTGGCCTTTTTTATGCTTGATTTCTAGCTAAGGGCTTTTCGTGAATGTCCAAAAATAAGAGCTACTTCACTCGCATCAAGCGATGCATTTTGTCTTCGAACTGAATCTCAATCACTTGTGAGATTTTCATCTTCTCAACGCGTTCAAGCATCGCGGTTTGATACGCTCGTTTCTTCATCCACTCTAATGGTTCTTTGAAGCCGTCTTCGTTAATCACAAACGATTGATCGGTGATTGAGTCTTCGAAAATATGCACGACCCATATACGAGACTGAAAATCTAACAGCTCGCTAAAGGAGGCTTTTATCTTACATAAGCAGTGAGATAGATAGGTTTGAGATGAACGAAGCGAAGTCATAGTGGACCGTTTGGATAAGAGTAAAGTGGGTAACCCAAGTCGGTAACCTTAGCTACTCGACGTTACTTGAGTTACCACTCAATAACAGCTCTTAAAATACGGTATTCATGTGTCGTTGACAATACTCCACAACCTTGTCGAAGGTGGCATGAGTGATGAGTCTGCTATTTAACGAATAATCCGAAGTCGATCTCTTGTTTTCTTTGGTATTTTACCAGCTTCACTTTCAAATTGTATTTTGACGCCAGATCAATGGCTAAGCTAGACATTCGCTTTATTTCGTCAGCGCAACAAGAGATCAGTGGTTTTTCTTCGTTATCGATTGTTGCAACCAAAGTGTTTTCGGTTCCGTCTGTTCCTGAATAGATGTACGCGTACATGCTCTCGTTGTGTTGCATAAAAGGCCTAATTGTAACTTTTGAATTATTTATTCGGTGAAGGTTACAGGATTGGTTCATTCAAGCTAGTACCCTTAAGTAAGGCTTTGTAAGGGCTCTTTTTTTCTTTTTTTTGACTCATGAAAACACGCTCGAGCCTTTCCCTGTCTCGTTTTTGGGCTATGTAAGGTTTTACCTATCAATAAAATTGTTGAAATCCATTTAGTAAAATCAAGATTTTAGACAACAATTAAGTTAACGAGATAGAAAAGAACTATCGAAAGTATTTAGGGAGAACGCAATGCATTCAATAAAAGTGAAAGATTACATGACGCAGCAGGTTGTGACATTCACTCCTGATATGCCGTTAAGCCTAGCGTTAGATCGAGTGATGAAGAGTCATCATATGGGTGGCCCAGTTATCGATGAAACAGAACAAGTGATTGGATTTCTATCTGAGCAGGATCTTTTAGAGAAACTGGTTAAGGTGAGCTATTTCTGTCAGGACACACACATTGTAGGTGACTGTATGTACCAAGAGGTACTGTCCGTGTCCCCTGAGCTATCCATTATTGAGTTGGCTGACATGATGCAAGTAGGAAAACCAAAAGCTTACCCGGTTATCGATAATAGAAAGCTGGTTGGGATCATTACTCGAACCGATGTTTTAAGAGCAATCGGCAAGAACCTGGATGAATGTTTCAAACATCCTGTATAGTAGTGATAAGAACGATTATTTTTCTCAACACCAACAATTGACAAAAGGCGCACTAGCGCCTTTTTTCTGTATAAAGCTTTTCTGTATAGAGCTTTCTGGGTAGGTTCGCTTTTGTAGACTCGATTTTTAGAACGGCTTTTGTCGTTCTCAAGCTTATAGAGCTTTAGCGTGTGGTGTTTCAGTTTTTGGAGGTTTCATGTCAAATCAAACTGCAAAGTTTGTAGAAGGTTCAACGATGCGCCACATATTGGTGATGTCGGGAGCTGGCTCTGTCGGTTTGATGGCGTTGTTCGTCGTCGATTTACTCGACATGCTGTTTATCAGTATGCTCGGTCAAGTCGAGTTGGCAGCAGCCGTGGGCTTTGCTGGTACGTTAACCTTCTTCTCAACCTCAGTTTCGATAGGTACTTCCATCGCAATGGGTGCGTTAGTTTCCAAAGCGATTGGCTCCAAAAATAGAGACCACGCCAGAAATTTAAGCACCAGTATAATGCTGACCGCATTTGTGATTAGCTCAACGGTTACTGCGATCATGTTTGCACATATCCCTGAGTTATTGGCCGCGATTGGAGCAAAAGGTGTGGCAGCCGAACGCGCTCAGGCCTATCTACAAATCTTGTTACCGAGTGGTCCATTTTTGGCGTTAGCCATGGCTGCGGGCGCGGGTTTGAGAGCGGCAGGGGATGCTAAGCGTTCGATGTGGGCAACCTTGTCGGGCGGTATTGTTAATGCAATCTTAGACCCCCTGTTTATTTTTGGTTTTGGTTGGAACATCGAAGGTGCAGCCATCGCATCTGTTATTGCTCGTTTCTCAGTTCTTTTGTTCTCTCTTTATCCTTTGATACGCAGCCATCAGCTGGTGGCACCGCCCTCGATGGTACAGTGGCGTCTTAATATTCGTCCTATTCTTGCCATTGCCATTCCTGCGATTATTACTAATACCGCCACGCCTATTGGCAATGCGATTGTGACTACGGGTATTGCGCAATATGGCGAAGATTTCGTTGCTGGTTTCGCGGTTATTGGTCGTCTGACTCCGGTGTGTTTCGCTGTGATCTTCGCGCTTTCTGGCGCTGTTGGGCCAATTATCGGGCAGAACTTTGGGGCAGATCGAGTCGACAGAGTGAAAGAGACACTCAATAACTCATTGTTGGTAACTACGGTTTATACCATTGCTGTCTGTATTCTTTTGTACTTTGTTCAAGACTACATTATTCAAGGTTTCAGCCTGCAAGGTGATGCGGCCATTATTGTCGCGGCTTTCTGTACCTATGTTGCTTTGACCTTCACATTCAATGGCGCACTGTTTGTTGCGAATACGTCGTTTAATAACTTAGGTAAACCGCTTTACTCTACTGCTTTAAATTTAGGAAAGGCAACACTAGGGACATTGCCTTTCGTTTATTTAGGGTCTCAGTGGTACGGCGCTCTAGGCGTATTGTATGGGCAAGCGTTGGGTAATGTCGTATTTGGTCTGCTTGGTATTTTGGTACTTCGTTATCATGTTGCTGAACTTATGACGGGATCTCAAACCGACCCAGTCGAAGATGATGTATCGATTGTTAGCTTAAACACCCAACCTTTCTGTTCGCATGATGCAGTCCTGATTGATGATGTATCAGCGAATAGAGAAGAAGCTGCTGAGTGTAAGCCGCAATAACAAACACAACTTTAGAATATCAATGGCTTTCGATAAAAAAGCGAACAGATTGAAAACTTCTTCTTGACCTTGGAGCTACCTCCAAGGTTTATACTTATGTGGAACTTAAGGTTTGTTTGCTCATTCTACTGGCAACAACCTTAAGGCTTTTTGAGTATTAAGGAGATACATTATGTGCGCAAAACATGCAGCGTGCCGCTCAACAAAAGTGGACGTTCAACCACAAGCGGCCGGGGCAACCTGTTCTAGCCCTAAAATTACCAGTATTACAGCTGCAGGCTCTTCATCAGCATGCTGCAGTTCTACAACGGCTTCTGCATCAGCAGATGATTGTTGTGGTTCAGACAGTGGAGAAGAAGACCGGCTGGCCTCAACTGAATCTCTTAACGCCCAATTTTCCAAAAGTTGGCTGGTCTCGGGAATGGACTGCCCAGCTTGTGCTCGAAAAATAGAAAAAGCGGTCAGTAACATCGAAGGTGTTATTGAAGCTAAAGTTTTATTCGCTACCGAAAAACTGGTTGTTAACTTCGATAGTGAAAACCTTGCTGAAACGATCGAACAAGTCTCTATCAAAACAGGCTTCCCGTTGACAGAAGTGGGATCCAAGAAACAAAAACAAGAACCAGAGACCTTTTGGCAAGCTCATATTCAACCTAATTGGCAAATTATAGCGATTGCAGTCTCTATGCTGATCGCCGCCTTACTCAAAGGTTCACAGCCTCAACTGAGCGAAGGTTTATTCGTCGCTACCTGTTTGTTGGGTCTGTATCCTGTTGCCAAAAAAGCGGTTCTACTTGCTCGTTCTGGGACGCCTTTTGCGATAGAAACACTAATGAGTGTTGCTGCTCTTGGTGCTTTATATCTTGGTGAAACCGCAGAAGCCGCGATGGTTTTATTGTTGTTCTTGATCGGTGAGCGCTTAGAAGCTTTTGCCTCATCAAGAGCAAGAAGTGGTGTTCAAGCCTTAATGGCCCTCGTCCCTGAGAATGCGACCAAAATTATTAACGGCGAACGTGTCGAAGTCGAAGTTAGCGAGCTTGTTCCTGGCGATGTCATCGAAGTTGCAGCAGGTTCTCGTTTGCCTGCTGATGGCCAGTTGATCACCGATTCCGCAAGTTTTGATGAGAGTGCTTTAACGGGAGAATCTATCCCAGTTGAGCATGTCGAAGGGAATAGCATCATGGCAGGCGCCGTGGTGGTTGATAAAGTTGTACGTATTACGATTACTTCAAAGCAGGGTGAGAATGCCATTGACCGTATTCTACACCTGATAGAAGAAGCGGAATCCCGCAAGGCACCACTGGAGCGCTTCCTAGATAAATTCAGCCGCTGGTACACACCATTAATGATGGTGGTTGCGCTGTTGGTGATCATCACGCCGCCACTGTTGTTTGCTCAACCTTGGGAAACGTGGGTTTATCGTGGTCTAGCCTTGTTATTGATTGCTTGTCCTTGTGCACTGGTTATCTCTACGCCAGCAGCAATTACTTCTGGTTTGGCAGCCGCCGCAAAACGTGGTGCGCTGATCAAAGGCGGAGCTGCACTAGAACAGCTTGGTAAAATTCAAACTATTGCTTTTGATAAAACGGGCACATTGACTGAGGGTAAGCCTCAGGTTACCGATATTCAACCGCTATCGGATTGGCAGCAAGACGCAATGTTACGTGTAGTGGGGGCAATTGAAGTTGGCTCTACGCATCCATTGGCGCAGTCCTTAGTTGCCAAGGTCAAAGAGCTGAATATTGAGATCCCAGAATCTCAAAATAAAAAGGCGTTGATCGGCAGTGGTGTTGAAGGCGATGTGGATGGCGTTAAATACCAAGTTCTCGCACCGTCTAAAGTCACGTTTGACCTTGCTTCTGAAGTGGTGGCAAAAGTTGAAGCCCTCGAAGGCGAAGGCAAGACGGTTGTTCTTGCTCTAGAGGTTAAACATCAAGAAGAGCTTCAAGAGCAAGCGACTAAAGTGATTGGTCTGATTGCTTGGCAAGATACCTTGCGTAGTGATGCGAAGGTCGCGATTGAGCGACTGAACGAGCTGGGTATTCAATCTATCATGCTTACTGGTGATAACCCGCGCAGTGCGGCAGCGATCAGCAGCAAGATTGGTATGCAATACAAAGCGAGCCTGCTTCCAAGTGACAAGGTGTCTTATGTTGAAGAGTTATCTCAACAGTCACACGTTGCTATGGTTGGCGATGGAATCAATGACGCGCCAGCGATGAAAACCGCTAACGTGGGTATTGCGATGGGCGGTGGTACGGATGTGGCGTTGGAAACGGCTGACTCAGCACTGACCCATAACCGCTTGACGGAACTCCCTGCGATGATTGAGCTGTCGCAAGCGACCATGAATAACATCCGTCAAAACGTAGCGCTTGCTCTCGGTTTGAAAGGCGTGTTCTTGGTGACAAGCTTACTGGGTATTACCGGTTTGTGGGTTGCGGTATTAGCCGATAGTGGTGCGACGGCATTAGTCACATTGAACGCACTGCGTTTGCTTCGATTTAAATCTAAAGCAGATTAGGCACTTCTAGCTAATATCCACTATTTTGATGCCAATAAACGCCTTTAGCCTTAATAAGCTAAAGGCGTTTTTTGTCTCATTAGTATGCAACGTAGGCGTATGGATTGCTTATTTTTGTGATGCCAATCGGTTTTTCGTGAAACTTGAAATCTTGTTGCGATCATTGGTGTGACGTGTGTCACTTCATTTTGTAATGAGCTTGGTTAGAGTGTGTTCGTACCCCACGAATTTACTATGAGCTTAAATAAGGGTAAAAAGCCCAATAAGCCAAAAGGAGCGAACTATGTCTCAAGCTGTTTTCCATTTAGGTGTTACTGAAGCAGATCTTAACGGTGCTACTCTTGCGATCATCCCTGGTGATCCTGCTCGTGTACAAAAAATTGCAGAAGAGATGGAGAATCCAGTATTTCTTGCTAGCCATCGTGAATACACGCTTTACCGCGCAGAACTAGACGGCAAGCCAGTTGTTGTATGTTCAACAGGTATCGGTGGTCCATCAACGTCTATCGCTGTAGAAGAGCTAGCTCAACTGGGTGTTCGCACTTTCCTTCGTGTTGGTACTACTGGTGCTATCCAACCACACGTAAACGTGGGTGACATGATCGTTTCTACTGGTTCTGTTCGTCTAGATGGTGCAAGCCTACACTTTGCTCCTATGGAGTTCCCAGCAGTGGCTGACTTTGAAGTTGCAACAGCAATGAAAGCGGCAGTTGACGAATCAGGCGCGACAGTTCACATGGGCGTAACGGCATCAAGCGATACTTTCTACCCAGGTCAAGAGCGTTACGACACGTTCTCTGGTCGCGTTGTTAAGCGTTTCCAAGGTTCTATGCAAGAATGGCAAGACATGGGCGTTCTAAACTTTGAAATGGAATCTGCAACACTGTTAACTATGTGTGCAAGTTCTGGTCTGAAAGCGGGTTGTGTTGCTGGTGTAATCATCAACCGTACTCAAAAAGAGACGCCTGATCACGAAACACTAAAAGTAACAGAAGCGCGTTCAATTAAAGTGGTTGTAGAAGCTGCTCGTAAAATGCTTTAAGTCTGTTTCCAAGATTTAAAAATGGCCGCATCGAATGATGCGGCCATTTTTTATGGGGTAAAGAAATTAAAGGCATAGATAGTTGAAAGATGACAATAGAGCGAAACAGATAAAGGGTTGGAGAACAAAAAAGGCGAGTGACTTAATCGTCATTCGCCTTTTTAGATTCACTTAAGAGCATTGAGCTCTCAGGGTCTATTGGTTTTTAGCACTCTAAATCTTCATCACCACCGGCTGCGGTAAACCATGCCGTTAGGTGTGTTTTCAGATCCTTCAATTCATCAGGGCCAATCAACGCAAGGCCAAGGTCTTCTGCTCGTGTGATGTCATTATGACGAAGAGGGCGGAAGCTAACCAGCATAGCACGTGCTTGTAGGCCACCCAGTAGGTCTCTAAGCGATTCCAGTTTGTACAAGGTATCATCGCCATCATCACGCATGCCTTTGGTCTTACACTCGATGATGTGCAGCTTATTGTTCACTACTGATGCCACATCAAGCTCATTACGAACCTCACGTTCACCCAGTTGACGATACACTTGAACATTCAAAGAACGGTCTTGAATGGTCGGCATATCATCTTGGATTTGCTTCACCGTACTGTGAACTAAGGTCTCAAGCCATTCGCCGTTCGAGAAGCGTCGTGCGTCTTCATTGGCAAAGGTCAGAATACCGTTGTCGTAAGTCGCAATCTTAGCTTCAACCAAATCGCTCAGCAGCATGTTTAGCTCACGATAGCCTTGTTGCTTCTCAGATAGCCCAACATCAAGTCTCTGTTCTTTACGGCAGGTTGTTGCAAGGTAGTTCAGCGTTGCGAGGCCTGGGCCTAACTCTAACGCGTTACTTGCCCAGCGTTCGCCCAGTTCATACAGCTTTTGGTCGAGTTGAGGAGACAGTTGAACATCGCTGAATTCACCACGAGCACCAAACACAGTTAGGTAGTCATCGATGGTAATACGGTCTTGTACTTGCGCGTCTTCTTTGCCACTTGGATATAACCAGCACAGTTTGTCACTGTTCGGTTCCACCACGAAGATTGGCCAATGATAAGTGCGGAACACTTCGTACACAGATAATAGGCGGTGACGTAAACCACAACTTGCGTTGAGCTTTACTTCTTGGCCTCGTGCTTTGAGATCTTCGGCAAGGGTTTGGATAGATTCTTTAATCACGGACGTGTTTACGATGGTAGGAATTTCGAAAAACTCACTCGTAATGTCGCGCTTTTGTAAAACGCTGTGCAAGCGTTGGTAAATACTGACTTGATTCTTGTCGCCGATAAACACGATATGAGTGCTGATCGTTCGGTTATCTAGTAGGGGGGTGAGCAAGCGAATGGGGTCTTGATCGATAATGCCAACATGAACAGCCATATAAATTCCTTAATAGCGGCTCGCTCATAAAGGTGAAAGAAAAAACGGGAAGCAGCAAGCCTTAATAATCATATAATGACAAAGATCATAAAAAACAAGGGCAACCCTTGATAAAAGTTGCCCTTGTTCAATTAGTTACCACTATTGGGTAAGAAGTCCCAATATTCGCACTAAATATCTATCAATTTCTCAAATATCTATAGCTTGAACTGATGAACCAAATCACCTTGCTGATTTGCCAGAATCGTTAGGTTTTGGCTTGCTTCAGCAATCGACGACATAGCTTGGTAACTCTTATCGGCGATGTGGTTGATGTCTTCAATGTTGCGCGCGATATCTCCCGATGTTTCACTTTGTTCAGCCGCTGCCTGAGAAATGTGCGTACTCATATGGCTGATCTCAAGAATCAGCGCTTGAATCTCTTCCATCGCACTATTTGCACTTGAGGCCTGTTCAACTGACATGTCCATATCGCTCATGCAGCTTTCAATGACGTTGCTTGCTGTTTTCGAGCTTGATTGCAGGTTGCTGATCATAGTCTCAATTTCAGACGTAGATTGAGTGGTCTTTTGTGCCAGTACGCGTACTTCATCGGCAACCACGGCAAAACCACGACCTTGCTCACCCGCACGCGCCGCTTCGATTGCCGCATTGAGTGCAAGTAGGTTGGTTTGTTCAGCAATACCACGGATAACATCGAGGATTGAGCCAATCTGGCTACTCATCTGTTGCAGTTCACCTACCGCGCTGACAGACTCAGTAAGTCGAGCCTCAAGCTTGTTGATGGTGCTGATGTTGGTGTTCATGATTTGACGACCAGATTCAGAAGCCGATTCTACTTGTTGAACCATGGTTAATGAGCTTTGCGCGCTGTTCGCCACTTCTTGAACTGAATGAGACATCTCTGTCATAGCCGTCGCGACCGTCGCTGTTTGCTCACGCTGACTGTTCAGTTGAACCTGCGTTTCTGAAGACGTTTTTTGGTTTACGCTTGCCGTTTTAGTTAAGTCATCGGAAGCGTCATTCAGTTTCACGAGAATATTACGTAGGTTGTCGGCCAAGGTGTTGATGTGGCGGCTCACACGACTGAATTCGTTATCATAACGAATGTCGATTCGTTGAGTCATATCGCCTTCAGTTAGGCCTTCCAATGTACCTAGGATGCGAGTTAATGGCTCTCTTACACTATGTGCAATGTGGTAGCCGATCGCTGCGGCGAATACCGTTACAACAATACCAATCGCAATCGCATTGAACAGACCTTTATCGTAGATGCTGCTTGCGTCTGCTAATGATGAGTTCAACTGTTCTTCTGCAGTCACGTTGAATGAATCCAATACCGCCATCGCTTGGTCTATTTCAACGGCAAGATTGGCGATGTTGATGTACAGCGCTTCTTTCGCTTTTAGGTAGTTGTTGTGTTTGTCTAGCACGCCACCTTTCTGGCCAACGTCTTTCGTGAATTTTTGTACGGATTCATCGAAGACATTTTTAAGAGCAGGCAGTTGTGTTGATAAACCACGGTAAGCGTAGTTTAAGTGAGTCACGGCTTTTTTATTCTGGTTTACCGCTTTTTGCACGAAGGAAACATCAGAACTCGCTAGGGCGTCTGAGGTGATAACTTCAGCGTCTTGCAGTTTGATGAAGTAGCTTTTCGCCATCACTTTTACAGAGATGCTTTTTTGGTCGGCAACGTACTCTTTCATGCCTACCGTCAATTCAGAATGAAGACGTTGGAAATCTCGAGAGGCTTTTTGTACTTGCTCCTGTGCTTCAAACATCGCCACGTAGTTATTCATCGCTTCATCAGCTTCAGCAAAGTAACGCTCTTCCATTGCTCGTAACTGCACGATACGCTCAGTTAACGAGGCATTGTTTTGACTTGCCGCTTCTAAACTACCTAGAACTTGAGAAAAAGAGTTTTGTGATGCCGCAAATTCTGTACGCATTGCAGACATGCGCTCAGCATTTTGTGTGGTTAAGAAGTCTTTGAATGACTTATCAGCAGAGAGCAATTGGACGCTTGTTTGATTTGAAAGCGCAACAAGCGGTAATGAGGTTTCTGAGACACTCTCAAAATTGCTGTGTATCTGATTCATGCTGTTCATCATGATGGTTATCGTGACTGCGAACATGATGATGATCAGTGCGAAACCAGCGTACATACGCTTGATCACAGATCCCTTCATGGCTTTCTCCCTAAATAAAATGCAGACCTAATGTCAGGTCAATGTAAAACTAACAAAATTGTCAGCATTCTATTGAGCTCCGCTTACGCATTTTATGACGCACACAACAAAAATAACCCTCAGTTATAATCAGCATGCCATTCTTGAGAGCTAAGGCTTGTTTTCTTTGATTTGAACGGTGTTTTTTATTATGCTTTAGAGCGGATTTATTGTGGTTTGTTGCGGCATAGCGCATACTCAAAACATTAAAAACTCAATGTTTTATCGGAGAGAAACATGGCTGAAGAAACCATCTTTAGTAAGATCATCAATAAAGAAATTCCTGCAGATCTGCTATACCAAGACGACTTAGTAACGGCATTCCGTGATATTAACCCTCGCGCTCCTAGCCATATCCTAATTATCCCTAACAAGCTGATTCCCACAACCAACGATGTTGAAGTGGAAGATGAAGCAATGATGGGACGTATGTTTACTGTTGCTCGTAAGTTAGCGAAAGAAGAAGGCATCGCAGAAGACGGTTACCGTCTTATCGTGAACTGCAACTCTCACGGTGGCCAAGAGGTTTACCATATTCACATGCATTTGGTTGGTGGCCGCCCGCTTGGCCCGCTTTTAATGAGTTAATTAAAAGGCTAATGAGCTAACGAAACAGTTAATGATCTCGTTAATACAAGTTAATGGGTTAGTTAACATAAACAGCCAGTTGGAAAATTTGTTGTTTGTATGCCAACTTTAAGTTTTATCTGTTGTCTGAATATCGGCATCGCCTAGGCAGAGCCTAATTAAGCAGGATAACAACCTGCTTGAGATCCTTTTAACAACACGTTTCGTTTTGATAATGAGACTAGGGTCTGTTGATCTTTCGAGCTGATTTTTGCAGCACTTTGTGGGAAATTTCTACAAGGCAGAGGCTTTGAAGTGTAGTTAGCCTACATGAGAAGCTGATAACGCAGTAGAAATGAACCACAAAGACTGCCCGAAGGGTTCGGCTAGAATCGTTTTATGCTTTGTTAAGAAGTATTAACTTAGAATGACTAGGCTACATACTCCTTGCCGCGCCTAAAACGATTCTATCTCGAACGAAATTTAACCACGAAAGGTCAGCAGACCCTAACAAAGTTGGCATTTTAAACATGCACGGAGACGATAAGTGAAGCAACAGTTTAGATTCGCTTCCATTGCCCTGTTATCGGCGTTGACCGCGGGTTGTGCGAGTATGTCTGCAGGCAGTCTGTTCAGTCATTACAGCGCGCAAAACAAAGATATCTATCAAGCAGTGAAATCTGGGGATTATTCAGAGGCTCAGCAGGAGCTACCAGATTACATAGCTGGCGACATCCTTGATAACTTTGAAAGAGGCAGAATTAATCTGCTGGATCAAAAGTACCCTGAAAGTAAGTCTTCGTTTGAATTGGCTGATCAGGCAGTAAAAGATCAACAAAACAAAGCCGTAATTTCTATTTCAGACAGTGCAACCAGTGTAGGTGCGTTGGCTGTGAACGATAATATTACCGAGTATGTGCCGCCTGATTACGAGTTAGGCTTTCTTCATCTCTATCTCGGTTTAAATTATCTCAAGAAAAACGACTTAGAAGGTGCGGTGATCGAAATGCGTCGCGCCAACCAAGTTCAAGAACAAGCAAAGAAGCAACGTGAAGCTGAATTAGAAAGTGCAGCCAACGATGCGAAGAAGCAGGGAGTGTCTGCCAATGTGGGTAGCATTCTTGCCAATTACCCCGACGCGGGTAAAAAGCTGCAGTCGGTGCAAAATGCGTATCTGATGTTTTTATCGGGTCTGCTTTATGAAGCTTCAAACGATTTAAACAGCGCCTATGTTGACTATCGACGTGCTTTAGCTGTGATGCCAGAGAACCAAGAAATCATTGATAGAACGATGGCAACAGCCGCTCGTTTAGGTATGCGACAAGATTTAACGACACTCGAAAAGCGCTACAAGCAATCGTCTAAGCTTGGCAGTGGTCAAGGTCGTGTGATTGTGCTTCAAGAGCAGAGCGCTGTTCAAGCTATGGACAGTTGGCGATTAGATTTACCTATTTATGACAGTCGAGATCAGGGCGCAATATATTCTCTGGCGCTGCCATATTACCCGAGCCAAAACGTAGAGCGTTTTTCTGCCTTACGAATCAGTGGGCAACCGTTACAAGAACATTTGATTACGGATGTAAACGCGATGGCTCAAAACGATTTATCTGAGCGCATGACGAGTATTGTTATTCGCCAAGCACTGCGTGTGGTCGCGAAAGATCGCATCCGTAAAGAAGCGACTCAAGGTAACGATGTGGGTAACATTCTGTTCAATGTCTGGAATACCTTTACGGAGCAACCAGACACGCGCAGCTGGCAATCTTTACCCGCAGAGATCAAGAGCAGCACGTTTGTAGCAAATAGCGGTCAATATACGTTAGAGGCGGGCGCTAGAACGTATGACTTTGATATTAGAGAAGGGCAGACCACCTTGGTTTGGATTTCTCGACAAGGCAATAACGCAACAATGTGGCATAAACAGCTAGGGAGGCTGTAATGAAAAAGTGGTTAGTGAGCGTAGCAGCGGTCATCGCTCTGGCTGGTTGTGCTGATAACACAGCAGGTGTGAGGGTTGATAGCCTAACTCAAAACGTATTCTTTGGTGACAATGTGCTAGGCAGTCGACTTGCCGTTGATGATATCCGCACTGATCAAATTGATGGTCACACAAGAGGTATTGTTCGTTTAAACAGTAACTATAAAGGCGATCAACATATCCTTTATCGTTTCTACTGGTACGACGATGCTGGACTTGAGGTCAACCTAAAGCAAGGCCCTTGGAAACAAGCGATTGTTCGTGGCTTTGAAAGTATCTCGTTGTCGGAAGTGTCGGTAAACCCGAAAGCAACTCAGTTCCGAGTTCAGTTCCGAGAGCAGTAAGCTCTGCGAGAATAGACATAGTTAGAGTGAGCTCGAGTTATATCAGTTCGACTCGGGCTACAGAAAACGGATTTATTGATTCGCTAACATAAGAATTTAAGAGTGAGGGTAACCCCGCTCAGTGATAAGTTGAGGAAACAAAATGAAAAAGAGTGTCATTGCGCTACTAGGTTTAGCGGTTATTTTAGGCGGTTGTTCAAACAAGGTAAGCTACGGTGATGCACAAGCAGTAGAAACCACAACAATCGATTTCGGTTCAACAGATCTTCAAACGATTGCTGGCGAAATGGTCGATAGCATGATGGCTTCTGGTTCTGTTTCTTACATCACACGTGAGCAGCGTCCAATCGTCTTCGTAGAACGCATCAAGAACAAAACCAGTGAGCACATCGATACTGAGTCAATCACTGACACTATCAGTACTAAAATGCTGAACTCTGGTAAGTTCCGTTTCGTTGATATGGACCGTGTAGAGTCTGTTCGTGATCAACTGAACTTCCAAAACAACGATGAGCTTGTAAACCAAAGCTCAGCAATCCAGTTTGGTAAAATGGTCGGTGCTCAGTACATGTTGTACGGCAACCTATCAAGCATCGTGAAGAAAGACGGTAGCGATGAAGACGTATACTACAAAATGACAATGCGTCTAATGGATCTTGAGTCTGGCTTAATTGAATGGGCTGACGAGACTGAAATCCGTAAGCAACAATCTAAGAGCCTACTAGGTCTTTAATTTCGCTTACTTGCCAATCAAACGCAGCCGGTAAAGACAGCGTTTGATTTGGTCACACGCCAATGCAGTACATGATGTGCTGTGAATAAAAGACACTGGCTTTTGGTCAGTGTCTTTTTTGTAGGGAAATGGAAACGTTTATAGGGAATGAGCAATGGCAATTTTTTCTTGGCCTGAGGCTAAGCTTCTTGATACCAGTTTGAGTTCGCTGGATGGTTACTTTTCTGAACCACCGGTTAGAGCACAGACGCTGACCGGCGGTTTAACCAATCGATGTTGGAAATTGATGTTGGCCGATGGTACCGCCTATGTTTGGCGTCCGATTACTCCGATTACCAAGGCGTTCTTCATCTCTCGTCATGAAGAGTATCAAGTGCTCTCTGCTATTGAGCGCCTAGATATCGGGCCAAGTCCGATAGTGGTCAATGAGCAAGGCTTATTGGTTGAATGGATTGCAGGTGAGACGCTTTACGAAGGCTTAGAGCTTGATGATTTGTTGAAAACGCTGATCTCGGTGCATTTGGTTAATACGGCACGTTTGCCGCTCCAACCGTTCAGTTTCACAGCGCGAGTTGATCATTACTGGCTTCAGCTTGATGCGGTTCATAAGACTGAAGCCTGTACCAAGATTTATCAAGAGTGGCGCGTGGCTCCAAGTATTCCAAGTGTAGACCTGTCTTTGTGTCATTTTGATCTCGGTGGCTATAACCTTGTGAAGAACCAAGATGGGATTAAGATCATTGATTGGGAATATGCAGCCTTAGCAGACCCAAGGCTTGATCTTACGTTAACCATTGCTGTTGCGGATGTCCCGGTAATTGAAGCCGTTAACAAGTACTGTCAGCTAAGAGGCATTCATGATGTTCAGCCTTGGCTTGATGGCGTAGAGGCTTGGTTGCCACGAAGTCGAATGATGGCCATGTTGTGGTATTTACTGGCACATCAGCTCTGGGGCGATGAAAGCTATCTGCGTGAAGCTGAGTTATTGAGTCACACTTTCTGTAGCTAGGATCACGTTTAGGAAGTGAAAAATATAATTTCGTTGGTGTTCCCTTTAAAACCTTATTTTTCATGTTAGATTAATTAAAACGTACCAATATTCAACAGGGAGGTACTAATGATTATTTATCTACATGGCTTCGACTCAACTAGCCCGGGCAATCACGAGAAAATACTGCAGTTGCAATTCATTGATGATGACGTTCGTTTCATCAACTACAGTACTTTGCATCCAAAGCACGATATGCAGCATCTTCTTAAAGAAGTGCATAAAGTGATAGAACAATCTGATGATCCGCATCCTATTATCTGTGGGGTAGGCTTAGGGGGTTTTTGGTCAGAGCGTATTGGTTTCTTATGCGGGATTAAGCAAGTGGTTTTCAACCCTAACCTGCAACCTGAGAACAATATGGTGGGTCGAATTGACCGTCCTGAAGAGTATGAAGACATTGCGACGAAGTGTGTCGCTCAGTATCGTATGAAAAACAAGGGACGCTGTTTGGTTGTGTTGTCTCGTGAAGATGAAATTCACGACAATACGCGAACGGAAGCTGAACTTGGGGATTACTATGAGGTGATCTGGGATGAAAAAGAGAGTCATAAATTTAAAAAGATCTCTCAACACCTTCAAGCAATGAAAGCGTTTAAAAACGCCTAATTCACCTCTCTCTTTTATAAAAGCAGCACTCATTTGAGTGCTGCTTTTTTACATCTGAATCCTAGGAACTGGCATTGATAAAACGGTTGTATATGTTTTATCAATGAGTTTGCGCATTTGTAGATAAGCTTGCGCAAACGTTAACTAATTCGCCCCGAATCCTCATTGTGGGTAAGGATTTTTGTTGCGGTCATCTTTTTGCTATATATAATGTTCCCAAGCAAAATATTTTGATAAATATCAAGAAAAATTGAGAGCGAGTGATAAAACTTGCCCATTATTTGTGCTCTACCTCTCAGGTAGTCACCTTTTTTATCCACGTGAGCAAAGCGACAGGCCAATGTTTGTTGTTTGTAATCCCTCTAACTACTCGGTGAGCTGTCGTTATTCTTTTTCGCGGTTATCCAATTTGTAACAGCCTTCGCATTCAAGGCCGAGTAGATACATAGAATTTATCGGTTGGAGTAATCGAGCCGAACCCCATTTATTCATTTTGTAGAGGATTGTCATTGTGACAAAAATTATCGTAGTAGGCGGTGGTGCTGGTGGTTTAGAACTAGCAACTAAGCTAGGCCGCACTTTAGGTCGTAAAAAACGTGCCCAGATTACTCTGGTTGACCGTAAAGCAAGCCACCTATGGAAACCATTACTTCATGAAGTAGCAACAGGTTCACTGGACGAAGGTGTTGATGCATTAAGCTACCGCGCACATGCAAAAAACCATTACTTCGATTTCCAAATGGGCAGCCTGAACGACATCGATCGTGAGCGTAAAGTGATTGCACTGAGCGAACTGAAAGATGATCACGGTGAATTGCTGATGCCAAGCCGTGAACTGGAATACGACATCCTAGTGATGGCAATTGGTTCAACGTCAAACGACTTCAACACTCCTGGCGTTCGTGACAACTGTATTTTCCTTGATAGCCCAGAACAAGCTCACCGTTTCCGTACGGAAATGAACAACCAGTTCTTAAAACTTCACGCTAAAAACGGTCAAGGTACTGTTGATATCGCGATTGTTGGTGCTGGCGCGACAGGTGTAGAGCTTTCTGCTGAGCTTCACAACGCTGTGAAAGAGCTTCGTACTTACGGTTTTGGTGATCTAGATTCAAGCAAGCTGAACGTTAACCTTGTTGAAGCGGGTGAGCGAATTCTTCCAGCTCTACCACCTCGTATTTCGAGTGCAGCGCACTCTGAGCTAACTAAGCTTGGTGTTAACGTGCGTACTAACACTATGGTGATTCAGGCTGATTCTGAAGGTCTAACAACCAAAGATGGCGATAAGATTCCAGCGCAAATCATGGTTTGGGCAGCGGGTATCAAAGCACCAGATTTCCTGAAAGATATTGGTGGTCTTGAGACTAACCGTATTAACCAATTGGTTGTGAAAAACACGCTACAAACCACGCTTGATGACAACATCTTTGCTATTGGCGACTTAGCACAATGTACACAAGCGGACGGTTCATTTGTTCCACCACGAGCACAAGCGGCGCACCAAATGGCAAGCTGCGCATTCAGCAACATCATTTCTAAGCTGAACGGCCGTGACCTGAAAGATTATGTCTACAAAGACAAAGGCTCGCTTGTTTCACTAAGTCGTTTCTCTACGGTAGGTAGCTTGATGGGTAACCTGACTAAAGGCTCAATGATGGTCGAAGGTCGTATTGCTCGCGTGGTTTACATCTCTTTGTATCGCATGCACCAAGTCGCGCTTCACGGCATCATCAAAACGTCGTTAATGATGTTGGTAGGCCGAATCAACCGTGTGTTGCGTCCAAATCTCAAGCTGCACTAATTAATTGGTGATTTTCAGCGAATAAAAAAGAGCTCTTCGGAGCTCTTTTTTGATCGTGTCGTTGACGTGCTGTTTTTGCTGGCTTAATAACTTAATAATTAAAGAACCTAAGAACCTAAGAACCTAAGAACCTAAGAACCTAAGAACCTAAGAGGTTGGAGGTAATACGGAATAAACCACGCCGTCTTTTGGCTTGCCGTTAAAGATAAAGCGGTTCTTGGCAATGGTTTCACGCTCTGCGCCACACTTCTCAATCAGCCTTTGGCTTGGTAGGTTTTCTGTATCGCAAACAATCTCTAAACGCGTTAGTTTGAGTTGGGCAAAGCAGAACTCAAATAAGGTCAGCATCGCCTCTTTGGCAATCCCTTTCCGTTGAAACTCGTCGCCAACCCAATAACCTAAACTTGCCATATTGAAGGTATGGTAAAGCTCATTAATTGCCACCATTCCAACCAGTTGATTGCTGTGGCGTTCAAAAATACCAAACCCAAATGCGTCTGCTTTTACCCAATTTAAGCGGGTAGCCAGAATGAATTTCTCGGCTTCTACAATAGAGAACGCATCGTGGCACCAGTCTACCCACGGAAATAGGCTCGGGGATGTTTGGATCAACCGAGAAAACTCTGGGGCGTCTGTAGCTTCAATAACTTTGAGGCTGAGGTGTTGAGTATTTATCTGAAAGTCAGGGCTCATAAGAAATACCGAATTACATGTAAGTACTGAACAACGGATTCAGGACAGAATAAAGATAGATAGCACTTAATAAAACGCCCTCACTAGGAGGGCGGATTGAATTATTTATATAATTATAGCCGAATCGGCAAGTAACTTACTGCGCTACACGTCGAACTTGAATCACCATGCCCAGAAGCGGGTGGTCAAGGTAGTGAGTTTCTGTACTACGCATACGACGCTTTTGATCCATGCGGTAGCTTTTAAGGAACTCTTCTACCTGCACTGTCGGTGATATCTCAGTTAAGTTGCCCACTTGAACATTGCTGTCTGCACCGCTTACTGGTGTGTCTAACTCAATAGGCTGTTCTTTCAGAGTCACTTCACGAACGCTTGGTGCTTTTAAATCGAGCGTGGTTTCAGCGTAAAGGTAATGCTGCACGTAGATCTGTAGCTTGCCGTCTAGTTCGTACAGTGGCTTATCAATGGTCTCTTCTTTGAATCCATCGGCACTGCCTGTGGTGATAGCACCTTTTTCAGAACCATCTGCATTGAAATCTTTAGAGAAGTCTTTACCTGCTTGAATATGGAAAACAGGTGCAGAGCTCTTACCTTGGTCACCTTGACGCCAAGCAGTATGCATCAGAACTTCAAAGCCTGCATGTTTGCGCAGTTTGTCTTTCTGAGGCGTTAGCTTGTACTCTGAGTAAGGCAACATTTGTACGCCTTTCTTTGAGCGGTATTGGGTATCTTGAAATGAACCAACGCGCTCAAGTGAAATCTTAGGCTGAGTATTCGGCCAAGATTCGTTGACTTTTTCGGCATCAACTGCGCGCTTGAAAATGATCACTTCTATATCAAATTGTCTCTGAGCCAAACTTGGCAGTGAGACGAACAATAGTAGCAGTGGGATCAGTCTTTTCATTTTTACTCCGTCTTCCAGCCGCTGTTACGGCTGGATAATTTATATGTGCAGTGGATTGGGTTTTATGCCGAAGGCAGCAAGTTCTGTCTGAATTCGCCCAATAAATCACTAACAAATTGAATTCGTTTCCGTCTGTCTACCAATGGTATCGTAAACTTGAACTTTGTTGGTCCTTCCATTGAAAACTTTTGCGGTTGGGATTGCAATAGTTTAACAAGGTAGGCCGGGTTTATGTCAGCATCTGGGTAGAATTCTAAGAATCCGCCCTTGTCGTGAGCTTCAATTTTCTTCGCCTTAATGGACGCAGCCGCTAATTTTAGCTCAGAAACTGATAATAAGTTCTTGGTTGCATCAGGAAGACTGCCAAAGCGGTCGATCAGTTCAACTTTAAGCTCTGCCAGTTCATCCGTGTCACTGACGCTCGCGATACGCTTGTAGGTCGATAATCGAGTATTGATGTCTGGGATATAGTCATCTGGCAATAATGCAGGCAAACGCATTTCGATCTCAGTTTGTTCACGCAGTAGGTCATCAAGCGATGGCTCTCGACCTTCTTTCAATGCTTCAACAGCTTGCTCAAGCATTTCCATATACAGCGTAAAGCCTACCGATTGGATCTGACCACTCTGCTCGTCACCCAACAGTTCACCCGCGCCACGAATCTCTAAATCGTGAGTCGCTAGGGTAAAGCCAGCGCCCAGATCTTCCAAAGAGGCAATCGCGTCTAATCGCTTAATGGCGTCTTTGCTCATCGCTTTCGGATGCGGTGTTAGCATGTAGGCGTAAGCTTGGTGGTGCGAACGACCCACACGACCACGTAATTGGTGCAGTTGCGCTAAACCCAGATTGTCGGCTCTATCCATCAAGATGGTATTCGCCGTCGGAACATCGATACCTGTTTCGATGATGGTGGTACATACCAACAAGTTAAAGCGCTGATGGTAGAAGTCATTCATGATGCGTTCTAGTTCGCGCTCTCGCATTTGACCATGAGCGACCGTTACACGAGCTTCTGGAATTAACTTTTGTAGGGACTCGGCTGTTTTTTCAATGGTGTCGACTTGGTTGTGCAGGAAGTAAACCTGACCACCACGCATGATTTCACGCAGTACCGCCTCTCTTACCACCGCATCATCACTCTCTCGAACAAAGGTTTTTATTGCTAAGCGTCGTGCTGGTGGCGTTGCGATGATCGAAAGATCGCGCATGCCACTCATCGCCATATTTAGCGTTCGTGGAATAGGCGTTGCGGTTAGCGTTAGGATATCAACATCGGCACGCATCGCTTTCACTTTCTCTTTCTGACGTACGCCAAAGCGGTGTTCCTCATCGACAACCAACAGGCCAAGGTCTTGGAATTTGATTTCACTAGAAAGTAGTTTGTGAGTACCCACTAAGATATCGACTTTGCCGTCAGCGACATCTTGCATGATTAACTTTTGCTCTTTAGCTGATTTGAATCGAGATAGAACCTCAACACGAATCGGCAAGTTGGCGAAACGGTCTCGGAAGTTTTCAAAGTGCTGCTGAGCAAGTAGGGTAGTCGGTACTAATACCGCGACTTGTTTGTTGTTGTCGGTACACACGAACGCGGCACGCATTGCGACTTCTGTTTTACCAAAGCCCACATCACCACACACTAAGCGGTCCATGGCTTTTGCTTGGCACATGTCAGACATTACAGCATTGATTGCCATCGCTTGGTCGTCGGTTTCTTCAAAAGGGAAGCCCGATTTGAAGGTTGCGTATTGACCACGATCCAATACAAATTTGTAGCCAGGTTTGAGCTCACGCTTAGCGTAAACGTCAAGTAGTTCTGCGGCAACATCACGGACTTTTTCAGCAGCGCGTTTGCGAGCTTTTTGCCATGCTTCGCCACCGAGTTTGTGCAGTGGGGCAGAATCTTCAGCACCACCTGAATAACGGCCAATCAAGTTCAGAGACGCAACCGGCACGTATAACTTGGCATCGTTTTGATACTCAAGCGTCACGTATTCGGTTTTCATGCCACCGGCTTCGAGTGTTTGCAAGCCGATATAGCGGCCAATACCGTGGTCTATGTGAACAACCGGTTGGCCCGGTTTAAGTTCCGCTAGGTGACGGATTACGGTATCGCTGTTAACGCTTTTCTTGTCTTTCTTACGGCGCTGTACAACGCGATCGCCTAATAAATCACTTTCACAGATAAGAGCAATGTTTTGCTCTTCTTGGATAAAGCCGTGTTCAGCTGAACCTAATATGAGGCTGAACTTGTCTTTGGCTTTAATGGCCGCATCCAAGTTTTCAACCTCACTTGGTCGAACTTTAATGCCATTGAGTAATTCACTCAGGGCTTCACGGCGACCTTCAGACTCAACCGAAAAAACCACTTTGCCATCGAAGGCTTCGGTGAATTTTCTGAGATTGGCTAGCGGCTCTTTATTTTGATGTTGAACACTCAAGTCTGGCAGTGCGGCAACCGGTAGGTTGATACGCCCAGCTTTTTCTTCAATCGTGTCTAAGCTCAGGTTAACTTGTGGTTTTTGCTTAAAGTGAGCGAATAACTCGTCTTTCTTCAACCACAATTGCTCTGGCTTCAATAAAGGTCTTAGTGGGTCAACACCACGTTGTTCGTATCGGTGATCAACGTCGGTAAGGAAAGCATCAACGGCTGTTTCTACGTCACCAAGAACCAAGAGTTGCGCTTCATCGGCAACGTAATCGAATAAGGTTTCGGTGTGGTCAAAAAACAGCGGTTGCCAATATTCAATACCGGCGGGCCACGTCCCTTTTGAAACCTGCATATAGACAGATTCTGGTTCACGGCGCGCATCGAATTGCTGACGCCAGCGAATTCGGAAATCTTCGATTGCGCTTTCTGAGGTTGGAAACTCGTGCGCTGGCAGTAAACGGATCTCAGAGATGTCTTCGATAGAGCGCTGGTTTTCAGGATCGAAAGTACGGATGGTGTCGATCTCGTCATCGAAGAAGTCGATACGATATGGGTCTTTGCTGCCCATTGGGAACAGGTCGAGAATTGAACCTCGGCTTGCGTACTCACCGGGGCCAAATACTTGATCAACGTAACGATAGCCTGATTTTTCAAGCTGAAGACGCAGCTTTTCCAACGAGTAGAGATCGCCCGTTTTTACCATTAAGGTATGTTGCAACAAGAAGTCACGCGGCGACTGACGTTGTAGTAGCGTGCTGATCGGAACGATCGTGATGCCATCTTTTAACGTTGGCAGTGCATAAAGTCGCGCGATACGGTCAGAAATGATCTCTTGGTGCGGCGAGAAGCTATCGTATGGCAGAGTTTCCCAGTCAGGGAATAGTGCCACTTCATGTGACGTAAACTGCTCAATTTCTGATTGAAGCTTGAGTGCGATCTGAGGATCGGGCACCGCAAGTAAAGTATGGCTGTTATGCTGCTCCGCAAGTTTAGCGATAGCAAGCGCGAGAGATGAACCAACTAGGTTACCGATGTGTTTTTTATCACCGGCGCCCTTGAGCTTAGGTAGTGTAAAAATGGATTGTTTTGTCATGTCTATTTACTTGTTATCTCGTTCTAGAGAGCGTTGACGTAAGAGCTTTTGTTGTTGATGAAGTGCAGCCTTGATCAACAAGTCTTGGTCAGTATCACGAAGATGAGCGTATTTGAATTTGATTTCGAAGCCTGAATCTTTTGGTTCGCTAGCGAAGACTTCTGCGTAGCAATAAATAGCGGCGGCTGGGTGCTCGATAAAGAGTTTAGCTTTAACCAAGCGACCCGCTTCGATATCTGTTTTGGAAAAACAAGAGAACTGACTCGCGCCAAATGAATACGTGTGGGTACGAAATTGTTCATCATCTTGTTGCGACAACATAAAGCTCAACAAGAGGTTTAATTTAGAGTTCTGTGCATCCAATAAACTAATGACATTCTTCAAGTCGCTGTTTTTCAGTTCGTTGCGAGCACTGTCGGCTAATAGGTCCAATTGGCTAAACTCACTTGCCACAACAAAAGGGGCAGGGATCTCCGATTCGAACTGAATCTGAGAAGGTAAAGCGAAGTTGCTGTCCATTGGCTCAATATTAGCGGTAAGGCTGTGGTGAACGGTGAAAAACTCTTGTTCTGTCATGCGTTAGTTCCTTGAAGTGATCTATTGATTATCGCTATGTGGCCGCAGTAATCAAGGTCAGTTAATTGAAAGTCTCAAATAGTTGTTTGAAAGTTGGCTATTTGACAAGGTTCTGTTTTTCAAGCCTAACTAATTGAGTTAATTCACTCTATATTTTCAATTAACCCCTACACAGTAACGGCAATACCCGTTACATTAACCCGCATCTCCTTTAGATGGTTCAAAGTATGTTTCATCCTATTTCATTGTTTGTTGGCCTGCGTTATTTGAAAGGCCGTTCAGGTGATCGCTTTAGCCGTTTTGTTTCTTATATGTCGACAGCCGGAATCACCATTGGTGTGCTGTCTCTGGTTACTGTTTTGTCGGTAATGAATGGATTCGAAGCGCAGTTAAAAGACCGAATTCTTGGTGTCCTTCCTCAAGCCGTTGTATACGAGCAAGGAGGCACAACGTCACTTTCTGCTCAAGCGCCTAGCTTTGCGGAGCAAATGTCACTCAATGGCCACGTAGAACCCATTGTTCTTAGTGAAGCGGTAATTCAAAGTCCTGCTCAGTTATCTGCGGGCTTGTTAATCGGTATTGAGCCAAATTCAGATGATCCTCTTCAGAATCATTTAATTGCTGGCAGACTGTCTTCACTCCAAGCTGGTCAGTATCAGCTTTTCCTTGGTCATACTTTGGCAAGAAACTTGAAAGTGTCTATGGGTGACAAAGTTCGCTTAATGGTCACCAGTGCCAGTCAATACACACCACTAGGGCGCATACCTAGCCAACGAAATTTTACCGTAGCTGGCATTTTTAACACGGGCTCGGATATCGATGCTCAATTGATGGTTACCGACATCAAAGACGCTGGGCGATTGATGCGTTAT
Organism: Vibrio sp. 14N.309.X.WAT.E.F5; assembly: GCF_030397615.1. Lineage (NCBI taxonomy): Bacteria > Pseudomonadati > Pseudomonadota > Gammaproteobacteria > Vibrionales > Vibrionaceae > Vibrio > Vibrio sp. 14N.309.X.WAT.E.F5. Next base: position 49,544 of record NZ_JAPNXR010000008.1, on the reverse strand, counting down.
AAGTCTGATACGATTTCAGGCTGGCGCCTGTTTTTTGATGACCCATTTGAAGTCGCAAATTTATCGAATACCCCGCTACCGGAAGGTTGGATGTGGAGTGATTGGCGTGACCAACGTGGCGAGCTTTTCCAAGCCGTTCGTATGGAAAAAAACATGATGGGCTTGATGCTTGGGCTGATCATTGGTGTTGCTGCGTTTAATATCATTTCCGCGCTGATTATGGTGGTGATGGAGAAGCAATCCGAAGTCGCCATCTTAAAAACGCAAGGTATGCGTGATGGTCAAGTCATGGGGATCTTTATGGTTCAAGGCGCGAGTAGCGGTGTGATCGGTGCGTTATCTGGTGGCATTCTTGGCGTGATCTTAGCTTCGAACCTCAATACTATTTTAGAGGCGATGGGTGTCGCTCTGTTCTCATTTGGTGGACAACTGCCAATATTGATTAACCCAATCCAAATTGCGGTTGTTGTGGTTTTGGCTATTGCACTTAGCCTTGTCGCGACTGTATTTCCTTCTTATCGTGCATCTTCTGTGAAACCTGCTGAGGCCCTTCGTTATGAGTAATTTCCTTCAATGTAATGATATCCGTAAAACGTACCGCGAGGGTTCGTTGGATACCGAAGTCCTCAAAGGTGTCAGCTTCGAAATTGAAAAAGGCGAGTTGGTTGCAATCATTGGTACCTCCGGTTCCGGTAAAAGTACGTTATTGCATATTTTAGGTGCATTGGATGATGCTTCTGATGGCAGCGTGAGTTTTCTCGGGCAGGACTTAGCGTCTTTGAGTTCGAATAAGCAAGCCAAGCTTCGTAATCAGCACCTTGGTTTTGTTTATCAATTTCATCATCTTCTTTCGGACTTCTCGGCGCTTGAAAACGTAGCGATGCCATTACTTATTGGTGGTGAAAAGCCAGCGAAAGCGAAACAAGAAGCACAACGTTTGTTGGATAAAGTCGGATTGAGTCATCGTGTTGATCACCGACCTTCAGAGCTTTCTGGCGGTGAAAGGCAACGTGTGGCGATTGCGCGAGCTTTAGTTAATAAGCCGGCTTTGGTGTTGGCGGATGAACCAACAGGTAACCTCGACCACAACACAGCACTGTCTATTTACGATTTAATGCGTGAATTGAACCGCGAATACGATACCGCTTTCTTGGTTGTAACCCATGATGGCGAACTTGCTGGCAAGATGGACCGTCAACTGCACATGCAAGACGGTTTACTGGTTAACGTAGAAAAAGAGGAGAGCTAAGTGTTTTCTTCTTTATCTCTATTGATAGGCGGCCGATTTAGTCGGGCGAAGCAACGAGACAAAATGGTCTCGTTTATCTCTCTGTCTTCGACGATCGGTATTGCCGTTGGTGTCGCGGTGATCATCATTGGTTTATCTGCGATGAATGGCTTTGAGCGTGAACTGCAGTCCCGAGTGCTTTCTGTTATCCCGCATGGGGAGTTCGAGGGCGTCAATGAACCTGTGACACGCTGGGAGCATGTGATCGAACAAGCGACCCAACATGAAGATGTTGTCGCGGCGGCACCTTATGTGAAAATTACCGCGCTTGCCGAAAAAGGCAAAGAGCTGAAAGCAATTGAAGTTCGCGGTGTTGATCCACAACTTGAGCAACAAGTCTCAAGCCTATCGAGTTTTATCGATAAGCAAGCTTGGAGTGAGTTTAAGGCAGGGCAACAACAGATTATCTTGGGCTCCGGCGTGGCCAATGTACTTGGCGCGAAAGTCGGTGATTACTTAACTCTGATGATCCCGACGGTGAATGGGTCGGTTAAGGTTCAAGCACCTAAACGTGTTCGAGTCAAAGTCGTTGGCTTGCTGACGCTTAATGGCCAAATTGACCACAGCTTAGCTTTGATCCCGATCGGCGATGCGCAAGTTTACGCAAACCTAGGCGAGGCCGTGACAGGGGTTTCTTTAAAAGTGACCGATGTGCTGAACGCGAACTCGATTGTGCGTGAGGTGGGTAACCAGCTTGATGTGTATGTGTATCTACGAAGCTGGCAACAGAAGTTTGGCTTCTTGTATCGCGATATTCAGTTGGTTCGCACCATCATGTATCTGGTGATGGTACTGGTTATTGGTGTTGCTTGTTTCAATATTGTCTCGACGCTAATGATGGCAGTAAAAGACCGAGCATCAGAGATAGCGATACTAAGAACCATGGGGGCTTCTGATGGATTAGTGAAACGCATTTTCGTTTGGCAGGGCGTATTCTCAGGCGTGTTAGGCAGCTTGGTGGGCAGTGCAATAGGCGTGTTAGTCGCGCTTAATCTCACGACTCTTATCAAAGGGCTTGAAAAGTTGGTCGATCACCAGTTCTTGTCCGGTGATATCTACTTTGTCGACTTCTTGCCTTCGCAACTCGATATGACGGATGTTGTTGTAGTTTCTGGTACTGCTATTGTTCTGAGCTTACTTGCTACGTGGTACCCAGCATCACGCGCGGCGAAGTTAAACCCGGCCTCAGTACTTAGTTCTAAATAGCATTAGCCTCAATAACAAATCAGTCCCGTTTCGATAAATACAAAAAAGGATCCCAATGGGATCCTTTTTTATTGAATTCAATTCGTGTTCTTTACGACTTTCGTTACATACCAATATTGCAGAGAGCCGATGTTGTTCTGATTTCTCATAGTGTGAGTTTCAATTCACCCACATCCAACGATAGTTTCAGTACCTTGCTTGTCGTTTTTTCCAGCTTCTTACGACTGAATAGCGCCATAACCCACGAATACCAAAGTAGCCAATCATCGCAGAGATAACGCCGCAAATCATGCAACCTAATAGGAACGGAGGTCCGATGGTGCTCATTTGCGCCAAGATGAAATCCCAAGACAATTCAAAGTGGAAAGCTTGAGGCGGCACATGCATAACAAACGCGCCTACTTTATAAGCAAAGTAGAACAGTACCGGCATAGTCACGGGATTACTGATCCAAACCAAGGCGACAGACAGCGGTAGGTTAACACCACATGCAACAGCAAGGCCTGCAGACATAATCATTTGACTTGGTAAAGGGACAAACGCCATGAATAACCCAACAGCGAACGCGCCAGCCGCAGAGCGACGATTAAGGCACCATAAGTTGGGGTTGTACAAAACATTGCCAAAAATTTTCAATGCTTTCTGACGCTTGATGAGCTCATGGTCAGGCATAAATCGTTTGATAAACTTTCTTGGCATAGGAGGAAGCTACTCTCTTGTTTAACACTTGGTTCTTAATTTCATTTGCTGCGACAGTTGTGTCTGCCAGCTTTTGGCCTGTGATGCCACATTGGGTTTGGGCACCATTAATGCTGTTGTTACTTTTCACATTAATAAAGTATAGCGTTTTCCGGTGTGCAAGAGGTCCAGTCACTGCATTGATACTAGTTACCTGCCTTGGGAATGCAATCAAAATACAAACAAGTCAGTTATTTCAATCTGGCCAGAATATTACCATAAATGCTTCGATTGTTAGCCTTTTTAGTGAAAATAGCCACGGTTTTGAAAGCGTAATAGTAGTTAGATCAATTGGCGGCGAAAAATTAATCTTTCCACAATTGATAAAATTGCGTTTGTTTACTCCTTTCAAGCTAACACTTGGAGATCAGGTTCATCTCTCTGTATCAATGAAACCGGTTTTTGGAAAACTTAACGAGGCCGGATTTGATCTAGAAAAATATCTGTTCAGTGAAAGAATCGTTGCTAATGCTACCTATCAAGCCGGAACAAGCTTTAGCATTCATTCTAGTACAAACTTGCGTGCTCGATGGTTTGAAAGGACTTTGACAACGATCAGCCAGCTGGATAACTCTGATCTGATTGTGGCGTTGAGCTTTGGTTATAGGGAATTCATTCAATCACAGCGTTGGGATCTGCTTAAGAGCAGTGGGCTTGTTCACTTAATGGCGATCTCGGGATTACACATTGGCATTGCTTTTGGCATCGGTTACCAGTTGGGGAGAGTCTTTAGGTTAGGGGTATCGCATTTAATTTGGCTTCCGACTGTATTTGGTCTTGGGCTCGCGTATTTTTATAGTTGGTTTGCAGGGTTTACTTTGCCAACGCTTAGGGCGCTAACTATGTGCATCATTGCGAGCTATTTCCTTTGGCGAGGTCAAAATATAAGTTTGATTCGATATGTGGCCTTGAGTCTCTGTGTCGTTTTGTTGATTTGGCCATTTTCGGTACTTTCGAGTAGCTTCTGGCTCTCATTTGGAGCGTTAGCAGCCGTTCTTTATATTGCTTCCAATACTCATCTTTCTTCTTACAAAAAACCTCTACTCACAAAACTCTTCAAGCTATTCAAAATCCAGTTAATGCTGACGTTGTTACTGGCTCCTTTTTCAATGCTGTTCTTTCAAGGGTTCAGTTTGGTCTCGGTGTTATACAACTTTTTCCTGTTGCCTTGGGTTTCGATAGTAACGATTCCTTTGTTGTTCTTAGCGATGTTTATCAGCTTAATATTTGAATCAATTTGGGCTGAGAACAATATCGTTGGTTATTTGTGGGCTCTGGTGGATTTATCGCTCACTCCCGTTGTTTTCGCTCTTCCTTTCTCTGAACGTTTTTGGCTTACGGTTGATGATGAACTCGCTGCTTTGTTCGTGTTTTTCATTTTTCTATTCGGTCTGTTACGTCATTACTTCCATCGTAAAATGATGTTTTTCGCCAGTGCCGTATTTGTTTTGTGGTGGGGATTTGGAAAGCTCAAACCAGAAGTGTTGAGAGTCGATGTTTTAGATGTTGGACATGGCTTGTCGGTTGTTCTTCAAAAAAATAACCGGATTGTTGTTTATGATCTAGGTAATGCTTGGCCGGGCGGTTCTGTGGTCGAGTCGCTATTGATACCTACGATAGAAAGAAGAGGAATTAAGGAGCTTGATGGAGTGATTATCAGTCATTTTGATGCTGACCATGCTGGTGGATATCAGGCATTATTTTCTCACTACAACCCTAAATGGATACGCGCTAGCCAAAAACTTAAACCTCCAGTCTCGCTCAGTAGTCAGTCTACGTTTGCTTATCAAGCTTGTGTGATTGGAGAGTCTTGGCGTTGGCAAGGTGTTGAGTTTGAGGTGTTGTGGCCGCCCAAAAGTGTTGAAAGAGCATATAACCCTCATTCATGTGTTGTGCGCACCTATGAGCCAAGCACGGAGTTTTCTATGCTTCTTACCGGAGATATTGAATTGGTCAGTGAGTGGTTACTTGCACGCGAAGCTATGCGGCTCAAAAGTGACGTGATGTTGGTTCCCCATCATGGTAGTTCAACCTCTTCTATTGCTCGATTTATCGAGGCTGTTTCTTCACAGTTAGCCATCGCTTCATTGTCTAAAGGAAACCAGTGGGGGATGCCTAGCCAATCTGTCGTCGACCGCTATCGAGAGGCTGATAGTACATGGCTAGATACGGGCGAAAGTGGACAAATAACCATCACAATCAGTAAGGAAGGTTGGAAATATCATACGATTAGAGAACATCAGGGGAGGCAGTGGTATAGGCAGATGCTCCGTAAGGGAGTAGAATAGATAGATTATTGTGAGAAAATTAAGCGATTCTATGTCAACAGAAACAGATGAAACCACTTGGGTCACATTTAAAAGACTTTGGACTTATATTCGACTGTATAAGGCTGGCCTTGGTGTTGCGGTTATTGCGCTTATTATAAATGCCGTCTCTGATACTTATATGATTTCATTACTAAAGCCATTACTTGATGAAGGCTTTGGTAACGCTGAATCTGACTTTTTACGCACGCTCCCTATTATTATCTTTGCCATGATGTTCATTCGTGGTGTGAGTGGCTTCGTATCAACCTATTGCTTGAGCTGGGTCTCTGGCAATGTGGTGATGGAGATTCGACGTAAAATTTTCAGCCATTTCATGCATATGCCTGTGTCTTTCTTTGATAAAGAGCAAACGGGCGCACTGCTATCTCGAATTACTTACGATTCAGAGCAAGTCTCTGCTGCAACCAGTAAGGCTTTGGTCAGTATTGTCCGTGAAGGTGCCAGTATCATTGGCCTGTTGACGCTGATGTTCTGGAATAGCTGGCAGTTGTCTTTGGTGCTATTTGCTGTTGCTCCTTTTGTAGCTTGGGCAATTAGCATTGTATCGAAGAGATTCAGAAAGATTTCTAAGAACATGCAAACCAGCATGGGTCACGTGGCTTCTTCAGCAGAACAAATGCTGAAAGGTCATAAGGTGGTCCTAACTTACGGTGGTCAAGACCTAGAAAGAGGTCGCTTCGATACCGTTAGTAATCAGATGCGCCAACAAAGCATGAAGTTGGTAACAGCTCAAGCTGCAGCGAACCCGATTATTCAGATGATTGCTTCGATCGCGATTGTGGTTGTTCTTTACTTAGCGAGTGTCGAGTCTATTAAAGCTGAACTAACGGCTGGTACGTTCACGGTTGTGTTCTCGGCTATGTTCGGTTTGCTACGTCCACTCAAAGCATTGACTAACGTGACGTCTGAGTTCCAACGCGGTATGGCGGCGAGTACGACTCTATTTGGTTTGATGGATCTCGACACAGAACAAAACAAAGGTACGTTGAAACCTGCAACCGTAAGTGGTGAAGTTGCTGTAAAAGATGTGACGTTTACTTACGAGGGCACAGAGAAACCAGCGCTCGATAAGGTGAGCTTCAACATACCGAAAGGTAAAACGGTCGCGCTGGTCGGGCGTTCTGGTTCTGGTAAGAGTACTATTGCCAACCTATTTACTCGTTTTTATGATGTGGATTCAGGAACCATTGAACTCGATGGACATGATATCCGAGATTATGAGCTGAAAAATCTTCGAGAGCATTTTGCTCTTGTTTCTCAAAATGTCCATCTGTTCAACGATACGGTCGCCAATAACATTGCGTATGCAGCTGGTGAGGTTTACTCACGCGAACAAATTGAACATGCAGCTAAGCTTGCTCACGCCACTGAATTTATCGAAGGCATGGAAAACGGCATCGATACAATTGTTGGTGAGAACGGTGCAAGCTTATCTGGTGGACAAAGACAGCGTATTGCAATTGCACGAGCGTTGTTAAGAGAAGCGCCAGTTCTGATCCTAGATGAAGCAACATCGGCTTTGGATACGGAATCAGAAAGAGCCATTCAATCTGCTTTAGATGAGCTACAAAAAGATAAAACGGTACTGGTTATTGCACACCGATTATCAACGATTGAGCAAGCTGACGAAATTTTGGTTGTAGACGATGGTCATATTGTTGAACGAGGTCCGCATGCTGAGTTAATCGCACATGACGGTGCTTATGCTCAATTACACCGAATCCAGTTTGGCGAATAAGATTAGGCTTCGTTTTGATCGAAAAAATTTGGTTTAACAATCACCCGTTAAAATACCTTCTCTGGCCACTGTTGTGGCCGTTGAGTCTGTTGTTCAAAATGATCAGCGGTCAACGTCGCGAAGCGTATCTCTCTGGGAAGAAAGAAACCTATCGCCCACCTTTGCCTGTGATCGTTGTTGGTAACATTACCGCGGGTGGCAATGGTAAAACACCAGTGGTTATCTGGTTAGTAGAGATGCTCCAAGCCAATGGTTTCAAACCTGGTGTGGTTTCTCGAGGTTATGGCGCGAAAGCCCCTAGTTATCCATTAGTGCTTGACGAGAATACACCTGCCGAACATTCAGGTGATGAACCACGGTTGATTCGAAAGCGAACGGGTGCGCCTGTAGCGGTTGATCCTATCCGTGCAAATGCAGTGAAGGCTTTGCTGAGCGAAGGTGTTAATGTCATTATTACTGATGACGGCCTTCAGCATTATGCCCTTGAACGTGATATTGAATTTGCGGTTATCGATGGTGCGAGACGCTTTGGTAGTGAATACCTCATTCCTTTAGGGCCATTAAGAGAGCCTATATCACGCTTAGATACCGTGGATTTTTTGGTTAACAATGGCGGTAAACCTCAAGGCCGTGAATTCTCGATGTCTTTGTTACCAAGCCAAGCTGTTAACCTTAAGACGGGTCAGAAAGTACCAGTAGAAAAATTGCAAAAGCTGGTGGCTTTTGCTGGTATTGGTCATCCACCGCGCTTTTTTAAAACATTAGAAGATCTTGATGGTGATGTGGTTTTCACACAGGGTTTCGCCGACCATCAAGATTTTGATAAAGATGAACTTCATGCCTTAGCAAAGAAAGGTATGAACATGATTATGACAGAAAAAGACGCTGTTAAATGCGAAGACTATGCGCAAGAAAACTGGTGGTATCTTCCAGTTTCTGCACAGTTTGATGAAGATTCGCAACAGCAAATTTTAAAAAGAATAAAAGAGGTTATGGAATACTATGGATCACCGTCTGCTTGAGATCGTTGCTTGCCCTGTATGTAAAGGTAAACTAACTTTTGACAAGGATAAGCAAGAGCTTGTTTGTAAAATTGACCGCCTAGCTTACCCAATCAAAGAGGGGATTCCTGTTCTTCTGGAGCCTGAAGCTCGTACCGTTTCAATGGATGAGGGTAAGTAATGTCGTTTACGGTTGTCATTCCGGCAAGATACCAATCGAGTCGTTTGCCAGGAAAACCATTGGCTGATATTGGTGGAAAGCCGATGATTCAATGGGTTTACGAACAGTCAATGAAGGCGGGCGCTGATAAAGTTATTATCGCTACCGATGATGCTCGAGTTGAGAAAGCGGCTAAAGCATTTGGTGCAACCGTTTGTATGACATCTCCGAATCACGAATCAGGTACAGAGCGTTTAGCTGAAGTGATTGAAGTGATGAACATTCCCGATGACCATATTATCGTGAATGTTCAGGGTGATGAGCCTCTTATCCCACCTGCAATTATTAATCAGGTTGCAAATAACCTGGCGAATAGCACAGCACCAATGGCAACGCTAGGTGTAGAAATTACTCACGCTGATGAAGTGTTTAATCCTAACGCTGTGAAAGTAGTAACGGATAAAGACGGTTACGCACTGTATTTTAGCCGAGCAACGATTCCTTGGGATCGTGATGCTTACGCGAACAATGGTACAGCGGCGGAATCGCCTTTACTACGTCATATTGGCATCTACGCTTACCGTGCGGGTTTTATCAATACTTACATCAATTGGGAACCAAGTACCCTTGAGCGTATTGAGTGCCTAGAGCAACTACGAGTGCTGTGGTACGGAGAGAAAATCCATGTAGACGTTGCGGCTGAAGCGCCTGCTGCGGGTGTTGACACGCCAGAAGACCTAGAAGCCGTTCGCGCCATTATTGGTTAAGCTTCTTTGAGCTACTACTTCTTTGCTCTACTAAAATCCCAGAGCCTCGCTTATTGCGGGGCTTTTTTACGTCTACAGAACGTATATGTGTGTTTTATTGAACTAAGCTAGGGGATATTGAGTCGGTTGCATTCGCTTATGCATCATCAACTCTGAATTATCTGAGAATTACCTCGCTCGACTTTCAATTTTTCTTTATAATATGCCGCCTATAAAGTAGTGGCGATCTGCTAGTACAGAATACAACTTACGACAAAACGTGGAGTAAAAGATGCCTTCTCAAAGCCCAGTGATTACGGTTGATGGACCAAGTGGTGCAGGTAAAGGTACCCTGTGTATGTTACTAGCAGACAAGCTAGGTTTTCATCTTCTAGACTCCGGTGCGATCTATCGCGTACTGGCTTTAGCGGCAATTCACCACGGTGTAGATACTGAATCAGAAGATGCTTTGGTACCGCTTGCTACTCACCTCGATGTACAGTTTATTGCTGAAGGTGACTTGGTTAAGGTTATCTTGGAAGGCGAAGACGTGTCTGGTGAACTTCGTAAAGAAGAAACTGGCATGGCTGCTTCAAAAGTAGCAGCTTTACCTCGCGTTCGTGAAGCACTGCTGCGTCGTCAGCGTGCTTTTAGCGCAGCTCCCGGTTTAGTTGCAGACGGTCGTGACATGGGAACCGTTGTATTTGTTGAAGCTGAAGCGAAAATATTTTTAGATGCAAGTGCTGAAGAGCGTGCGAACCGCCGCCTTAAACAGTTGCAAGAGAAGGGGTTAGATGTTAAATTTGACGACCTTTTGAGCGAGATCCAAGAGCGAGACGACCGAGATCGTAATCGCCCAGTTGCGCCATTACGCCCAGCTGAGGATGCGCTTGTGCTTGATTCTACTTCGATGAACATCGAACAAGTAGTAGAAAAAGCACTACACTATATTGAATCGAAACTGGCTGGGTAATTTCGCCGAGCTAGTACGAACGTTGGTCGCAAGGATGATGACCGGCGAATTTATCAACCCCATGCGGTAGGATACCCATGGACGTTTAATTATTGAAGATTAAATAATGACTGAATCTTTTGCTCAACTCTTTGAAGAGTTTCTATCTGAAACTGAATTCCAACAAGGCAGCATCGTTAAAGGTACTGTAGTAGCTATCGAGAACGGTTTCGTTCTTGTAGATGCTGGTCTTAAGTCTGAATCTGCTATCCCTGCTGAACAATTCAAGAACGCTGCTGGCGAACTTGAAGTTGAAGTTGGTGCTGAAGTAGACGTAGCTCTAGACGCTGTTGAAGATGGTTTCGGTGAGACTCAACTTTCTCGTGAGAAAGCTAAGCGTCACGAAGCTTGGATCGTACTTGAGAAAGCTTGTGAAGAAGCTGAAACTGTTGTTGGTATCATCAACGGTAAAGTTAAAGGCGGTTTCACTGTTGAACTTAACGGTATCCGTGCTTTCCTTCCAGGTTCTCTAGTAGACGTACGTCCTATCCGTGACACTGCTCACCTAGAAAACAAAGAGCTAGAGTTCAAAGTAATCAAGCTAGACCAGAAGCGTAACAACGTTGTTGTTTCTCGTCGTGCTGTTATCGAATCTGAAAACAGTGTTGAGCGTGACGAACTTCTTGAAACTCTACAAGAAGGTACTGAAGTTAAAGGTATCGTTAAGAACCTTACTGACTACGGTGCATTCGTTGATCTTGGCGGTGTTGACGGTCTTCTACATATCACAGATATGGCTTGGAAGCGTGTTAAGCACCCATCAGAGATCGTTAACGTTGGTGACGAAATCCTAGTTAAAGTTCTTAAGTTCGATCGTGAGCGCACTCGTGTTTCACTAGGTCTTAAGCAACTAGGCGAAGATCCATGGGTAGCAATCGCTAAGCGTTACCCAGAAGGTCACAAGCTTTCTGGTCGTGTTACGAACCTAACTGACTACGGCTGCTTCGTTGAAATCGAAGAAGGCGTTGAAGGTCTAGTACACGTTTCTGAAATGGATTGGACTAACAAGAACATCCACCCTTCTAAAGTTGTTAATGTTGGCGACGAAGTTGAGGTTATGGTTCTTGATATCGACGAAGAACGTCGTCGTATCTCTCTAGGTCTGAAACAGTGTAAAGCTAACCCATGGCAGTCATTTGCAGAAATGCAAGCTAAGGGCGACAAAGTTACTGGTAAGATCAAGTCTATCACTGACTTTGGTATCTTCATCGGTCTAGAAGGCGGTATCGACGGTCTTGTACACCTATCTGACATTTCTTGGAACGCTGCCGGCGAAGAAGCTGTACGTGAATACAAGAAAGGCGACGAAATCTCTGCTGTTGTTCTAGCAGTAGATGCAGAGCGTGAGCGTATTTCTCTTGGCGTTAAGCAAATGGAAAACGACCCGTTCAACGCATACGTTGCTGACAACAAGAAAGGTGTTCTTGTAAACGGTACTGTAACTGCAGTTGACGCTAAAGGCGCTACTATCGAGCTAATCGAAGGCGTTGAAGGCTACCTACGTGCTTCTGAAGTTTCTCGTGACCGTATCGAAGATGCATCTCTAATCCTAAGCGTTGGCGACAGCGTTGAAGCGAAGTTCACTGGTGTAGACCGTAAGAACCGCGTAATCAACCTATCTATCAAAGCTAAAGATGAAGCTGATGAGCAAGAAGCAATGGCTTCACTGAACAAGTCTGATGAAGGCGCGTTCGGTAACGCAATGGCAGACGCATTCAAAGCTGCTAAAGGCGAATAATTTAATTTTTCGCTAAGAAGGAGCCGTAAGGCTCCTTTTTTTTTGCTTATTTTTCCGATAGGTCTATAATTTCTAAAAAGAAAACCAACGAGGGTAACTATGACTAAGTCTGAATTGATTGAAAGACTGTGCGCTGAGCAAACGCACCTTTCTGCAAAAGAAATTGAAGACGCTGTAAAAGACATTTTAGAGCACATGGCTTCAACACTAGAAAGTGGTGACCGAATCGAAATTCGCGGTTTTGGTAGCTTTTCTCTTCACTACCGTGAGCCTCGTGTTGGACGTAATCCAAAGACTGGCGACAAGGTAGAGCTGGAAGGTAAATACGTTCCTCACTTTAAACCAGGTAAAGAGCTACGAGAACGAGTAAATTCAGGATTGTAGTCCACTTATCGGAATTAAGAAAAGCGGCATACTATAATGTATGCCGCTTTTTTATGACCATAATATGGTGGTCTGATTAGCAATTTTCCTGCATAATCGTACAGCTAACCAACCAATGAGTGATGAACTATGAAAATTATAAAAATAGTCGCCGTTATCGCACTTTTCCTAATTGCACTGGCTTTAGGCTCTCAGAACCAAACCACTGTGAACTTCAATTATCTGCTAGCACAAGGTGACTTCCACTTATCGAGCTTATTAGGTGTTGTCTTCGTTTCAGGCTTTGGCCTTGCTTGGTTAGTCTTTGGTAATATGCACATGCGTTCTCAGCTGAAAATTCATCGCTTGAAAAAACAAGTCAATAAGCAATCAAAGCAGGTCGCTGCTGCAACTAAAGCTTAAGGCTATATTTGATGTTAGAGTTACTGTTCTTACTTTTACCTATTGCAGCCGCTTACGGTTGGTATATGGGTAATCGTAATGCTCAGCAAGAAAAACAAAAGCAATCACACCAGATCTCCCGTCAATATGTGACGGGTTTGAACCTATTGTTGTCGGACCAATCTGACAAAGCGGTCGATCACTTTATCGAACTGCTTCAAGTAGACAATGAAACCATTGATACTCACTTGGCGTTGGGTAATCTATTTCGCTCAAGAGGTGAGGTGGATCGAGCTATTCGAATTCACCAAAATCTTATCTCTCGTTCGGGGCTCACTCTCGATCAAAAAAACCTCGCACTGCAACAACTCGCAAAAGACTATATGGTCTCTGGTTTCCTCGATCGCGCTGAAAAAATCTTTGAACAGCTTGTAGAAGAACCTGATCATAAAGAGGGTGCTTTGCAGCAGCTTGTCGCTATTTATCAGCAAACTCGAGAGTGGAATAAGGCGATCCATTACGGCAATATTCTCGTTAAGCTTGGTAAGAAAAAAAGAAAGATGCGTGCAACTGTTGCACACTTTTGGTGTGAGCTTGCAATGCAAGAGCAAGCCGAGGGTAATCGTTCTAAGGCTCTTCAGCATTTTAAAAAAGCGCTCTCTGAAGACCCTAAATGTGTTCGTGCCAGTATTGCTTTGGGTAAGTTCCATTTAGCGAATGAAGATTACCAGAAGACGATTACCTGTCTTGAGTCGGTGCTTGAGCAAGATATCGATTTTATTAGTGAGGTGCTTCCAACCCTTGCTGAGTGTTACCACAAGCTTGGCCAAGAGGCAGAACTTGTTGAATTCCTAAAAGCCTGTATTCAAAAGAAAGCCGGTGTTTCGGCTGAATTGATGCTTGCTCAGTTGGTTGCCCATCACGAAGATGTTGGCTCTGCTCAAGAGCTGCTGACTAAGCAACTGGTTAAAAACCCAACCATGAAAGGCTTCTATCGATTAATCGATTATCATCTTGCTGAAGCAGAAGAAGGTCGTGCGAAAGACAGTCTAACGACTCTTCAATCTATGGTTGGTGAACAACTTAAAGTTAAACCCCATTACCGCTGTCGTCAGTGTGGTTTCTCGACACACTCGATGTATTGGCACTGCCCTTCATGTAAAGGGTGGGGGACGATCAAGCCTATTCGTGGGCTAGATGGTGAATAGATTTGTGGTCATTGTTAGACCAAATTAATAATTGCAGCTTTCGGGCTGCATTTTTATGACTGTTATTTGTCGCTACTACTTGTAGTGATTATTTAAAGAAAGTTAACTGCGTTAGGAGATGAAATGAACGACCAAAAAATCATTGTAGCATTGGATTATGACAACCAAGCGGATGCATTAGCCTTTGTTGATCGTATCGATCCAGCGTCTTGCCGCTTAAAAGTCGGTAAAGAGATGTTTACCCTGTTTGGCCCTGAATTTGTCCGTGAATTACATAAACGTGGTTTCTCAGTATTCTTAGACCTTAAGTTCCACGACATTCCAAATACATGTTCAAAAGCGGTACGTGCTGCTGCTGAGATGGGCGTGTGGATGGTGAACGTACACGCGAGCGGTGGCGAGCGTATGATGACGGCTTCACGCGAAATTCTAGAACCTTACGGTAAAGATCGTCCATTACTTATCGGAGTTACCGTGTTAACCAGCATGGAACAGTCTGATTTGGCTGGTATTGGTTTGAACATTCAACCACAAGAGCAGGTAATGCGCTTGGCGTCTTTGACTAAAAACTCAGGTCTAGATGGCGTTGTATGTTCTGCTCAAGAAGCTTCATTGTTGAAAGGTGAGTTGGGTAAAGAGTTCAAGCTTGTTACCCCTGGTATTCGCCCTGTAGGCGCTGACGTAGGTGACCAGAAGCGTATTATGACGCCAGTTCAAGCAATTCAAGCTGGCTCAGACTACTTAGTTATCGGTCGTCCAATTACTCAAGCAGCAGATCCTGCAGCAGTACTTGCTGAAATCAACAGCACGCTAGTTTAAGTTATTTTTAGATAGCGATACGAATGAAGAAGGCCAGCAATTTGCTGGCCTTCTTATTTACTGACGAGATATCAACTGGTTCGGACTTTCTGTGCTGAGCTTAAACCGGAGCGCCGCTATGAAATTTGAAGTCGCTGTCTTCGGAAGTGATTAAGTCAGCTTCAACCTGCGCAAAGTGAGCAATACGCTCAGAGATATCTTTCCCTGCGATTTGCTCAGCGAGTTCAAGATAGTCCTGATAGTGACGCGCCTCTGAGCGAAGTAGAGACACATAAAACTTCTCCATGTCTTCTTCTAAGAAGGGTGCTAGTTTAGCAAAGCGTTCACAAGAGCGAGCTTCAATAAAGGCGCCAATAATCAGTTTATCAACCAGAGCGTCTGGCTCGTAAGTTTTCACTTGCTTGATTAAACCTTTGGCATAACGACCCGCTTCAATCGGTTGATACGTCACGCCTTTTTTTACCATCAATTCCATGACTTGATAAAAGTGATGCAGTTCTTCTTTAATTAGCAGCACCATTTTATCGATCAAGTCGGCGCCGTAATTACAGCCTTCTTTTGCTGTGATTTGCTTCGATACGTTACTTTTACCACGTAGAGACTCCAAGTCTCCGATACGACGATAAGCAAATTGCTCGTATGGCAAAATCCATTCATTCAGCTGCTTCGCGCTTTCTTTATCTACCGCATACTTGCGGATAAGGAACAAAGCACTTTGAGCGGCCTTGAGTTCACAAAGCATGTGATCGCGTAAAATGATATGAAGGTTTTCAGGCTTCTTGGCTTCATCTATCCATGAATCTGGCGTTTCAGCTTTAAGAAAAGAGTGTATAGGGGCTAATAATTCTTGATACATGGTCGGGGCAAGTTTGTTGATAATTCGCGATTTTATCACAGCTCATGAGATCTCCCTATACAGAGAAAGGAAATTCACTAGGCACAAAAAAGGCCGCCTATTTAATGTAAATGAGGCGGCCTTTTTGTGTTTGAGTTAGACGGTTACCATTTCTTCTTCTGACCGAATAGGGCATCCATATCGTCGTCACGCTCTTTAGATTCCATTTGCTGTAAGTCTTGAGCATTTTTGTCTTGGCGTTTCTGATCAAGCTCGTTCAACATATTCTGAAGTTTTTCTTTTGCTTGATTAGAGTACGCGTCGTTCTTCGTCGCTAAAGCATCGATACCTTTGCGTAATAGCTGAATCGCAGTACCTGGTTGCCCGCGAGAAATTGAATCGTTAGCACGTTTGATCACGTTTTCAATGTTGATACGAATCTGGATCGTTTCTAGGCGAGCATTTTCAACCACGTAAGCTTGAGTATCAAAGCGGCCTTTATTGTGTTCGTTACGAACCGTATCGCGAAGGCGTTTAACCAACTTAAGCATCATGATTGCTTGCTTATCACTGCTAGGAACACGGAAAGTGGTACTTTCGCCACCTTGGTAGTTCTCTTTTAGCTGGGTGATCTGCTGTTTTACACTTTCGATTCGTTGCAGGAGTTGCTTATTCTTAGGATCGAGCTGATACATATTTTCAAGTGCATCAAGGATTCGGTTGTTTAAGCATATAAGAAGGTCTTGGCTAAAAGGCATGTGGTGCGCATTGCCAATCAACTCTTCGGTTCCGTCAATAATGGTTAGATAACGAGAAGCTTCCTGTTTCTTCGCTGTTTCTACCTTAACTTTGTATTGAAGCATGATGTTGTAGCCTAAAACCAACACCAAAAGAACGGCGACTAAGGCGATTATTAAACCAATATTCATATATTTGTGTCTGCTTGTTGTTTTCTATAGCTAACTAGAGAGGATACACGATTCCATTGTGTATCGGCACTCGTAAATTGCGATTTCTGATTATCTCTTGTTGAGCGCAATCGGCAATCAAAATTTACCTATTAATGTATGAGAATGAGGAGTTGGTTGCAAAGCGATACTGATGTTTTTGTTTGTTAACCTATAAAAACTCAATTTTTCTATCAATTTAGTGCATGAAGCGTTATAACTATTAATTATATTACACGAGACTATGACGCTCTCTTTGCAAATAAGTTAGCACATAAATGAGTAAAGGATTACGAGGTTAGATATGAAGTTACAGCAACTGAAGTACATTGTTGAGGTTCTAAACCATAACCTAAATGTGTCTGCGACCGCAGAGAGTCTATACACATCACAGCCTGGTATTAGTAAGCAAGTTAGATTGCTAGAAGATGAGTTGGGCATTCAGATTTTCGAGCGTAGTGGTAAACACTTAACGCAGGTGACTCAGGCTGGCGAAGATATTATTCGTATCTCTCAAGAGATTCTCGCTCGTGTTGAAAGCATTAAAGCTGTTGCTGGTGAACACACTCATCCTGAAATGGGTACATTAAACATTTCAACGACGCACACCCAAGCTCGTTATGCTCTGCCTGATGTGATTAAGGGCTTCACTGCTCGTTATCCTAAAGTGTCGCTTCACATGCACCAAGGAACGCCAAGCCAAATGTCAGAAGCGGTAGCGAAAGGCACGGCTAACTTTGCCATTGCGACCGAAGCACTTCACTTATATCAAGACGCGATTATGCTGCCTTGTTATCACTGGAATCGCTCGATTGTTGTCACCAAAGATCACCCTCTAGCCCAAAAGAAATTAGTGTCAATTGAAGACCTTGCGGCATACTCTCTAGTGACTTATGTCTTCGGCTTTACTGGGCGCTCAGAACTTGACACCGCGTTCAATAAGGTTGGCCTGACTCCACGTGTTGTATTCACGGCTACCGATGCTGATGTCATTAAAACTTATGTTCGCATGGGGATTGGCGTAGGCGTGATTGCAAGTATGGCGATTGATCACGAGCAAGACACCGATTTGGTTGCCATTGATGCAAGCCACTTGTTTGGTGCTAGTACCACAAGTATTGGCTTTAGAAAGGGTACGTTCTTACGTTCTTACATGTTCGATTTCATGGAGCGTTTTGCACCGCATCTCACTCGCCCTGTGGTTGAGCAAGCTATTTCTCTTAAATCGAATGACGAAATTGAAGAGATGTTTAAAGATATCGAACTGCCTGTTCGTTAATCTCATCATGTAACTCTAGGTTCTTATCCGGCCTGTATTCAAAGGCCGTTTTTCTTCCTGGCTTTTGCTGCCGTTTTTGTTCTCTTACTATCGAACCTTTCTATTTTGGTCTCTTACCCCTACAATCCTCGCACCATAGGGGGAAGCATGCATTCACGATTTACAATTCTCGACTCATTCCTGTTAGAACACCAAGTTTATTGGCGTTCTGAACCTTTTCACCTATGCCAAACTCAGCAACAGCCATGGGTTGATGTGAATCGCCCTCTTGTTGATTGGTTGAATAGCTTGAGTATCGAGAACATCCAGATTCTGAAAGAGCAACCTCAATTGTTGATTGAGGAACTTATCCGTTTTCTTCCTGAATTAGAGACTGCGAATCAAAATATCCAGTTTGATCATTCGGTCTTAGTTGGGCTTGATCTTCCGCGTGGTACTGCCGATGGTATTCCCGGCAGAAAGCTGCAACAAATCGTCGCGATGGGTGAGGCTTCATTAGAGCATCATCATGGTAAAGAGTGGCTTGAATGGTGCTCCGGCAAAGGCTTTCTCGGTCGAATCTTATCTCAGCAATCAGATCAAAAGGTCACTAGCTTTGAGTGGCAACAGTCATTGTGTGAAAGCGGGCAAAAGATTGCAGATGCTCAACATCTAAATATGAGCTTTGTTCAAGGTGACGCGTTTTCAAAAGAGGCAGATCGGGTGTTTAATTCGAATCAACATGCTGTTGCTCTTCACGCTTGTGGTGATCTTCATGTTGAACTAGTGAAAAAATCTGTTTCACATGGGCTTCCAGCAGTGACCATTTCCCCATGTTGCTACCATCTTATTCGTGGTGAAACCTACCAAGCCCTGTCTTCCGTCGCGAAAAGCTCTGCATTAACTCTAAGTAAAAGTGATTTAAGAATCCCGCTTCAAGAAACCGTCACCGGTGGTGAAAGGGTCAAGAGACACCGTCAGTTAGAAATGAGTTACCGATTAGGCTTTAGCCAACTACTTAAAGGTGAACTTGGTGTCGACGAGTACGTTCCTGTACCGAGCATCAAGAAATCAGAGCTATCCGAAGGCTTTGAATCATTTTGTTACTGGGCATCTGAAGTGAAAAAGTTACCTCTTGACTCCGATATCGACTTTGAACCCTATCTTGTTCAAGGTGAAGCGCTTTTCTGGGAAATGGAAAAGCTGAGTTTGGTTCAGCAAGTCTTTAGACGACCATTAGAGATATGGTTGGCCTTAGACCGTGCCATCTATCTACAAGAGCAAGGCTATGAAGCTTCGATTGAAGAGTTTTGTGAGCGCAGTATAACGCCAAGAAACTTATTGATTCATGGGGTTAAAATCGAGGGCTAGCGGTAAACAGCACTGGTACGTGTTTTTATGATCCAAACTCATGAATGCAAAATAAACTTATAAACATAAAAAAACTATAAATACAAAAAAGCCAGCGCGACATTATGTCGTACTGGCTTTTTGTTTAATGAGTATGAGTTAACTGAACGCTTCAACGAGAAGGTCATTGCGTTCAGTTAGTCATTACATCATTAGTTAAACATTGCGATTGCTTCTGCAGGCGCTACGTATTCTAGGTCAAAGCTTTCTGCAACTTCTTTACAAGTCACTTTACCGTGGATTACGTTTAGACCTTCTAGGAAACCTTCATCAGATAGAAGTGCTTCGCGGTAGCCTTTGTTCGCTAGCTTAACAATGTAAGGAAGTGTTGCATTGTTTAGTGCGTAAGTAGAAGTACGAGCAACGGCACCTGGCATGTTAGCAACACAGTAGTGAACTACGTCATCAACGATGTAAGTTGGATCGGCGTGAGTCGTTGCATGTGAAGTTTCAAAACAACCACCTTGGTCGATTGCAACATCAACAACCGCTGAACCTGGCTTCATCTTAGCGATGTGATCTTTTGTAACAAGTTTAGGAGCGGCTGCGCCTGGGATTAGTACTGCACCAATCACTAGGTCTGCTTCTAGAACATGCTTCTCAATAGCGTCTTCAGTAGAATAAACCACTTTTGCGCGACCTTGGAATTCTTCATCAAGACGACGAAGCGTATCTACGTTGCGATCAAGAATGGTTACGTCTGCGCGAAGGCCAACAGCCATGCGTGCTGCGTTAGCACCAACAACGCCGCCGCCAACTACAACAACTTTCGCTGGCTCAACACCAGGAACGCCGCCAAGAAGAAGACCACAACCACCGTTAGATTTTTCTAGTGTTTGTGCACCTGCTTGAATAGACATGCGACCAGCGACTTCAGACATTGGTGCTAATAGTGGCAAGCGACCCATATTATCTGTTACAGTCTCATAGGCTACGCAGACAGCTTTGCTCTTGATTAGCTCTTCCGTTTGTGGAAAATCTGGTGCAAGGTGTAAATAGGTAAATAATATTTGCCCTTCACGAAGCATAGCTCGCTCGACAGCTTGAGGTTCTTTAACCTTTACAATCATCTCTGCTTTCGCGAAAACGTCAGCAGCAGTAGGAAGAATGGATGCGCCTACAGCGATGTAATCATCGTCTGAAAAGCCGATACCAGTACCGGCATTGGTTTCAACAAAAACTTGGTGACTATGTGAGATTAGTTCTCTCACGCTAGCAGGGGTCATACCAACGCGGTATTCGTGGTTCTTGATTTCCTTAGGTACGCCAATGATCATCCTGACTCCTTATTATATTATGGTTGTTTTATCTATGTGTAGGGTAATTCTGTCGAATTAATATCTAGTATAGATAGGTTCAGGTAGAATTTGATACCGAATATTAAAAAGTTGTAGTATATTTTTTTGCAAGGAAGTAATAAGGTGGAATAAAAAATGGCAGACAATTATAAGAAGCCGTCCAAGGAACTAGATCGTATTGACCGCAACATTCTTAATGAGTTGCAAAAAGACGGTCGTATCTCAAACGTTGAACTCTCAAAGCGAGTAGGACTTTCTCCTACTCCATGTCTTGAGCGTGTTCGTCGTTTAGAACGTCAAGGTTACATTACTGGGTACACAGCATTGCTGAACCCACAGTACCTTGATGCTTCACTTTTAGTGTTTGTTGAAATTACTTTGAACCGTGGTGCGCCAGATGTGTTCGAACAATTCAACACCGCTGTGCAGAAACTGGATGACATCCAAGAGTGTCATTTAGTGTCGGGTGATTTTGACTATCTTCTAAAAACACGTGTATCGGACATGGGTGCTTACCGTAAGTTGCTCGGTGATACGTTACTGCGTCTACCAGGCGTAAACGACACTCGTACTTACGTTGTAATGGAAGAAGTGAAACAAACTAATCAACTTGTGATTAAAACTCGTTAATCACAATTGGTGAAATGAAAGAAAGCGGACATTTGTTCCGCTTTCTTGCTTTCTGGAATTGGGTTTTTCTGTTTGATATGGTTAAATCAACAGTAGTTTCATGAAAACGAATGGTTCGTGCCGTTCGCTATGTTTTTATCCCGTTTAATTATTAAGTTGGTTTATGTTCAAGCAGAGCAGTAATAAAGTAGAAACAATCATTAAAACGAGTGAAGAGCCTCAGTCTCCTCGTTTGAATGGTTCTCAGCGTCTCAAAGAGTGCAGCCTGATTTTGGGTGTTCTCTTCTCTATTCTACTTGCCGTTGCGTTATTAACTTTTAGTCCTGCAGACCCATCATGGTCGCAAACGGCGTGGGGTGGTGACATTCAGAATGCGGGTGGCTACCTAGGTGCATGGTTGGCGGATACGCTTTTCTTTGTGTTTGGTTCACTGGCTTACCCGCTTCCTATATTGGTGACGGTTGCAGCATGGGTATTGTTCCGTAAGCGTAATGAAGACGAACAAATCGACTTCATGTTGTGGGGCACTCGCTTACTTGGTTTAACGGTGCTTATTCTTACCAGCTGTGGGTTAGCGGATATCAACTTTGATGATATCTGGTACTTTTCATCAGGCGGCGTGGTTGGCGACGTATTAACAAGTCTTGCGCTCCCAACGCTTAACGTTCTTGGCAGTACACTGGTTCTTCTTTTCTTGTGGGGTGCTGGTTTTACTCTATTAACGGGTATTTCTTGGCTGAGTATCGTTGAATGGTTGGGTGAATGTGCGATTAAGCTGTTTACCTCAGCTGTTAATAAAGCGCGTGGTGAAGACCAAGAGTTGCTTGAGCCACAATTAAGAGAGTCGGCAGACCGAGATCTAATCGAAGAACGTCATCAGCAGCATCAAGAGCCTACTTACCGCGATGTCCCTGCTATCGAAGACAACAAAGAATCAACAGTGCATGATCCACTAGATCCGGCACTGAGCTTCTCTGCGACCAATGACTCTTCTGATACTGCGGATGTATTAGACAATACTGCATCGCCGAAGCGTCATTACAATATTCACATGCCAGTCGATGCGCCGGCTAAGCAAGAAGCTTCTGTCCAAGAACAACCTCAGATTCAGCCTCAACAAGTTGAGCAACAGCAGGTTCCTGCTGCACCAGTTTACCAATCGCCAGAAGAGCCTTTAGAAGAAGGTGTCGAACGTTCTAAACAGTTGAACGCGACTATTGAGCAGTTAGAAAATGCGGCTATGTATGAAGATGATCTTGCTGAGCAGGAACAGGTTGATGCGCATGAATCTCAGGTCGCGTATCAGCAATACATGCAGGATGAGCAACCAGCAGTTCATCTTACTGAAACGGTTGTTGAAAGTGCAGAACCAGTAATGGATAACTCACCAGAAGTAAATAACGAGTTCGATACTGAAGATGTGCAACCAGAATCTCTATACGCTTCGCCAATGGGTGAAATAGAAGAAACACCACAAGAATTCTCAACGCCTTTCGAGACAACGGAAGAGCAAAGCTTTGAACCTAATTCAGAGCTAGACGCTGATGAGCCTATTGATAATGATGAAGAGCCACTTGCTTCGTCATCTTATGAACAAGAGCTGACGCAAACAACTGAGCAGAACCAAGCACCAGTTGTTGAACTTCCTTGGGAAGAGGTAACAGAAGAAGAACCTGTACATCCAGACCAAGACGTAGCAGCATTCCAAAACATTGTCTCTGAAGCACAAGCTAACATGGCTGCAGCGCAAAACCCGTTCCTCGTTCAGCAAGATGTTAACTTGCCTAAACCCGCAGAACCTTTGCCAACGCTTGAATTGTTGTTCCACCCTGAAAAGCGTGAAACCTTTATTGATCGTGATGCGCTCGAAGCCATCGCTCGTTTGGTTGAATCTAAACTAGCGGATTACAAGATCAAAGCTGATGTGGTTGATATTTTCCCTGGTCCTGTCATCACTCGATTTGAGCTAGACCTCGCACCGGGTGTGAAAGTAAGTCGTATTTCTGGCCTTTCTATGGATTTAGCACGCTCACTTTCTGCATTGGCAGTGCGTGTCGTAGAGGTAATACCGGGTAAACCTTATGTTGGCTTAGAACTGCCGAACATGAGTCGTCAAACGGTGTTCTTCTCTGATGTGGTTGCTAGCCCTCAGTTCCAAGAAGCGAAATCACCAACAACGGTTGTTCTAGGACAAGACATTGCTGGTGAAGCGGTTATTGCTGACCTATCGAAAATGCCACACGTTCTTGTCGCGGGTACCACCGGTTCTGGTAAGTCGGTGGGTGTGAACGTGATGATCTTGAGTATGCTTTACAAGGCATCGCCTGAAGACGTTCGTTTCATCATGATTGACCCGAAAATGTTGGAATTGTCTATCTATGAAGGTATTCCACATCTGTTGTCTGAAGTTGTGACTGACATGAAAGATGCGTCTAACGCCCTTCGTTGGTGCGTAGGCGAAATGGAACGTCGTTACAAGCTGATGTCGGCGCTTGGTGTTCGTAACATTAAAGGCTACAACGACAAATTGAAGATGGCCGCGGAAGCCGGTCACCCAATTCATGATCCACTGTGGAAGCCGGGCGACAGCATGGACCCTGAAGCACCATTATTGGAAAAACTGCCTTACATCGTGGTTGTCGTCGATGAATTCGCCGATTTAATCATGGTAGTGGGTAAGAAAGTTGAAGAATTGATTGCTCGTTTGGCGCAGAAAGCACGTGCTGCTGGTGTCCATTTGATCTTAGCAACTCAACGTCCTTCGGTTGATGTTATTACGGGTCTTATTAAGGCCAATATCCCGACACGTGTAGCCTTTACTGTATCGACTAAAACAGACTCTCGAACCATTCTTGACCAAGGTGGTGCTGAGTCATTACTTGGTATGGGTGATATGTTGTACTTACCACCGGGTTCAAGCCACACAACTCGTGTACACGGTGCATTTGCATCTGATGATGATGTACACGCGGTCGTGAATAACTGGAAAGCGCGTGGTAAGCCAAACTACATTGATGAGATCACTAACGGCGACCAAACCCCAGAAACACTATTACCGGGTGAGAAGATGGAAGGCGATGAAGAAGTCGATCCTCTGTTTGATCAAGTCGTAGAGCACGTGGTTCATTCACGCCGAGGTTCGGTTTCTGGTGTGCAACGTCGATTCAAAATTGGCTATAACCGTGCCGCACGAATTGTCGAGCAATTAGAAGCTCAAGGTATTGTAAGTGCTCCAGGGCATAACGGTAACCGAGAAGTCTTGGCGCCAGCGCCACCAAAAGATTAGTTCCGATAGGAACTCATAACTATTCAGTCGGTCAAAGCCCAAACATGACCGACTTATGATTTAACAGGACTATTGATGAAAAAAGTATTCGCACTTTTATTTATGAGCTTCTCAGTATTTGCTTCTCCGAAAGAAGAGTTGAGTAGCCGCTTGTCGCTGAATGCAGGTTTTAGCGCTGACTTTAAACAAGTTGTCACCAGCCCTGACGGTGATGTTGTGATGGAAGGCGAGGGCACAGTAGAGATCGTACGCCCAAGCTTATTCCGCTGGGAAACAACTTTCCCTGATGAAAACCTACTGGTATCTGACGGCCAAAGCTTGTGGTACTACAGTCCGTTCATTGAGCAAGTGAGCATTTACTGGCAAGAACAAGCCACATCACAAACACCTTTTGTATTACTGACTCGTAACCAAGAAAGTGATTGGGACAACTACAACGTCGCGCAAACGGGTAACCAATTTACGCTAACGCCAACGGCTGTGGATTCTAATCAGGGTGATTTCCAGATTAACATTACTGAAAAGGGCATTGTTCAGGGCTTTAATGTGATTGAACAAGACGGTCAGAAAGGCGAGTTTATCTTTAGCAATGTTGACTTAGGTAAACCTGCTGCAGACCGCTTTACTTTTGTGGCGCCGGAAGGTGTCGAGGTCGACGACCAAAGAAACTGATCCAAACTGGCAGATCGTTTGGTAGTCAGTCGATAGGCATTGATGCCATCAACGAATCAAGAGATTGCAATTGAGTAATTACAGCTTAGATTTTGCAGGGGACGAAGATTTTCGTCCCCTTGCTGCACGTATGAGACCTGAAACTGTTGAACAGTACATCGGTCAGCAGCATATATTAGGTCCAGGTAAACCCCTTCGCAGAGCGTTGGAGGCGGGCCATATTCATTCCATGATTTTATGGGGGCCTCCTGGCACCGGTAAAACCACGCTGGCAGAGGTGGCAGCAAATTACGCCAATGCAGAAGTAGAACGTGTATCTGCGGTGACCTCGGGTGTAAAAGACATTCGAATCGCCATTGAAAAAGCGCGTGAGAACAAGCAAGCAGGGCGTAGAACGATTTTATTTGTGGACGAAGTCCATCGCTTTAATAAAAGTCAGCAAGATGCGTTCTTACCTCATATCGAAGATGGCACGGTTACGTTTATCGGCGCGACCACAGAAAACCCTTCTTTTGAGTTAAACAACGCTTTGTTATCACGTGCGCGTGTCTACAAACTGACTTCGCTTAATACTGAGGATATCTCCCTCGTCATTCGCCAAGCCATTGAAGATAAACAGCGTGGTCTGGGTGATGTGTCGGCTGATTTTGCTGATAACGTATTGGATCGTCTTGCTGAACTGGTCAACGGTGATGCGCGTATGTCGCTCAACTATCTTGAGCTGCTGTATGACATGGCAGAAGACAACGATAAGGGCGAGAAAGCGATAACGTTGCAATTGTTAGCTGAAGTGGCTGGCGAGAAGGTTGCTCGTTTCGATAACAAGGGTGATATTTGGTACGACCTAATCTCTGCCGTTCACAAGTCGATTCGTGGCTCTAATCCTGATGCTGCGTTGTATTGGTCGGCGCGAATGATTGCAGCGGGTTGTGACCCTTTGTATATCGTAAGACGTTTGCTGGCGATTGCTTCTGAAGATATCGGTAATGCTGACCCACGCGCAATGCAGGTCGCGATGTCAGCTTGGGATTGTTTTACACGCATAGGTCCTGCTGAAGGGGAGCGTGCGATTGCGCAGGCGGTTGTCTATCTAGCGTGCGCGCCAAAGAGTAATGCTGTTTACACGGCTTGGAAGCAAGCCTTAACGGATGCTCACAACCTACCTGAATATGAAGTCCCTCATCATTTACGTAATGCACCCACAACTTTGATGAAGGACATGGGCTACGGGCAAGAATACCGTTATGCTCATGATGAACCAGGTGCCTACGCCGCTGGAGAAAAGTATTTGCCGCCTGAACTGGGCGAAACACAATACTATTTCCCAACAAAACGAGGCTTAGAGACCAAAATTGGCGAGAAGCTAGATTATCTGGCGGATTTGGACGCAAAAAGCCCACAAAAACGCTATGAAAAGTAGTCTTTTTTGGATATCGTTACCTAGTCATAAAAATTCAATTAAATCGTTATAAATTGGTCGAAATAGCACCAATTTTAGGGGTTTAGCAGTGATTCAGTAGCAATCTACTGAATATTCAAATAACTAAAGCATAGGATTAGCAATGCTGGATTCTAAATTACTTCGAGCTGAGCTGGATGAAACAGCGGCAAAATTAGCACGTCGAGGCTTCACCCTTGATGTAGAGACAATTCGTGAACTTGAAGAAAAACGTAAGTCCCTTCAGATGAAAACTGAAGAGCTACAAGCGTTACGTAACTCTCGATCGAAGTCCATTGGTCAAGCGAAAGCAAAAGGCGACCATGAAGAAGCTGAGCGTATCCTTGCAGAAGTAGGCAACTTAGGCGCAGAACTAGACCAAGCTAAAGTAACATTGGCTGAGCTTCAATCTGAGCTAGAAACGATCACAATGTCGATTCCTAACCTACCTGACGCAGAAGTGCCAGATGGTAAAGATGAAGACGACAACGTAGAAGTTTCTCGTTGGGGTCAACCTAAGACTTACGACTTCGAAGTGAAAGATCACGTTGATCTTGGCGAAATGTCTGGCGGTCTTGATTTTGCTAGCGCAGTTAAAATCTCTGGTTCTCGTTTCATCGTGATGAAAGGCAAATTCGCACGTCTACACCGTGCTATTGCTCAGTTCATGCTGGACCTTCACACTGATGAGCACGGCTATACAGAAATGTACGTACCGTACCTAGTGAACCACGATAGCCTATACGGTACTGGTCAACTTCCTAAGTTCGGCGAAGACTTGTTCCACACAAGCCCGCTAACTGAGCAAGTAAGTGATGTACCGCTTAAGACGCTATCGCTTATCCCTACTGCGGAAGTACCGGTAACGAACATGGTTCGTGACACGATTACTGATGAAGCTGAACTGCCACTTAAGATGACAGCTCACACTCCATGTTTCCGTTCTGAAGCGGGTTCTTACGGACGTGACACTCGTGGTCTTATCCGTATGCACCAATTCGACAAAGTTGAATTAGTACAAATTACTAAGCCAGAAGACTCAATGGCAGCGCTTGAAGAGCTAACAGGTCACGCTGAGAAAGTACTTCAACTTCTAGAGCTTCCTTACCGTAAAGTGATTCTATGTACGGGTGACATGGGCTTCGGTTCTGCGAAAACTTACGACTTAGAAGTCTGGGTTCCAGCACAAGAGACATACCGTGAAATCTCTTCTTGTTCAAACATGTGGGATTTCCAAGCGCGTCGTATGCAAGCTCGTTTCCGTCGTAAAGGCGAGAAGAAACCTGAACTTGTACACACTCTTAACGGTTCTGGTCTTGCTGTTGGCCGTACTATGGTTGCTATTCTTGAGAACAACCAAGAAGCAGATGGCCGTATTGCTATCCCAACAGTACTTCAACCATACATGGGCGGCGTAACGCACATCGGTTAATGCCAATTTAGGTTAATCAAATTTAGATTAATCTGACTTGCCAGAATATTTAAAAGGCTTTGCTGTAATGGCAAAGCCTTTTTTGTATGTGGCCGTCGTAAAAAGAAGCTACATATAAGCAAAACTAGCGTTATTTACTTCATCGGCTTGCTGAGATGCGAGATCGGCTTGTTTACAAGCTAATAGCGCTTTTCGATAATAGTTTTGATAGTTGTTTTTTGTCAGTTCATCAAGCGTATAGAGCTGCGTGATCACCTCATCGCACTTCTGAATTATCGTTATCACTTGTTTAGCTCCCATCGAATCTGGCCAAATAACAGAGAGTAGCTTGATGATATTCATACAGACGTTTTTGATCATTGGGCATCTTTGGTGAATATCTAGGTAAGCGACAAGCACCAGTTTGTAGTTTGACTGCGCCTGCTTTACGCTGATATTTTTCGCTTTTAGCCATTCCATCTTTTCAACGTTGCGGATTTTCATCTCAGATCGCATCGTCATCTGACTTGAAATAACGATCTCGTTCGCTGTTTTAACAATCGAATTTCCGCAGCGATTCTCTGCGATTTTAAATTCGTTTTCGCAGCTCATTCTGTCCAACAACCATGCATGGTGGTAAATCACAGGAAATGCATCAAAGTCATTTTTATCATGCAATACGGTCAGTATCGTGACGGCTTTTTGATACTGTTTAGTTTCCATCGCGATGTGGGCAGCGATAAGTGCTAAGTCAGTCTGAAGCCGTGATCTTGCCTCTGTGGGGATCTTCGAAATCAAGTAATTAACTTGGTCTAAGTTCGCTTGTTTATCGAAGCCATCAGATGCGCAATAAAGCAAAAATCGAATATGACTTAGCTTCATATACAAGTTGTCTCGAAAGGTGTCCCTATTGATCTGCACATAGTTCTGATAGTGGCGAAGCGCGGTTTTAGAGTCACTCACCGATAAACAAAGGTTAGCGATCGCTAATTCTCTCTCTGAATTTCCAGGGGTGAGCTCACTCGCTAACTTGAAGTGAGCAATGGCCGTTGGGACTTTGTTACTGATCAGGTTGACCTGAGCTGCTTGGTCTCGATATAAGGTGCTGGTGGGCGCGGAGTCAATCAAGCTTTCGATCATACGCTGTGCTTCGTTGAACTGGCCTAAATTCGCAAGACTGTTCGCTAATCCAGCTTGAGCCCAATCAAAGCTACCTTCATCAAGCGCTTTTTCATAAACATTCTTGGCTTCATCGTAGAGCTTGAGTTTGGATAGAAAGCTTCCGCGGAATTGTTGGATTGTCGCAAAATATTCAGAGTGGAATGGGAGCAGTTCTTCACAATATTCAAGACCGGCCTCGTAGTTGTTCTCTCTCTCTGCTTTGTAGATATTCTGCAGTACTGATTTCTTTTTTAGCGAGCTTGTAATGCGCTGTTTCAACGTTTCGCGGTTGAATGGTTTCAATAGGTAGTTGTCAGGACGAAGTTCCAGGATAGGGCGGATAGATAAAGCTGAGTTCTCACCTGTGACAAGGATAAAGATGCCATCATCTTTTAATCTGTTGGATTGCTTCAACTCTTCAAACAGTTGTTTGCCGTTGATGGTGTCGCCAAAATTGTAATCACAAATGATGACATCAAAAGTTATATCACTTGTTATTGTCATTGCAACACGAGGAGATTTAGCAATCGAAATCGAACGTTCTGAAAAGCCAATATGAATCAACATATTGCGAATAGTTGATAACACGATCGCTGAGTCATCAACGATAAGTGCATTTAGTTGGGATAATTTCATGCTTACTTTAAATTATATACTGACGTAAATTCCGCAGGTATTACGGGTTGTATTACACGATCGAAAAAACTAGAAACGCTCGGTTTCTACTAAGTCGATACAAGCCTTGGCTAAGATCGGATTCTTTCTCTCGCTAATATTGTTTATCTAATTTCAGTGAAATTGAGTTAGTTGACTTGATTCTAGAATGAACTCGAATGGGGAAGTTCATCATAATATTCAGCACCAAAATGGTTCGTATTTTATGACGGCTATTTATCCAACAGCTAATACTCTTTTGCTAATTATTTTTGTGGAGAGGATCAAATTTATTTATGGGGTCTGTCAGGATGGAATCGGAGATAAATATCGGTTCAAGATGTTTCTATTGGCTATCTGATTATTAGCCATGGAATAAGCCGCCGTCAGTATTCTAAAGGCGGCTTATAGGTTTTCGGTGTTTCTATTTGGTTTTATTGATATCAACTTGGCTTGAAGCAAGCAGATTGTTGGAGGGCTTTATCAATAGATGAAACAAGTTGTTCGATATGTTCCGGTTTGCTAATGAAGGGAGGCATCATATAAATCAACTTACCAAACGGACGTATCCAAACGCCTTGTTCAACAAAGTGAGCTTGGATGGTTTCCATATCGACAGGTGTGTGGGTTTCAACAACGCCAATCGCTCCCAACCAGCGAACATCTTTGACAAGATCATGCTCTCGCAAAGGCGGTAGCAACTCAGAGAAAAGTTGCTCAATTTGTTGAGTCTGATTTTGCCAATCGCCTTGCTCTATAATGGACAAGCTTGCCGCACCTACCGCGCAAGCCAATGGGTTACCCATGAAGGTTGGCCCGTGCATAAAGCAACCCGCTTCACCGCCACATACGGTGTCCGCGACTTCTTTACTCGCCAGCGTTGCTGAAAGGGTCATGTAGCCCCCAGTCAGCGCTTTGCCTAAACATAGAATGTCCGGTTGAACATCGGCATGTTCGCAAGCAAAAAGTTTCCCTGTACGGCCAAATCCGGTCGCAATCTCATCCAAGATCAGCAAGACGTTGAATTCATCACACAGCAAGCGAACCTGTCTCAGGAATTCAGGATGGTAGATACGCATACCGCCAGCACCTTGAACGATTGGCTCTAAGATCACGGCAGCAACTTCTTGGTGGTGTGCGGCTAGCTTTACTTTAAAGCTGTTTATGTCGTTTGCGTTCCATTGATCCCAAAATCCCGTTTTTGGTGAATCAGCAAAAATGTGCTCAGGTAAAAAGCCTTTGTAGAGGCTGTGCATCGAGTTATCTGGATCAGTCACCGACATCGCCGCAAAGGTATCACCGTGGTAGCCATCTCTCAACGTGAGGAATTTTGAACGAGGTTGCCCTTTAGCATGCCAATATTGGAGAGCCATTTTGAGGCTAACCTCTACGGCTACTGAACCTGAATCAGCTAAGAATACATGTTCAAGATTACTGGGTGCGAGATTCAAAAGTTTCTTACATAAATCGATAGCGGGTTGGTGGGTAATACCACCAAACATAACGTGCGAAACTTTGTCTATTTGGCTGTGCGCGGCCGCATTTAATACCGGGTGGTTATAGCCATGGATGCTTGACCACCATGATGACATGCCATCAATAATTCGTTTTCCGCCTTCTAATTCTAGGTAAACACCGTCTGCGTTGGTGACTGGGTAGCAGGTCAGAGGTGTTAACGTTGATGTGTAGGGATGCCAGATATGCTGGCGATCAAAGGCGAGATCCATAGTAACTTCCATTCTTGAAGTGGTTAAAAAATAACCAGATGTAAACTTTTGATATTATCAATGTGTTGACAGTCTAAAGCTTGTCGGTAGACTAGCCAAGCATAAATGCAATCTCTATTGATGGAGATGCAATATCAAAAAAATAAAAAAGGATCGACACGTGGAAGTTCGTCATGACTGGACAGTTGCTGAAGTAACAGCGCTGCTTGAAAAACCGTTTATGGATTTAATGTTTGAAGCTCAAGTCGTTCATAGACAGTACCAAGAGCACAACCACGTGCAGGTGAGTACGCTTTTATCAATTAAGACCGGTGCTTGTCCTGAAGATTGTAAGTACTGCCCTCAAAGTGCTCACTACCGAACGGATGTCGACAAAGAACGCTTAATGGAAGTAGAGCGTGTTTTGGATGCGGCGCAAAAAGCCAAGAACGCGGGTTCGACTCGTTTCTGTATGGGCGCTGCGTGGAAAAACCCGAAAGAACGCGATATGCCTCACCTGACTGATATGATTAAAGGTGTAAAAGGCATGGGCCTAGAAACGTGTATGACGCTAGGTATGCTAACGCCCGATCAAGCTGGCGAGTTAGCGGATGCAGGTTTGGATTACTACAACCACAACCTTGATACTTCTCCGGAGTTCTACGGCAGCATCATTACTACTCGTACTTACCAAGATCGTTTAGACACTCTATCTCACGTACGTGATGCCGGAATGAAGATTTGCTCAGGCGGTATTATTGGTATGGGTGAAAGCACCAATGACCGTGCAGGTCTACTTGTTGAGCTAGCGAACCTCCCAGTACACCCTGAGAGTGTGCCAATTAACATGCTCGTAAAAGTGAAAGGCACACCGATGGAAAACGTCGATGATGTTGAGTCTTTCGATTTCATTAAGCTGATTGCGATTGCTCGTATCATGATGCCAATGTCTGCGGTTCGTCTATCTGCAGGCCGTGAGAATATGAACGAACAGATGCAGGCGATGTGCTTCATGGCCGGCGCGAACTCTATCTTCTACGGCTGTAAGCTACTGACTACGCCAAATCCAGATGAAGACACGGATATGCAGCTGTTTAAGAAGCTGGGTATAAACAGCCAACAGGTCGCTCAAAAGCCTGACGAAATTCAAGAAAATGAACTGTTAGATCAAGTGGTGGAGCGCGTTGCTGCTCGTCCAACGAAAGATGACATGTTCTACGATGCCACTGTTTAAATCTCGCATCAAAAGTGCCCTTGCTCATCGCCGTGAGCAAGGGTTAACTCGTCAACTTAAGGTACTCGAAAACAGTAATAGCCCTTTGCTTAATAGTGAAGGTTGTCGCTTTATTAACTTTTCGAGTAATGATTACCTAGGCTTGGCAAACGATCCTGAACTGGTCGATGCATGGCAAACCGGACTTTCCAAATATGGTGCTGGAAGTGCAGCATCGCCATTGGTCACGGGTTTTAGTCCTGCTCATCGAAATTTAGAGGCTCAGCTGTGTGAATGGCTTGGCTTTGAACGTGCCATTCTATTTAGTTCTGGTTTCAGTGCTAATCAAGCTTTGTTGTTTTCTCTGCTCGATAAAGACGACTCTCTGTTGCAAGACAAACTTAACCACGCCTCATTGATGGAAGCGGGGATGCTTTCACCTGCAACCATGAAACGCTTTAAGCACAACGACACGCAACATTTAGAGTCGCTATTGAGTCGCACTCCACAATCCTTGGCCGTGACTGAAGGTGTGTTCAGCATGGATGGCGATCAAGCGCCTCTCAGCCGGATATCTAACCTAACTCATCAATACGACAGTTGGTTGGTGGTTGATGATGCCCACGGTATCGGCGTATTAGGTGATAAAGGGGCAGGGAGCTGCAGTGCGGCACAAATCTCCCCCGATATTTTGGTGGTGACCTTTGGTAAAGCATTTGGCCTTTCTGGTGCTGCGATTCTTTGTTCGTCAGAAGTGGGTGATTACTTAACTCAGTTTGCTCGGCATCATGTGTATTCGACGGCGATGCCACCTTCACAAGCGGTGGCTTTGTCTCATGCGTGTCAGATGATTCAGACGCAAGAGTGGCGTCGAGATAAGCTCATGGAGTTAGGTGCGCTCTATGCGGAGCAAATGAGTGGTGTGAATGGTTTTATTGATACTCAGACTCCGATTAAGCCGTTTGTGATTGGCGAAGCCCAAGCAGCGCTTTCTATTGCAGAAGAGTTGAAGCATAAACAAGTTTGGGTAACAGCGATAAGGCCACCAACCGTACCGACAGGGACTGCTCGTTTGCGTATTACCTTAACGGCCAACCAAAGTCAGAAGCAGGTTCTTCAGTTAACCAACTCGTTGCTCAAAGCAATAGAGTTAAATAATGAGGCTCAGTAAATGTCACAAGAAGCAGTAGTGGATAATTACGTAGGCCAAGATAAGAGTGCTATTGCCGAAGCTTTCGGTAAAGCAGCAACAACCTATGACAAACACGCTGAATTTCAGCGCGATGTAGGTCACCGTCTATTGGATAAGCTACCGAGTGACCTCTCTGGGTTAAAGGTGCTGGATCTAGGTTGTGGCACTGGCTATTTCTCACAGCAATTGGTGGAACGAGGCGCTGAAGTGGTATGCGCAGACCTTTCCAATGGAATGTTGGACGAAGCAAAACAGCGCTGTGGTGCATCTGTCTCTTTATATCAACAAGCCGACGCCGAACAATTACCGTTTGAAGACGGGCACTTTGACATCGTTTTCTCTAGCCTTGCGTTGCAATGGTGTGACGACTTGTCGTCACCTTTGAGAGAGATGAAGCGTGTTACAGCGGTTGGTGGACGTGTTATTTTCTCAACTTTGCTTGATGGATCACTGTTTGAGCTGGAAAAGTCGTGGTCAAAAATTGACGCACATCAACACGTTAACCATTTTATTACAATCAATCAGGTAAAAATTGCGTTAGCGCAATCTAGCTGTACGGCTCATCAACTAGACTTGCCCACCATCACCGTTTGGTACGACACTGCGTTTGAACTGATGCGCGACCTTAAAGGTATCGGCGCTAATCACGTAAGTGGTCGCTCACAAGGTTTAACAAGCCGCCGCATGTTGCAGCTTGTTGAACGGGAATATCGAGAGTTTAAAAACCATCAAGGTTTCTTACCAGCAACATATCAAGTTTGTTTAGGGGTTATTCAATTATGATTGATGCATTATTCATTGCAGGTACGGATACCGAAGTGGGAAAAACTGTGGTTTCAAAAGCGATTCTTCAAGCTTTGGCCGCACAAGATTTATCAACAATTGGTTATAAGCCAGTTGCTGCAGGGTGTGAAGAATACCCTGAAGGGTTACGTAACAGTGATGCATTGCACCTTCAAGAAGCTGCGACGCAAGATGTTGCTTACGAAGACGTTAACCCGTATGCATTGTTGCTACCATCATCACCTCATATCGCAGCTAAGCATGACGGTGTCGTGGTTGATGAAGCGGTATTATCAGCAAAGTTAGAAGAGCATAAACAGAATTCAGACATCGTTTTAGTTGAAGGTGCTGGTGGCTGGCGTGTTCCGGTTTCAGACGATGAATACTTATCTAGCTGGGTTAAGAAAGAGCAGCTTCCAGTGGTGTTGACGGTTGGTATTAAGCTTGGTTGTTTGAGCCACGCTTTGTTAACCGCAGAAGCGATTCGTGCCGATGGTCTAAACCTAGTAGGTTGGGTTGCTAACCGCATTAATCCAGGCACTGAGCACTATGCTGATATTATTGCGATGTTGGAAGATAAGCTAGGCGCGCCAAAACTGGGTGAAATCCCTTACGTGCCAAAAGCCAAGTCTAAGAACATTGGTAAGTACATTAATGTACAGCCATTGCTTGAACTCTAAGTTTCAAGTTATGCGTTAAACAAGAAAAGGGCTGCGATTGCAGCCCTTTTGCTATGTTAAGCCTTTGACCATAAGTTGATGAACAACTGGTCTTTTAATCCATCAAGCTTGGGATTAATGTTCTTTTGTCAGTCCCATTAGTGCTTGCTGTGTTTCTGTGATTTTTGTCT
The DNA here is from genome assembly GCF_030397615.1 of Vibrio sp. 14N.309.X.WAT.E.F5. NCBI lineage: Bacteria > Pseudomonadati > Pseudomonadota > Gammaproteobacteria > Vibrionales > Vibrionaceae > Vibrio > Vibrio sp. 14N.309.X.WAT.E.F5. Next base: position 14,051 of record NZ_JAPNXR010000008.1, on the reverse strand, counting down.
GTGCCGTTTGCGGTGTTAGGATTCCAATCTGCTTTTTCGCTTCTTCTTCAGTAATCCCTAGGTGACAGCACAGTAAATCGATAGCCATTTGAGTGTTAGTACCTTCAACCATGATCGTTCCCTTTTTGTACATGGACTAGCCAATAAATCATCTGAGGTCACTGTAAACGGATTGTTATATCGACACCATACGACTTAGGTCTAATAGACCGCGATTAACTCAGCTACAATCTCGTAATCAAATGTTGCAATTTAATGCTTAACCTTGTTTTCTTAATCTAAGACTATATGTATAAGTAAGTATAAGTCTTCAAGGTTGGAATAAATTGCTGTCTGCCTTGTCTATAACAATAAGTTTTATAAAAACAGCTTTCATGCGGAGATAAGTAATGAAGCGAGTAATGTTGTTCCTTGCAACCAACCTTGCGGTTGTATTGGTACTAAGTGTTGTTCTTAATATTGTATATGCAGTCACAGGTATGCAACCAGGAAGCCTCTCAGGCTTGCTGTTAATGGCTGCGGTATTTGGCTTTGGTGGCTCATTCATCTCATTAATGATGTCAAAGAAAATGGCGCTACGCTCAGTAGGCGGCATGGTCATTGAAAGCCCACGTAACGAAACAGAACATTGGTTGATGGAGACGGTAAGCCGTCAATCTCAACAAGTTGGTATTGGTATGCCAACAGTGGCGATCTATGACTCGCCAGACATTAACGCATTCGCGACAGGTGCTAAGCGTGACGATTCATTGGTAGCAGTATCAACAGGCCTGCTACACAACATGACGCGTGACGAAGCTGAAGCGGTATTAGCGCATGAAGTTAGCCACATCGCGAATGGCGATATGGTGACTATGACGTTAATGCAAGGTGTCGTGAACACGTTCGTTATCTTCCTATCTCGTTTCATCGCCAACATTGTTGCGTCGAATGACAATGAAGAAGAGGGTGGCAGCAACATGATGGTGTACTTCGGTGTGTCTATGGTGTTGGAACTGGTATTTGGTTTCCTAGCAAGCTTCATTACGATGTGGTACAGCCGTCATCGTGAATTCCATGCCGATGCAGGTGCTGCGAACCTAGTGGGTAAAGAGAAGATGATTGCAGCGCTAGAGCGTTTAAAGGTGAGCCACGAGCCACAACTAGAAGGTTCTATGATGGCATTTGGTATCAACGGCAAGAAATCGCTTACTGAGCTTCTGATGAGCCACCCACCACTAGACAAGCGTATTGCGTCTCTACGTAACATGTAATCGCTACGTAATTCTCAGTCGCTAGGTAATTTGCACTCTCGGTGTGACTTATAGTTGCTAAGCGGCAATATATATTTGAAAGGCTTCCCTCGGGAGGCCTTTTTTGATCTTGGCGTTTAAGGATGTTTCTCTAATATGGTTTGCAGTATTCGAATGGGGGAGGCTAGTTGGAGAAGTCAGGTTTGATTGACGACTGTTGTTTTACTTAGGGACTATTGTTCGAAACATTTGTTCATACGCAACAAAAAGGCTTCCACATGGGAAGCCTTAATCTATTCTTGTGATTCGAAATTCGAATCTTACAGCTTGTCAGTTAGCTCGATAGCTTGACCGATGTAGTTCGCTGGAGTCATCTCTTTCAGACGCACTTTCTCGTCTTCAGGAATCTCAAGGCCATCGATGAATGCGCGCATGCCTTCGCCATCTACACGCTTACCACGAGTTAGCTCTTTTAGCTTCTCGTATGGCTTCTCGATGCCGTAACGACGCATTACTGTTTGTACTGGTTCAGCCAATACTTCCCAGTTTTTGTCTAGTTCAGCTAGTAGCGCAGCGCGGTTAACTTCAAGCTTGCTAATACCTTTCAGAGTCGAAGTGTATGCAATGATTGCGTAGCCAACACCAACACCTAGGTTACGAAGAACCGTAGAATCAGTAAGGTCACGCTGCCAGCGAGAAACTGGAAGTTTTTGTGCAAGGTGGCTGAATACTGCGTTCGCTAGACCAAGGTTGCCTTCAGAGTTTTCGAAGTCAATTGGGTTAACTTTATGCGGCATTGTAGAAGAACCGATTTCGCCAGCAATAGTCTTCTGCTTGAAGTGACCAAGAGCGATATAGCCCCAAACGTCACGGTCGAAGTCTAGAAGGATTGTGTTGAAACGAGCAACTGCATCAAAAAGCTCAGCGATGTAATCGTGAGGTTCAATTTGAGTTGTGTACGGGTTCCAAGTTACGCCAAGAGATTCCGTGATGAACTCTTCGCTGAACTGGTGCCATTCAACTTCTGGGTATGCAGAAAGGTGTGCGTTGTAGTTACCTACAGCACCGTTGATTTTCGCTAGGATCTCAACGTTTTCGATTTGCTTGTATTGACGTTCCATACGGTACGCAACGTTAGCCATCTCTTTACCCATAGTAGAAGGAGAAGCAGGCTGACCGTGTGTACGAGACAGTAATGGAATGTCTCGGTACTCGTTCGCAAGTGCTTTGATAGCATCAATTACGTTACGGATTTCTGGAAGAATCACTGTGTCACGAGCTTCTTTAAGCATAAGCGCGTGAGAGGTGTTGTTGATGTCTTCAGAAGTACATGCAAAGTGAATAAATTCGTTTACAGCGTGAAGTTCAGGAACGCCAGCAACTTTCTCTTTCAAGAAGTACTCAACCGCTTTAACGTCGTGGTTAGTCGTGCGCTCGATCTCTTTGATACGTAGAGCATCTTCTTCACTGAAGTTAGCTGCTAGTTCATCAAGAAACTGGTTAGCTTCTGCACTGAAAGCTGGTACTTCTTTGATTGCATCTGTAGCTGCAAGCTTTTGTAACCAACGAACTTCAACGATAGAGCGGTACTTTAGTAGGCCAAACTCACTAAAGATGCTGCGTAATGCAACAGTCTTGCTTCCGTAACGGCCGTCTACTGGTGAAACAGCAGTCAATGCTGACAGTTCCATGGTGTTCTCCTGAATTGAGTTTTCTAAATTTTGAGAGGTTTATACCAGTAACAATCTCAATTGTCACGCATATTGCGCAATCGTTTGCGTGAGAGTTGTATTGGTACAAAAAACAAGCTCGCGACGAGGCGCGAGCTAATTAATTACATGCGAGCTAGCAGGATTTGAGCCTGCTCGATCATTTTTTTGCGACCGAAGATAAGGTGGCGACGTTTGCCGCCAACTTGACGCCACAAAACAGCGCTTCGAATGCCTGATAACAGCAGGGCGCGAACCTTATGTTGGCTCGATGTCTGTTGAAGTACTGCTGGCGTACCAGAAACCTGAATACGAGGGCCAATAGGGCTCACTACATCTAAGTAGATGCTCGCAAGGTTGCTGATCATTTGCTCATCAAACAGATCGAAGTGCTCAGTTTGACGCTCTGCGGTTTGAATACGATCGCCAAGCTGTGACATAGAGTCATTGCGAGCAGATAGTTTACGTTCAAGCGCCATCAAGCTGATGATGTAGCGAGTAATGTCGCTACCAGCAGGAGTACTGTCGATACCCTTTACTAAGCATTCAAGGCCTAGCTTTAGGTTCGCCTCACGGCCAAATACACCCACAGTATTCGCTGGGTTAGTATTTAAAATGGCATTGAGTGAAGCTTCGAAGGCATCTTTATCACAACGGCCGTCTTTCGCTACTTGTTGAACCAAAGCCACAGCTTGGCAAATTCCAGCGAAAGCAATAGTACGGTCATAAAGTGTATTAGCCACGTAGTAACTCCTAGTTGTTTTCTATCGTTTGTTGTTCGTTCGATTAGATTAGATGCGTTTTTCGATGATACCACCACCAAGACATACTTCATCTTGGTAGAACACAGCCGACTGGCCTGGTGTTACAGCGATTTGCGGCTCATCGAAGATAACCTTAATGTTATCATCGTCAATTGGGATGATTGTACAAGGAATATCGGTCTGACGGTAACGTGTTTTTACCGTGCATGTCATAACTTCAGTAATTGGTGTGCGATTAACCCAATGAAGCTGAGATGCGAACAAACCTTCTGATTTAAGAAGCGGGTGGTCTTTACCTTGAACCGCGATCAGAACGTTACGCTTAAGATCTTTTTCACCAACAAACCATGGTTCTTCGTTACCGCCGCCACCTTTAGTGCCACCAATATGAAGACCTTTACGTTGACCTAGTGTGTGATACATCAAGCCTTGGTGTTGACCAATTACTTGGCCTTCAGGTGTCTCGATATTACCCGGTTGAGCAGGTAAGTATTTGCCTAAGAACTCAGTGAATTTACGCTCACCGATAAAGCAGATGCCTGTTGAATCTTTCTTCTTCGCAGTGATCAAATCTTGCTCTTCAGCAATACGGCGCACTTCAGGCTTTTCTAATTCACCCACAGGGAATAGGCTGCGTGCCACTTGATCTGAACTTAGCGTGTATAGGAAATAGCTTTGGTCTTTATTGCTGTCTAGGCCACGTAGCATTTCTGGTTTCACGCCAGAGTCTAGTTCTTCTTGAGTTGGGAAAGTACGACGAACGTAATGACCCATAGCAATGTAGTCTGCGTCTAATACTTCATCCGCAAACTCTAAGAATGCTTTGAATTTGATTTCTTTGTTACAAAGGATATCTGGGTTCGGTGTGCGACCCGCTTTGTACTCTTCAAGAAAGTACTCGAATACATTATCCCAGTACTCTGCTGCAAAATTGATAGTGTGAAGGTGGATACCTAACTTGTCACATACCGCTTGAGCATCAGCAAGGTCTTCAGCTGCCGTGCAGTATTCTTCGTTATCGTCTTCTTCCCAGTTTTTCATGAAAAGGCCTTCTACCTGATAGCCTTGTTGCTGAAGAAGATACGCCGATACTGACGAATCTACACCGCCGGACATACCGACAATTACTTTCTTTTCGCTGTTTCCAGAGCTGATATCTGACATGTCTAAACACCGTTACTATTACTTGGTCGCAGATTCTAACAGAAAGAGAAACACCGTGACAGATCCGAGACTGGAATCACAGTTTCATTTGCACAAATATTGCGCTGACTTCGTTAGAGAATCGCATGAACGCGAGGAGACTCGCTAGGATGTCAGATCTATATGTGGCATAGTCGCTCGAAATCCAAGACCTGAGATAAAAAATGTCTGAACAAAATGAGTTTATGCAAGAAGAACAGTTGATCGAGATTATCGAGAACCAACTTGAAGATGGCCAACCTGTGAAAGTAAAAGAGACGCTGATGCGCTTAATGATGACAGGTACTCCTCGTGAAGAGGCAATTGCTGCAATGGCATGTGCATTGGCAATTGAGGTATTTGACGTGATGAAAAACGGTGCTGAGTTTAATCAAAAACGTTACGCCGAGCATTTGGGCATGCTGCCTGATTTAAGCTTTATGGAAGGCGAATAAAAAAATAGCCTAGCAAACGTTTGCTATAGTTTGAAAGATTGCCGCGTTAAATATAGCGCGGTAGAATCCGCCACCTATTTCCCCTTGACTTAGACTAGCCTTATGAAATTCCCTGGACAACGTAAATCAAAGCACTATTTTCCGGTTCACGCTCGTGATCCTTTAGTAAGCCAAGCTCAAACTAGCAAAAGAATGTCACGTACTCATATTATCGGTATTGACCAAACTTTGGTGGATATTGAAGCGAAAGTGAGTTCTGAGCTAATCGAAAAATACGGCCTAAGTAAGGGACACTCACTGGTTATCGGTGATGAAGCTGCTGAATCCTTATATCAAGAATTAAAAGAACAGTGCCTGATCACCAATGAATACGCTGGTGGTACGATCGGTAACACATTACACAATTACTCAGTATTGGCGGATGACCGTTCAACACTGTTAGGTGTAATGAGCCAAGATATTAAAATTGGTAGCTACGGTTACCGCTATTTATGTAATACATCAAGCAGAATGGATCTGAACCATTTACAAGGGGTAGATGGCGCAATTGGTCGTTGCTTTGCATTAATTACAGAAGATGGTGAACGTACTTTCGCAATTAGCGAAGGACAAATGAACCAATTAAAACCAGAAAGCATTCCTGAGAAAATCTTCAAAAGTGCTTCTGCTTTAGTATTAACAGCGTATCTAGTTCGTTGTAAGCCAGGCGACCCTATGCCTGAAGCAACAATGAAAGCTATTGAATACGCGAAGAAATACGATGTGCCTGTTGTTTTAACACTTGGTACTAAATTCGTTATTCAAGATGACCCAGAGTTCTGGAAAGATTTCCTTGAACAGCACGTAACCGTTGTTGCAATGAATGAAGACGAAGCTGAAGCCTTAACAGGTGAAAGCGATCCGCTTGCTGCTTCGGACAAAGCACTCGATTGGGTAGACTTAGTTCTATGTACGGCAGGCCCTGTTGGCTTGTTTATGGCGGGTTACACTGAAGACGCTGTGAAGCGTGAAACGTCATTACCGTTGCTACCAGGCTCAATTGCTGAATTTAACCGCTATGAATTTAGTCGTCCTGCGCATAAAGACTTATGTGACAACCCAACGAAGATCTATTCGCATATTGCCCCTTACATGGGTGGTCCAGAAAAGATCAAAAATACCAATGGTGCAGGGGATGCGGCGTTGTCGGCTTTATTACATGATATGGCAGCAAATAAATATCATAAAGAAAATGTGCCGAACTCTAGCAAGCATCAACATGCATTTTTAACGTATTCATCTTTTTCACAGGTTTGTAAATATTCAAACCGTGCAAGTTATGAAGTGTTGGTTCAGCACTCACCACGCTTGTCTCGCGGCCTTCCTGAAAGAGAAGATAGCCTAGAAGAAGCATACTGGGAAAGATAAGATATTTTTATCGTTCTCATTTATATTTCTAATAGCGAAATATAAAAAAGGCTCCGAAAGGAGCCTTTTTTGTTTCTGAACATATTGAAGCCGTAAATAATACTTTAGTCGACTTTAATATTAATTCTATTGCTTAGCGTGTAATTGATTACCCACTAAGTAAACTAAATGTTTAGATAGCAAACTCTTCTAGAGATTTACCAGCATCTAGTTGTTCTTGGATAGCTGAAGGCGTACGACCTTGACCTGTCCAAGTTTTCTCATCGCCATTGCCATCTACATATTTGTATTTAGCTGGACGAGGAGCACGTTTAGCTTTTGCTGTTTTTGTTTTTGCTTCACCAGAAAGCGCAGCAATAAGATCAGCAACATCGATGCCGTCTTTTGCAATTTGTTCAGCAATAGCAGAAAGCTTAGCTTCTTGCTCAGCTTTAGCAGCTTGTTCTTCAGCTTCAGACTCTTGACGCTCTTGTACAACAATAGTTAGCTTGTCTAGTGCTTCTTCAAGTTGCTCAAGAGTTAATTCACGTGAGAATGCGCGAAGGCTACGGATATTCAATAAAGTTTTTGTTAATTCAGACATGATATTTTCCATCAAGGTAAACTAAATAATCTTCCTAATAATAAACAGAGCCTAGGAATAAAACAAATAGTATTTCTTGTATTGGTTATTTAAATATAAAAGTGAGATGAATAGTTGAAAAAGAAACGACTCACTTTTGATGAATTTATAATAATTATTAAGATTTTCTTAAAAATCGATATGTGACTGGTGGAGTAATTGCTTTCTGTAGACTATTTTTGTATTGATAAGTTCATTAACAAAACCCTATTTTTCTCGGAATGATATGTTGCATTGTTGCTCTTGATGAGTACAATTGCGGCTACCTGATGCGATGCTTTGGTTAATTTGTTGTTAAACTCTGGTTTACACGGTTAATAATGTTATCGCACGTAGAGGTGCAATTATAAAAAGTAGTTTTCGTTGGGGTGATGCCAATGAACGGGAATGAAAGGTCTAATTGCCGAAGTAAATTGTATATCTAAGCAATTTGCTGGGGTTGTGCTCAATAGGTACAACACTGCCATAGTCTTAATTTTAAACTATGGAGCGCTACTGTAGGGTTGGGTGAAGTGTTCACTTCCCTTTCGCTTAGTTCAACATGAGCTTGATAAGTCGTATCAAGTTTGTCTGCAGTAGATCTCTAGCCAAATAAAAAACTGGTTTTTGAAGATCATGAATTTAATAGATTTTGCAACATCGCCTTTATCGCTGCTTCCTCCTTTGGTTGCATTGACTCTTGCTATTGTTACCCGCCGTGTATTGGTTTCTTTGGGTGTCGGTATCGTCATGGGTGCGATTCTACTTGCTGATTATTCAGTAGGTAACGCAGCTAGCTACGTGTTTACTAAAGCATCTGGTGTTTTCATCGAAGATGGTGGTATCAACACTTGGAACATGAGCATTATCGCATTCCTACTTATCCTTGGAATGATGACCGCTCTCTTAACACTTTCTGGCGGTACTCGCGCATTCGCTGAATGGGCACAGTCTCGTGTGAAGAGCAAACGTGGTTCAAAACTACTTGCTGCCTTCTTAGGCGTATTCATCTTTGTCGATGATTACTTCAACAGCTTAGCGGTAGGTGCTATCTCTCGCCCTGTAACAGACCGTTTCTATGTATCTCGCGCTAAGCTAGCTTATATCCTAGATTCTACTGCTGCTCCTATGTGTGTGATCATGCCGGCTTCTAGCTGGGGTGCTTACATCATTACTATTATTGGTGGCATCTTAGTGACACACGGTGTGACAGAGTATTCTGCACTGGGTGCTTACGTTCGTCTTATCCCAATGAACTTTTACGCTGTATTCGCACTACTTATGGTATTTGCGGTAGCGTGGTTTGGTCTAGACGTTGGTAAAATGCGCGAGCATGAGATTGAAGCATCACAAGGCCGTGGCTTTGATGGTGACAACGATCAAAAGCAAGCTCATGACCTGAACGAAGAACTAGATATTGAAGAGAGCGAGAACGGTTCTGTTTCTGATCTTGTTATGCCAATCGTGTCGCTAATCGTAGCAACAGTTGCCGCTATGCTTTATACGGGTGGCCAAGCGCTGGCTGCTGACGGTCAAGCATTCAACCTGCTTGGTGCGTTCGAAAATACAGATGTAGGTAAATCTCTTGTTTACGGTGGCGTGCTAGGCCTGCTTGTTGCGCTAGCGACAGTATTCAAGCAAAAGCTACCAATGTCTGATATCGCAAGAACAATGTGGATCGGTGCGAGCTCAATGTTCGGCGCTATCCTTATCCTTGTGTTTGCATGGACTATCGGTTCTGTTATCGGCGACATGAAAACAGGTTCGTACCTATCATCTCTAGCGACTGGCAACATCGATTACCATTGGCTACCGGTTATTTTGTTCCTTCTTGCTGGCCTAATGGCATTCTCGACAGGTACATCTTGGGGTACGTTCGGTATCATGCTTCCTATCGCAGGTGACATGGCTGCAGCTTCTGACATCGCGCTGATTCTACCTATGCTAAGTGCGGTTCTGGCTGGTTCAGTATTTGGTGACCACTGTTCTCCAATCTCTGACACAACGATTCTGTCTTCTACCGGAGCTCGTTGTAACCACATTGACCACGTATCGACTCAGCTTCCTTATGCGCTGTCTGTAGCGTTTGTATCGTGCATTGGTTTCATCACGCTAGGTATGACGTCTTCAATTGGCATCGCGTTTAGTGCTGCGTCTCTAACGTTCGTTGCAGTATGTTTTGCATTGGCTTACTTCTCTCGTTGCAAAATGGCGACGTGCAAAAGCTAAAAGTGAAAGTTAATCAGTAAAGTATCAGGGAGGCATTGGCCTCCCTTTTTTGTGCCTGTTAATTTAATTTTAAATTTCGTGAAAAAAGTTCGAATAAATGGTTGAAAAAGGATGTGACCTTAGTTAGTGTGGAGACAAGACAGCAAACAACCTAAGAGCTGATAAGTATGCGTAAACTAGTAATGAACATTCATCACCATCATCACCCTATCTAGTCTTTCGGGGAGATTTACGTATACCCGGGAGCAAGAATTCTCCCGGAGGTTAAGTCAAAGAATTTAGATTTAAACCCTCGGGACGACAAAGTCTTCCGGGGGTTTTTTAGTTTTAGCGCTTTTAAATAATCAATAAATTCAAATATTTGCACAGGGATATAGCAATGCAGACACAACGCCTAAGAATCGCAATTCAAAAGAAAGGTCGCTTAAGTAAAGAGTGCCAAGATCTACTTAAAAAATGTGGTGTTAAATTTAACATCATGGGTGAGCGCCTAGTTGTTCATTCACTAAATATGCCAATCGACTTGTTACTGGTTCGTGATGATGACATCCCAGGTCTCATCATGGATGGTGTCGTTGACCTTGGTTTCATCGGTGAAAATGAACTAGAAGAAGTTCGCCTAGACCGTGTTGCTCTAAAAGAGCCTTCAGAGTTTCGCACACTACGTCGTTTAGACTTCGGTGGTTGCCGCCTTTCTATCGCTATCAACAAAGACGAAGAATACAACGGCCCACAAGATCTAGCGGGCAAACGTATTGCGACCACTTACCCACAACTACTAAAAGCCTACATGGACGAGCAGGGTGTTGAATTCAGCACTTGTATGCTAACAGGCTCGGTTGAAGTGGCTCCTCGCGCAGGCCTAGCAGACGCTATCGCCGATTTGGTTTCTACAGGTGCGACGCTGGAAGCAAACGGCCTAAAAGAAGCAGAAGCTATCTTCCAATCTAAAGCAACACTGATTCAACGTGTTGGTGAGTTCGACGCTGACAAGACTGCATTGATTGAAAAACTACTGACTCGTATGCAGGGTGTTCAACAAGCAAAAGAGTCGAAGTACATCATGCTTCACGCTCCAACATCTCAGCTAGAGCAAATCAAAGCACTACTGCCTGGTGCTGAAGATCCAACAGTTCTTCCTCTATCAACAGACAAAGACAAAGTTGCCGTTCACCTAGTAAGTACAGAGAACTTGTTCTGGGAAACTATGGAACAATTGAAAGAGTTGGGTGCAAGCTCAATCCTAGTACTACCAATCGAAAAAATGATGGGGTAACTGCTATGAGAACCGTTGTTTGGCAATCATTAAGTGAATCACAGCAAGACTCAGTATTAGAGCGCCCAGCGATTGCTGAAGGTGCGAATATCACAGCAACTGTGTCTGGTGTAATTGCAAAAGTAAGAAATGAAGGCGATGCAGCGCTCAAAGAACTGACCGAAAAGTTTGATGGTGTGACACCGGAATCGATTCGAGTACGTTCTGAAGAGATCGAAGAAGCCTGCGCGCGTTTAACACCAGAGATGAAGCAAGCGCTTGAGCAAGCTTATCGTAATATCGCTAAGTTCCACGAAGCTCAAAAACCTCAACCAATTAAGGTTGAAACTCAACCTGGTGTGGTTTGTGAGCAAGTGACTCGCGCTATTAATACGGTGGGTTTGTACATCCCTGGGGGCAGCGCACCACTTCCATCAACGGTTCTTATGTTGGGTGTTCCTGCTCAGATTGCTGGTTGTCGTAAGGTTGTGCTTTGTTCACCTCCGCCAATTGCAGATGAAATCTTGTATGTCGCTAAACTTTGTAAAATCGATGAGGTTTACAATGTAGGCGGTGGTCAAGCGGTTGCTGCGATGGCGTACGGTACAGAGAACGTTGCTAAAGTTGATAAGATCTTCGGCCCAGGTAACGCTTACGTAACGGAAGCTAAACGCCAAGTAAGTAACGACTTCCGTGGCGCTGCGATTGATATGCCTGCTGGACCATCTGAAGTGTTAGTGATTGCCGATGAAACAGCAGATGCAGATTTCATTGCTGCGGATTTGCTGAGCCAAGCGGAACACGGTCCTGATTCTCAGGTTGTATTGGTAACACCATCTCCAGTGATTGCCGATCAAGTAACCGATGCGGTGCAGAAACAACTGAAAGAGTTGTCTCGAGCAACGATTGCCCAGCAAGCATTGGCATCAAGCCTAATTATCATCGCTGAATCGATCACTCAAGCGATTGCGATTTCGAACTTCTACGGCCCTGAACACTTGATTGTTCAAACTAAGAATCCACGTGAACTGCTGCCATTGCTAGACAATGCAGGTTCAATCTTCCTTGGTGATTGGTCTCCTGAGTCTGCGGGCGATTACGCTTCTGGTACAAACCACGTGTTACCGACTTACGGTTACACCAAAACCTATTCAAGCCTAGGTTTGGCGGATTTCTCTAAGCGTATGACGGTACAAGAGTTAACAGCTGATGGCTTACAAGGCCTAGCGCCAACGGTAGTCACAATGGCGGAAGCCGAAGGTTTGGACGCACACAAACGTGCGGTGACCATCCGAGTTGAAAAATTAAATCGATTTGAACAGCTAAATAAAGCGAAATAAGGGTAGGGCATGGAAAAGTTAGCAAGAAAACAAGTTCAGGCTCTAACACCTTACTTGTCTGCAAGACGCATTGGTGGCAGCGGAGATGTATGGTTGAACGCCAACGAATCTCCGTTTGATAACGAGTACACCTTAAATCTGACTCGACTTAATCGCTACAGCGAGTGTCAGCCTAAAGAGCTAATCGATGCTTACGCTCAATATGCGGGTGTTGCACCAGAGCAAACGTTGACTACTCGTGGTGCTGACGAAGGTATTGAGCTTTTGATTCGTGCGTTCTGTGAGCCAAATGAAGATGCGATTCTTTACTGCCCACCAACCTACGGTATGTACGCGATCAGCGCGGAGACTATCGGGGTTGAGCGTAAGGTCGTGCCGTTGACGTCTGAATGGCAATTGGATTTACCGGCGATTGAAGCTCAACTTGATAACGTAAAAGTGGTCTTTGTTTGTAGCCCAAATAACCCAACAGGTAACTTAGTTAACCGCAAAGACATCGTTAAACTGCTTGAGATGACTCAAGACAAAGCCATTGTTGTGATGGACGAAGCGTATATCGATTTCTGCCCTGAAGCATCAACGGTGGATTTGCTTGCTCAGTATCCGAATCTAGCGATTCTTCGAACTCTCTCGAAAGCATTTGCATTGGCGGGTTTACGTTGCGGATTTACTCTAGCAAACCAAGAACTGATTGATGTACTGTTGAAAGTGATAGCACCTTATCCGGTGCCTGTTCCTGTTGCTGACATTGCTGTTCAAGCGCTGTCAGAACACGGGTTAGCAAGAGCAAAATTTCAGGTTCTTGATTTGAGTGCCAACCGAGCTTATTTACAAGCGGGCCTAATGGGCATGCCTCAAATAACGGTATTCGATGGTTGGGGTAATTACCTTCTGGTTAAATTCCCTAACGGTGATGATTTATTCAAAGCAGCATGGGACAGCGGTATTATTTTACGTAATTCGCCAATTGAAAACTGTGTTCGCATTAGTATTGGTAACCGCGAAGAGTGCGAAAAGACACTTGGATTCATTCGTAACTTTTATCAGTAACGAACGGCTTATCAGTAATAACATTTGTCAGTCTTGAGTTGATTAATAATCGGCTGGCAAATGAAACCATTATTTGGGTTAGCGTTTGATTTTTGCTAGTCCACCAGATTTAAAATTAAAAGGAAGTTCAAGTGAGTAAACAACAGAAAATACTTTTTATAGACCGTGATGGCACCTTAATTGTTGAGCCGCCAGTCGACTTTCAAGTAGACCGTTTAGACAAGCTAAAATTCGAACCGTTAGTGATTCCTAGCCTACTTGCACTACAAGATGCTGGTTATCGCTTAGTGATGGTCACTAACCAAGATGGTCTAGGCACAGATAGCTACCCGCAAGAAGAGTTCGATGCTCCGCACAACATGATGATGGAGTTCTTTGAATCTCAGGGCGTTCAGTTTGATGATGTTCTAATCTGCCCTCACTTTGACGAAGACAACTGCTCTTGCCGCAAGCCTAAACTGGGTATGGTTAAAGAATACCTTCAAGGCGGTAAAGTCGACTTCCAAAAGTCAGTCGTGATTGGCGATCGAATGACGGATCTTCAACTTGCTGAGAACATGGCAATTCGTGGTATCCAATACGGACCAGATGCGCAAACGGAAGGCACACTTAACTGGCCACAGATCGTTAAAGATCTAACGGTTAATGCTCGTGTTGCTGAAGTAGTTCGTACGACCAAAGAAACCGACATTAAGGTAGCCGTAAACCTTGATGAAACAGGTGGTAACAAGATCGATACTGGCATGGGTTTCTTCGACCACATGCTTGATCAAATCGCGACACACGGCGGTTTCCAAATGAACCTGACTGTGAAGGGCGATCTACAC